>JAPOTE010000061.1 GCA_026709335.1 Bacteroidota bacterium | reverse complement strand
GTTTGTTTACCAAAGCAGTAGAGCGCGGGATATTGCACAGCCAAGATGAAGTCTACAGTATCCCGATTCCATCCATGCGTACCTGGCTGATCTCGAACTATGCCCGTGAGCGAATTGAAATTCCCCACGCGTCCCCAGTCGATTCTCCCCCATCACACGAGCGGAACTCTGGGGTAGGATCCAGAGAATTCTGACATTTATTCCGCAATTTACCTCAAACGCGCAGAAACAGGTCTAAAATCAACGTCAATCTGAGTGTATCTTCCCGTTAATTCGATCTGTGTTCTTACTGAATCCGATTACCCAAGGGGGGTGTTCACCACTAGGCAACTTGATCAAGCAAAAACTACCACTGTGGGTATGGTGATATTCTGGCAATTTCGTGATTTTGTATTTGCCACTGGACGGTAAATTCGGACACACCTAGCTCTTCAGCAAGGTCATAAATCTGATCCTGTTCAATATCTTTATGTACGCCCACTCGGCGCCAGTAATTCAGCAGCAAAAGATCTTGCACCTGAACTTCCCCCCTAAAAACCCCGGATTAGGGGGGAAGTTCAGATCTGCCATCTTCTTCATGCCATACGACGCGGGGGAATCCCCCGTCAAATTCGCCGAAATTCCCTTGACGGATGGCATTTCAGAGCCACTCTTCAACAAGGCTCTGATTTTTCTGCAAACTCGTGGGGCATGGAGTCTTTCCCGGTCTGTTCTTTGGGTTTATCCCCTGAACATGAATGATCCTGTGATATGGACTGCCAACATATCGGCACTTATCCTGACTTCGACGGTTACCTTTCGCACAGAGGCTTCCAGGCAAGATTTCTGGAAAAACTGAACGCTACAAATGAGACTCAAAAACCTGTGCTGGAACCCACAGAAATAACGTTTTAAAACCCAAAAAAGCGAAACCGTCAAAGTCGGGATCGGATCCCCGGCTCTATCCTTGAAGAAAACCTGACGCACCAGTATGATCCGCGGGGAGCGGTACCGGCGTTTTATGAACTTGACCCCCGATTCAGGCGATAAACTCCCTGAACGCAATGGATGTGTTGTGACCACCAAAGCCGAATGCATTTGAAACGGCCACGCTGACGGGGCGATTCTTTGGCTGGTTGAACGTGTAATCGAGGTCACAATCTAGGTCGGGATGAACAAAATTGATGGTCGGTGGCACCCGATCATTGCAGATCGCCTGAATTGTGGCAATAGCCTCCACTGCACCTGCAGCCCCGAGTAGATGACCTGTCATACTTTTGGTAGAAGACAGGCTCATTTTATAGGCGTGTGAGCCAAATACCGCCTTGATGGATTTGGTTTCAGCAGTGTCTCCAAGTGGAGTGGAAGTCCCGTGCATGTTCAGATAATCCACATCTTCAGGATGCAGTCGTGCATCTGTCAACATATTACGCATCGCCAGAGTCGCACCAGTTCCCTCCGGATCGGGAGCCGTGATATGATTTGCATCTCCACTCATCCCTATCCCTATAATTTCGGCGTAGATACGTGCCCCACGCTCCTGCGCATGCTTCAGTGTTTCGATGACCAGTACACCTGCTCCCTCACCGAGAACAAATCCATCACGTGTCTTGTCAAAGGGGCGGCTGGCGGTCGCAGGATCGTCATTGCGAGTTGACAGCGCTCGAAGAGCATTAAATCCTCCAATCCCTAACTCGCTAACTGCTGCTTCAGCACCTCCGCACAATGCAGCATCAATCATTCCGCACTGGAGCATCATGTAGGCATCTCCGATATTGTTATTCCCGGTCGCACAGGCGCTGACCACACAGTAATTGGGGCCACGAAATTTATACCGGATCGAAATATGCCCGCTTACAATGTCCGGGATCAACTTCGGGATAAAAAACGGTGAAATGCGGCGCGGCCCCTTATCGATATAAGCTGCAGTTTGCTCATGAAATACCTGAATTCCCCCGATTCCACTACCAATGATTACCGCGATACGATCTCGTTGATCCTGTGTCATCCGGTCCGGATTCAACCCGGAATCCTCAACAGCCTGAATGGCGGCAGCCATCCCGTACTGGGCGAACGGATCCATTTTTCGAGCTTCACGCGGTTCAAAGTAATTGAGCGGGTCAAACCCCTTCAACTCACAGGCGAACTTCGTGGCGAAGTGTTCTGCATCAAAATGGGTAATCGGTGCAGCACCACTTCTGCCCACCATAAGCCCTTCCCAGAATTCATCTGGAGAATGCCCTAGGGGAGTCAATGCTCCCATTCCCGTCACGACAACACGGCCCGGCTCGTTTTGAATCGCCATGCCCAAAGGCTTTATGATGACAACTGCTATCCACTCTTCTCGGTGAGATAATCTATCGCATCCCCGACAGTAGCAATCTTCTCAGCATCCTCATCCGGGATACTGACGTTGAATTCCTTCTCAAATTCCATAATTAATTCAACTGTATCAAGGGAGTCTGCTCCCAGATCATCGGAGAAGGAAGCATCTGGAGAAATTGAATCCTCCGCAACCCCCAGTTTATCTACCACGAGTGCCTTGACCTTATCTGCAAGTTCTGACATGTTTTTGCTGATGTAAGCTTGTTTGTGAAAATTCAAAATACCGCAGTGACGCGCATATATACGTTCGTGCGGACATATACATAAACCAAATTACGGCAAATTTGTACAACTATTCGTACGAACAGATCTTGTACTCTGCCACAGGCCCTCCGGTTTAACCCTCTTTGTACAACACCTGTTCGAAAATTTAATTACTTAAAATTTAATTACTTAAAAATAATATTCGCTTAATTTTGAGCCTTTTGCAAAACCTCCAAAATCGAGCATAAAATTTGCTCTGAAAGCACCTGAGGGAGCTTTTCTGTCCAAAAATAGAGGCTTTGCAAGAACCTCTTTTATACTCACCTTTTATACTCAACTTAATTCTATATTTCTTATGGAGTACTTGTTTACATCTGAGTCAGTATCCGAAGGCCATCCTGACAAAGTCGCTGACCAGATCTCAGATGCAATCTTGGATGAATACCTAAAGCTTGATCCAGAAAGTCGTGTTGCCGTGGAAACTATGGTAACCTTAAACAATGTTATCCTAGCCGGAGAGGTACGTGCTCCGTCCCATCGTTATGCTCGGATCAATCATGAAGAGGTTGCCCGAGATGTTATTCATGACATCGGCTATACTAACCCGGACCTTAAATTTTGCGCGGATACCGTTAAAGTGACTGATCTCATTCATGGACAAAGCGAGGAGATAGCTGAGGGCGTAGATGGGGGAGATTCGCAAGAAGGAGAGCCGGAAGAATTGGGGGCTGGTGATCAGGGCATGATGTTTGGATATGCCTGCCGGGAGGTGGAATACTTAGACAACGGTATACCGATACTGATGCCAATGCCGCTTGTATATGCTCACCGTCTTGTTCAAGAGCTGGCCAATATCCGTAAAACTGGAGATAAGATGAACTACCTGCGCCCGGACTCGAAAAGCCAGGTAACCATTGAATATAACCCGGAAGGGCGCATCCCGCAAAGAATTGATACGATTGTAATCGCTACACAACACGATCCATGTGTACAAAAGCAAGAGATCAAAAGAGATATAAGAGATCACTTGCTACCCCCCATGATTGACAAAAATTTGATTGACAAAAATTTGATTGATGAAGAATTTACTCTGTATGTGAATGAAAAGACGAAGTTCGTTGAAGGAGGCCCCCACGCAGATGCTGGACTTACCGGACGCAAGATTATTGTAGATACCTATGGAGGGCGTGGCGCACACGGAGGTGGTGCATTCAGTGGGAAAGACCCCACGAAAGTGGATCGATCTGCTGCATACGCTGCGCGCCATATTGCTAAGAATCTTGTCGCAGCCGAATTAGCCGATATGGTTGCCGTTCAGTTGGCTTACATGATCGGGGAAGCTAAACCGGTATCCATATTCATTGACTCTTCGGGAACAGCACAAAAATATGGCTTTTCTGATCAAGATCTGACAGAAATTGTGGAGAAAAATTTTGACATGAAACCGGCTTCTATCATTGAAAACCTTAAACTCAGGAAAGCCATCTACAAGGAGACCGCTACCTATGGTCATTTTGGCCGTAGTCAATTCCCATGGGAGCGTTTGAATATGAAAGAGAAGCTACGGGCGTACGCTGGCATCTAAGCCACGGGATAAGTTAACCCGTAAACGGCCTGAACTTGATGAGGCTTCGTGCACTCATTTCTGTCTTTACATTTTTTTGCACCGTGACTGCGTTCGGGCAGGATCGGTCAGCAGCCATTGAAGAACTCCCGCCTGCTTCACGTTCTGCAGTGGTTACCCAGAATATGTGGACGTACCTTCCAAGCACTGCTGTGGAAAACGGACGAATTGATGAAAGTTTGGGGATTTTTCGGGCTGCCTATCGATTAAGCCCGGAGATGACTCCGGAAGCGACCCCGGAGGCGACTGCCCGTAAATGGCTACTTTCTGATGGAAAAACTTTCGGGATCCTCACCCCGAATGTACTCGAGTTGGTTCAAGAGAAAGAAACGATTGGAGCCCATCATCTGACTTTTCAACAAACACTGGCCGGGGTCAAGGTGTATGGACGTTTTGTGCATGTGAATCTGAATCGTTCCGGGCTCCCTGTTATGGCCACCAGTGGGTATGCACCTCACCTGGAAGCAATTGGTACATTCAACCCTGTTCCTGTGATCGGTGCATCTCAGGCTGAATCCCTGGCCCGGCTTGCAGTTTCCCCGGATGGAGCAACCTCAGGACCTGCTGATCTTCTGGTTCTTCCCGATGATCCGCCGCGACTGATCTGGCGGATCGTTGTATGGCCCGACTCTTCACACGGTGAATGGGAAGTTCTTTTGGATGCCAATACAGGATCGTTGATTCAACTGATGGATCAGCGCATGATGCAATTCGACTCTAAACTGGTCAAAGAAAGATTGGATGGAGAAGGATACGTATGGCTTCATGATCCGCTGACTGCATCTGGCCAACCCTATGGGGGAGATTATGTTGACAACAATGACCGAGATAATGCAACTCTCAATAGCCTGCTCAAGAACGTTACCCTCCAGGAGATTGAACGAGACGGGAACGGGCGATATAAATTGAATGGCCCTTGGGTACGTATTATCGGATCCAGCATTCCTGTGGAGACTGATCCGAATAATTTCAAGTATACGCGCAACGATGATCGATTTGAGGCGGTAATGGCATATTACTTCATTGACCAGAGCCAACGCTACGTCGAGCACCTGAATGTTGGACATCCCCCACCAACCCGCCCATTAAATGTGGACCCCCATGCGACATCGGAAGACAATTCCTGGTTCCAGCCGGGAAGATATATAGCAGGCTTTGGAGACGGAGGAGTGGACGACGCAGAAGATGTAGGAGTGATTCTCCATGAATACGGCCATGTGATCATGCATCATTATTTTGGATCCTCCAATTTCACGTACGAGCAACGTGTCCTCAGTGAGGGTTTTTCAGACTACTGGGCAATCTCTTACCGAAGGCACCTGATGGAGAGCGGACAAGTTCCAATGGGAGACTGGCGAGAAGTTTTCCCGTGGGATGGAATTGCATGGGGAGGACGTCGTGCCGACAGAAATGAACATCACGATACCATTCGCCAGGAATGTGTGGCTCGTTGCAATTTCTACTTCTATGGCAGGACTTGGGCTGCGCTCATGATGAAATTATGGGGGGAGATAGGTCGCGAAATTGCAGATCGCCTGCACTTGGTTGCTTTTTCGTATATCGGCCCCAATTTTAAGCTGGCTGATGTGGCAGAGGCTCTCCTACAGGCAGATAATGCACTCTATAGCGGAGAGTTCTCTTCTCACATCATAAATACCTTTGAGCCGAGAGGATTTCTTCCTTCGCAGTTCGGGATTCCCAGCATTTCGCACGAGCCACTTCGTCAAATCTACAACATCACTGATCCCGTCAAAATAGACGCCGATATCAGAGTCTCCGGAGCTTCGATTACCAGTGCGGTGGTCCACTATCGCCCGGATTCGGGAGAGTACATGAACACTCCACTCGTATACAGGGGAGGGACGAAATGGAGAGGGGAGATCCGGCTGCCCCCCTCCACCACCAAAATGGACTATTACCTTCAGGCCTCGACAAGCGTAGTCTCCGTATTCCTGCCCAAGTCAGCTCCCCAAGAAGTTTGGACCGTACGATTTGGCCGAGACACTCAGGCACCATCTATCGTGTATACACCGATCACACATGTAACCCCGGAGGAAGCACTCCTGCCCTTATCGATTCAGGTCACTGATGACAACGAGGTATCCCGTGTCGTACTTGGGTATACCGCAACCTTCCCTGCCAACCAGGGAACCTTAAGTGATACAGTTCCCTTGGCAGATGCAGGCGGTGGCACCTATACGTTTAACCTTCCATTTTTGGATGTTTCGGAAAATTTATTGCCCGGAACGAAAATGGAGTATCGAATCATTGCATCCGATGTGGCAGATCCCCCGAATGTATCCCACTTTCCACCTCAGAGTATGCCTCTGCTCAGACTCGATGTTCTCCCCGGTTCGAATGAACTTGGAATATGGAATCCTGGCGAGTGGCCGGGATTGACGGAGGGAGAATGGGCGCTAGATCGCGATGCCTTTGGACACACAGGAAATCTCTGGACCACCGCACCGGATATGCCCTACAATGACCGACCCGGTATCAGTCTGCTATCGTTTCCTGACGTGAATCTTGTCGGGTATCCCGGTGCACAACTCGAATTCTGGCATTGGTATGACTTTGAAAATATCGGGGTACCCGGTCCGGGGGAGATCGGGGGCATCATTTATGATGGCGGACAGATTCAGGTTTCAACGGACAATGGTCATTCCTGGACTATTGCCACGCCTCAATGGCAATACAATGGAACCATTGACCAGACAACCTCCAACCCTCTGGCTGGAACGCCGGCCTTTGGTGGTTCAAGCTTTGGCTGGAGGCGCGTCCGTGTACCACTTCCTGATGCTCCTCCGGACTCCTACAGATTTGACGTCAGCACACGGCTTGCATTTGGGACCGGGGCAGGTAATTCAAATGCATCCACACATAATTTTGCCGGCTGGATAGTTCGGGATGCTCGCATCTTAATCGATCCTCCTGTGGATAATATTGCCCCCGTCATTGAGTATGGCCCGCATACCAATCAATTTATCAAGCCCGGTGATACATCCACCTCTTATCGGATCGCTGCGACGGATGACCTAGGAGTTGAATCTGTCCGACTTCATCTCTATAATTTGGAATCTATACAACCGGAGATCTTGGGAACCTACAGATTTGCGCCTCACGAGATCACACCGGATTGGTATCATGCAGATATTCCGTTGCCTGAACTTCCACCTGACGGAATTCTGGGCTATTACATCACTGTGCGGGATTTTGACAACAATACCCAATCCCTTGGCGGAGAATCTCCCGAACGCCTCCTAAAATTATACGTATCCTCAGAAGATCCACGCCCGGCACTGTTCAATGCATCTCCTGGTGGCGTCTGGAGCAAACTCGGCGAGGGGTATTCGGCCAGAACGGCTCTTTCACATCAACAATCTTCCATTGTCCTTGAACCGGTATACTTTTCGAATACCTCAGAACGAATCATGTTGCGACTCCGCCACGCCTACGAACTTACTGAGGGGAGTGTCGGGCGCGTCAGTGTAACTGAGGATGGCGGGAGCCTGTGGACGACTCTACGACCTAATCAAGAATTGTTAGATACCGGGCAGGATGATTTTTCCGGCGAAACTTTGGAAATCATTGATTCATGGTTTGACCTTACATCATTAAGTCAACCCTATCAGTTACGCGTTGACCTGATTCATGGAAAACAGAAAACAGATACCGGGTATTGGACCATCTTTGATGCCGAATACTATCGAGCGGCACACAATGCCGTGCCCGTCCCGGTGGCTACTGATCTGATTCTTTATCCCAATTTTCCGAATCCATTCATTGAAGAAACCACCCTCAGCTATGTTCTGCCCGAGGAAGCCCATGTACAAATTATGCTCTTCAATTTACTGGGTCAGCATGTGCAGAATGTCACCGACGAGATACAAAAAGCGGGCGGATACGCGATCAACCTGAATTTGCGCGGCCTTGCTCCGGGGACCTACTGGATCAGAATGCAGGCTGGTAACTCATTGCTTCAGCAACCTATCACACTCGTGCCTTGAACGAACCGAATCGGCGGTGTACAGGTTCAACCGGCATAACTTGTGTGAATCCATTTTATTTCATGAATCATCTAGAGGGAAAATACAAAGTGCGTGACTTGGCCATGGCAGATGAAGGGCGAATGCGGATTGAATGGGCCGAAAGTCGAATGCCTGTACTGATGCATCTTCGTAAGCAATACGCAGATACGAAACCATTCAAGGGCTACAAAATTACCGGTTGTCTGCATGTGACCAAGGAGACTGCCGTTCTGATTGAAACACTGGCTGCCTGTGGAGCCGAGGTTTCCTGGAGTGGTTGCAACCCTCTCTCAACCAATGACCAAGTTGTCGCTGCTCTCGCGGTCGGTGGAATTGAAATCTATGCATGGTACGGACAGAATGTCGAAGACTTCTACTGGAGCATTGACCGTACCATTGATACCCCTCCCGATACTACACTGGATGATGGAGCTGACTTGATCTTTACGATTCACAAGCGGTTTCCACATCTGTCGGACCACATCATTGGGGGAAGCGAAGAAACGACTACCGGTGTACAGCGACTGCGGGCTATGGCTGAAGATGGTAAGCTACTCTATCCTGTTTATGCGGTGAACGATACCGAAACTAAATGGGATTTTGATAATGTCTATGGAACTGGACAATCCACACTTGACGGGATCCTGCGTGCCAGTAGTGTTCTTCTGGCCGGAAAAAATCTGGTTGTTGCCGGATATGGACACTGTGGCCGGGGAGTTGCTATTCGTGGGCGGGGAATGGGAGCAAATGTAATCGTAACTGAAGTGCGCCCCGCATCAGCGCTCAAAGCAACTCTTGACGGGATGCGTGTTATGCCCATGCAAGAAGCAGCTCGTTTTGGTGATGTATTTGTCACTGCGACCGGAATGAAAGACGTGATTCGCAGACCACACTTTGAATCTATGAAAGATGGAGCGATTGTATGCAATACCGGACATTACGATGTAGAATTGAATCTGACTGAATTGACTTCACTCGCAACCCAGATCCGAGATATCCGCCCCAATAACCGCGAATACACGCGGAGGGACGGGGCTAAGATTTATGTACTTGCAGACGGAAGGCTGGTGAACCTTGCTGCGGCGGAGGGGCACCCCTCAGAGGTCATGGATATGAGCTTTGCAAACCAGTTCATGGCCCACCTGAATTTAATTCAGTCCAAGGAACGCGGCACAAAACTCCCCCTAAGTGTGATTGACCTGCCTGCCTCCGTGGATGAAGAGATTGCGCGGCTGAAACTGGAAACGATGGGATTACAAATTGACACACTCACCCCCGAACAGGTTGCATATGCAAGCGATTATTCCGCTGGCACTTAGGCTTCCCATTCTTTAATATCCTCTTCGGATTTTTCCCTGGTCTTCCACTCCTCTGCGTCCGGCATTGGATCCTGTTTCTCAATGATATTACGATCCTGTTCCTGCCATTTTTCTGCAAGATAGGTATTCCATTCAATGTAATGCTCCCATTGATCAGGAACCTCATCATTAGGATAGATGGCTTCGACTGGACACACCGGAACGCATGCATTGCAGTCAATGCACTCGTCAGGGTGAATCACCAGAAAGTTTGGTCCTTCATAAAAACAATCTACAGGGCATACTTCAACACAATCAGTGTGCTTACAATTGATACAGGGCTCAGTGACGATATACGGCATATTAATTCTAATGATTTCACGAAATAATTAAATAGCTCCCGTTCTAAATTGAATAATCTGAACACAGATATACACGATAGACAAAAGAGGTATATCCGCCTTTTAACTTACAAAATCCTTTCATGCTCCAATAAATGATTACCACGCATGAGGATCTGTTGGATCTGTGTTCTCAGATAGAGTCGCTCACATCTGTTGCTCTGGATACCGAATTTGACTCTGGCAGACACCCTGTAACCGTATTATCTGTCGTACAGGTCGGGCTGGATAACAAGGAAACCATCCTTATTGATGCATTGGCTCTCAAAGACCTGAGCGCACTGAAGCCCGTCCTTGAACATGAAGGGATTGTCAAAATTATGCATGATGCGCGTCAGGATCTATGGCTTATTTCAAATGCATCCTCAGCCACTCCAAAAAATATTTTTGACGTCAGACTTGCGGCCCGCCTACTTGGTATGGGAACCTATTATTCGCTGCCTGAACTGGTTCAAACCTTTCTTGGCATACGTCTGTCAAAGAGTCAGCAACGATCAAACTGGTTGCACCGTCCGCTTTCAGCTGCGCAGATCAGTTATGCCAAAAAAGATGTACTCTATCTGCATCGGATTCGAGAAATACTCCTCTCCGAAGCGAAAAAAACCGAGCGTAGCACCTGGATAAAAGAGGAGATGAACTCATTCAATGACCCTAAGTCCTATACCCCTCTTTCAAGCGCAGAGAAAATCCTCAACTCACAAGCAACCTACCTTTTTGAACCTGCCCAACGCGCTGCTATCACAATGATTGCAGACTGGCGCGAACATACCTCACAGGCAACTGGCTTGCTCCCCAAAAATCTCTTGACAGATGGGCAAATCATTCGGCTCGCAAAAAATCGGTGTACAAAACCCAAGGCTGTCCGAAAGAATTGCTCCGCATTGCCTCAACGTTATGGACTGGAAGTTGCCAATCTAATGGCTGAGGCATTGAACACCCCCGAACATGAATGCCCTGCCCCCCTTGCTCCGCGTCCGGTCTCGGGAACAGAGTTTTCGCAAGTTCAACTGTTACACGCAATCATTACCAGTCGTGCCATTGAGATTGGAATACAGTCTGAACTTCTCGGTACAAACTCAAGCCTTACAGATTTAGTCCAGAATCCCGGAAATTCAAACCACCCACTTCGGAAAGGATGGAGATGGGATGTTGTGGGGCAGGATTTGTTCGACGTTATGCGGGGCAACTCTGTTGTTGAACTTCAAGACGGTCGACTCAAGGTTCGCTCCCTTCTTCGTTGATCAATCTTAAATCCATCAGAAAATCACTCAGGGTCGAATACCCCAGGGTTTGTTCTGCCTCGATATAGGGAAGCCAAAACACCTCACTTATTCCTTCCTCTACTGCAGGAGTGAATTGCGTAGACTCAGACGTGAACGCATACCAGTATGTGGTTTTAACCTCAAAAAAACCTCTGCGGCAATATCCGTGCACTGTGGTTCCCAAGAGCTTTCCCTGAACCAAGTTCTGGATTCCCGTTTCCTCCAGTAACTCCCGCATTGCACAGTCTGCTATTGATTCATTGGGGTCAAGCTTCCCTTTCGGGAGATCTCGAACCCCGTGTCTTTTGATGCAGAGAAGTTCCCCGGTAGTCTGATGTCGAATGATCCCACCAGCTGCGATGAGCGCACGGGGAGGAGAATATGGATCGATATTCAGAATCGCCTCCTTGGGAATACTCCCTGTATGATATCCTGCGCCGACTTGTCGCAGATCATCGAGTGAACCAGAATCAACTACAAAAATTGCCTTAGCCTCCAGCGCTTGGGCTCTTTGAAGATCTCCAAAGAGAAAAGCAGTATTGATCTCAGGAGGAAAATTTCTCTGGTCGGTCGGATAGTATAATAACACTTGATCTTGGAAAAAAATTAATAAAAAGCGGCCACAATCTGATAGCTGGTATGATATCCATATGCAATGTTCTATGGAAGACCAAGAGGCAGCTGAATGCTCTCCATGGTCAGAAATCGCTCAAGGAGTAGCACATGACTGATCTCCAATGAATTCTGGTGTTCATCTCAATGTCAGACAAGTCTTCGGGCCAGGACCATTATTTCATGAATGTTGTGTATCCTCTTGCGACATGAATTCCTGAACTCGTTCGGGCTACGATCCGATAGATGTATGTGCCAGATGAGAGGCCGGCGAGTTCCAAAGGAAGGGGCTTTGAAGGACCGGCTGCGACTTCAGGAAACTCGACTTGATATACTTGCTGCCCTACTATGTTAAAAACATCAACGGTAATTGTGGAAACTTCCGGGAGATCGATCAGAATCGTAGTGGACGAGTGAAATGGGTTTGGATAATTCCCGAGTAAGGCAAAATCCACATTGGCAGGTTGATCTACTGCATGGGTAACTGTACCGACGCGTATTGTAATCCAGTCGGGATCTGAATATGCATGCCCCCATGGTTCGAGCGGCATCCCTGAATATGCAGGCGCGGTAACCAACTTGAAGTAATAATCTCCACCAACCATCGGAGCCGTAAATTTGGGTGTAGATGTATCTGCCCCACTCAGGCTGACAGAATCCACAGGAGCAACGGGGATGTCAGAATCCAATCCATCCACCTGCGACCACTGCCATCGCATAAGATTACCCCAGGGCCCCGTCGCAGTACCCCTTAGAGATACAATTACTCCCTGCTCCACGAACTGATCGGGCCCCGCATCTACTTCCGACTTGAAAGGCTGTCCGGGATTATCGTATAAAGACAAGCCGGGGTAAGCAAAATAATCACCTCCAGCATAGAAGGTATTTAGCGGCAATGACTCGAGCTGTTCAAAAACTTGGCCCGGGAGGAACCGAATTTCATTCTCATGCAAACCTAGTACATGCAGCGATGTCAGCTCATCAAAAATTCCATCTTGAAGCACATGGATAGAATTATCCCATAGGCCCAGTATTTCCAGTGACGTCATCCGATCAAATACTCCATCCGGAAATGATTGGAACTCGTTGTCACCCAAAAAAAGAGTTTCCAGTGCAGTGAGTCCATCAAAAGATCCACTGGGAATCATGCTCAGAGAATTATCCCATAGGCCCAGCCATTTGAGTGAGTTCAATCCATCAAATAAATCTGCCGGAAACACTGTCAAAGAATTATTCCATAATCCCAATTTTTCGAGTGAGGTGAGTTCCTTGAAAATTCCCCCCGGAAGCGTGCCAAATGGGTTATCCCATAGATAAAGAACTCTCAGAGATCGCAAATCATCAAACAATCCGTTGGGAAGTGTCCTCAAATCATTCCGACTCAAGTCAAGGGATTCCAATGTGACCAATCCATCAAAGATTTCCATTTGAATTGTTTCCAGCTCGTTCTTGCTCAGATCAAGTGTCGTGAGTGATGTGAGGCCATCAAAGATTCCATCGGGAAGCCTTTTCAATTCAATCTGATCCAAGTACAACCAGGTCAACTGCGTCAGGCCATTAAAAATCTTGGAAGGAAGTGTTTCTATAGGATTTCCCCACAGGTAAAGAGCTTTTAGAGAACTGAGATCTCTGAATAATCCATCTGGAATAGATTCCAATGAGGCAGAACTTAGATCCAATGCAGTCAATGAGGAGAGGCCATCGAAGTCTCCGGATTTCAAACGTGAAATTCTGCGATAGCCCAGATTTAACATTCCCGTGATCGCTGCCAAATGGCCGCTGGTAACGTCTGCACAATTGCTGACATCCGAGATAAGCCTCACAATTGCATTCCGAACTGCCTCCGTCCGATTACAGACATCTGTTTTTTCAGAATCTGTCACAGTTTCCAACACAATAATAGAGTTCGTATGATGGATTGTAGATATTGGATTTGATTCATTCCAACGATCTATGGAGGCCTCTGCAACAGAGAGTATAACGGCTTCTGCCTCAACGTCAACCCCGATCCCCAATTCATATGAAATCGTGGAGCTCTCCTGCAATTGCAGAGAAGCAGATCCAAGAGCATGTATGATTAAAATGGGGATTACATACATGGTTGACCTGAAGGATGATGTTCTTTTTGTCGTTCTAAAATGCATTGCGCGTGTCGCCGATTCCCACTGACCACTATCGGTCTCGTATGGAGTCTGCATACATTGAGAGCTACCGCCTTTATTCGGCTTGAGGTAAGATCGGCGTCCGATTCAGATTCGGGGCGACTGATGATATTAATTCTCATGGATTTTGCAGGTTTATCTGCTTCCCCGCCTGAACTCCGAGGCAACCATAAAATTCATTTGGTTTGACTAGATGGGATCAAAATTTGTTCTGAAATACATTATAGATTCCGAGAATATATCACCGTTGAATACAGATGATCCTACTTAACTCGCTGAAACAGGGCGAAGTATTCATTAAGATCGATTGTTCAAAAACTTAGCATCAAAGAAGAAATCCCGCCATAGACCTACAAAATCCTCCCAAGTTATCACGAGGTGGAACCTTGATGGGTTTAACGATTCCGAACAATTAATGTACCCACATGCCGACTACAAAAAAACTTCCCGTCACTGTTTTAAGCGGTTTTCTTGGATCAGGAAAAACAACACTTCTCAATCACATTTTACACAACAAAGACAATTTGAAAGTAGCTGTCATTGTGAATGACATGAGTGAAGTGAATGTTGATGCAGATTTGATTAAAAACGAAAACATCCTATCTCGTACAGAGGAAAAATTAGTGGAAATGAGCAACGGCTGTATCTGTTGTACTCTAAGAGAAGATCTAATGATTGAGGTTGAACGATTAGCAAAAGAAGAACGTTTTGATTATTTACTGATCGAAAGTACGGGAATCAGCGAACCTGTCCCCGTGGCGCAAACCTTTTCATTTATGGATGAAGAAAATGGGATTGATCTTTCTCAATTCAGCCATATTGATACAATGGTCACTGTTGTAGATGCGTTCAATTTTTTCAGAGATTTTGGTAGCCCAGAAACTTTGGTGGACAGAGAATTAAGTGACATTGAAGGCGATGTTAGAACGATCGTGAATTTGCTGACAGATCAGGTCGAATTTGCCAATGTGATTCTCCTGAACAAAACGGACCTGGTGTCCAGAGAACACCTTGGTGTCTTAAAAGCCTTTGTACATAAGCTCAATCCAGCTGCTAAAATTATTGAGTCAACCTTCAGCAAGATTGAGCCGCTGGAAATTTTAAATACAGGCCTGTTTGATTTTGAAGAAGCAGAACAAAGTGCGGGCTGGATTGAAGAACTGAAAAAAGACAAACATACACCTGAGACAGAAGAATATGGGATTAACTCATTTGTCTATCGGAGCAAAAAACCTTTTGATCCAAAACGTTTCTGGAATTTTATACAGCATAAATTTCCGAGTACAATTATTAGAAGTAAAGGCCTGTTTTGGATAGCTTCTCGAAATGAGCAAGCCTTGGTTTGGAGTCAGGCAGGAGGTTCATTAAAAGCAGGAAGTGGAGGGGTTTGGTGGTGTACAATGCCTTTTGGAAAGCGAATTGAATATCCGTCATTTGTGGAAAATCAACAGCATATTGAATCTGGATGGGATAAAATTTTTGGTGATCGAAAAAATGAAATTGTCTTTATTGGACAGGAAATGGACGAAGAATCAATTAAAAAAGAACTTGAAGCCTGTTTATCTACTGATGAAGAATTGTCTGATCAAAAGTGGAGAGAGGGATATCAAGATGAATGGCCCGTCTACAGGGTTTATCCTATGAAATGAGATCCCAAACAGCTGTTCAGACATGAATCATTCCCTGTCGAGCCCAACCATGTCCGCAGCCCTGTACAGACTAATCAACACACCAATCCTGCCTACACTTGCAAGAAAATATCCAAGCGTAGACAATCATCTCGAATGAAATAATGAACTTGCAAAGGTGCATCCCCGAATCACTAGGGAAGTAAAGTTGAGTGCTGTTGAACCCTAACGCTAAAGCCGCCAAGGCAATGACTGTCAATTAACTGACATTTTTCAGACAGGTCTGAAATGATCATGTCCCCCAGCAACAAGGGGCTCACATGTTCCATCTGTTCGCTGGATCAGAACATCCTTTTCGGTGATCAGTCCGATCTCCGTGAAAAGATCTGAAGACATGCCTTCAAGCAGATCAGGCATAGCCGTGAACAACAACTCATAATCATCTCCCCCATTTAAGGCATAGTCAGTGGGGCTACGTGGCTCCTTCGTACCTGTGTGCACCTCCACCGGCAGAGGCAGACTGGATTCCCAAAGAATTGCGCCGCAGTCCGATGCTGAACAAATGTGATGTACTTCGCTGGTTAATCCATCTGAAATGTCAATCAGGGCCGAAGGACGGATGCCCTCCCTGGCCCATGCTCTCACAAGATCCAACCGGGGGACCGGTGTCAGATGTCGGCGGACGAGATTCTCCCATACTGCGTTCCCAAGCAGCGATGGATCAACCTCGTTGCGTAAAAGATCAAGGCCCATGGCAGCCTCCCCCAAACTACCGCTGACAAACAGACTGTCTCCAGGCCTTGCTCCACCTCGATATACGATGTTTGATTCAATGACTTCACCGATCACAGTAATGGAAAGCATTAGAACAGGAGAGCTCGTTGTGTCCCCTCCAACGATCTGGACTCCATTCTCGGAGGCTGCCTTTGCCAAACCGCGATAAAGATCTTCCAGACTTTCTATGGAATATGACGCAGGTACACCCAATGCCACAGTAGCCAGCATGGGCAAGGCATTCATGGCAGCGATATCACTGAGATTTACAACCATTGCCTTATACCCGACCTGATCCATTTGATAAAAGGATAGGTCAAAATGATACCCCTCAATGAAGGCATCCGTGGTAGCGACCTGTATCATCCCGGGGGATGTACGAAATACCGCCGCATCGTCTCCTATCCCTGCAATAACCGGGGACTTGGTGTAAGGTGAACTGATTGAAGCAAGACGGTGAATGAGATTGAATTCTCCTGTTTCCGTAACGAGAGACATCACTGTATTTCACAAAAAAGATTGAACATGATCTGGAATCATTAAACGATCCTCGAGGTCC
Source organism: Bacteroidota bacterium (assembly GCA_026709335.1). GTDB lineage: Bacteria > Bacteroidota > Rhodothermia > Rhodothermales > Bin80 > Bin80. The sequence goes on along the minus strand of JAPOTE010000061.1, from coordinate 68,717 downwards.
GGGAATAAGAGGAGTATCTATGATCCTATCAGACTTTATTCGGATGAGAGATAAAACTTGATCGTTGACATGGGAGCTTCCGGATACAGTTTGTTAAGCCACACAATCTATGGGACACAAAGCTTACCCAGAACCGCAGCGCGAGTCGCACCAGTAACGGACGGGATACTCGTTGGAATTCCATCTGCAGTTTCATGAGCGAGTACTGCAAAGCACAGGGCCTCTTTACCGTCTGCATCGATCCCGTAGGTATTTGAGCTCTCTATATGTACCGGGAAGAGCTTGTTCATAAAGTAATCTCTCAGCATCTCCAATAGAGTTTGATTGTGCACTCCGCCTCCGGATACAATCAAACGATCCAAAGAATGGTGTGGTTGAATGAATGACTCATAGGATTGCCACACGGATGCAGCGGTCAATGCAGTAGCTGTGGCAATCAAGTCTTCGGGAGATAATTGTTTTGAATGATCCAAGAATCGTTGCAGGAACGCATGACTCAGATATTCACGGCCCGTCGACTTGGGTGGGCTGGACACAATAAAGGGATCCCGTAATGATTCGGCCAAGAGAAATTCATGAACGGTCCCGGATTTCGCAATGCGCCCTCCCTCATCATACGGCACTCCCAGAGTGCGGCGACACAAAACATCAATAATCATATTGCCTGGCCCTGTATCAAAACCATACACCTGATCAGGCTGGGCATTTGGCGGCAGGATCGTTAGATTTGCTACGCCTCCAATATTCAGACAGCCTCGACTCTCAGTATCGTGTGTGAATACTACGTAGTCAAAATACGGAACCAGAGGTGCTCCCTGGCCACCACAGGCCATATCGGCCAATCGAAAATCTCCAATCACCGGTACCCCCAGAAGCTGGGCCATTGTAGCGGGATCGCCAATTTGCAGCGTTGAACTGATTTCCTCGTCGGCGACCAGTACTTTATCGGGAAGATGACGAATAGTTTGACCATGGCACCCCACCAAATCAAGTTCTCGAACCTCGTCGCCGTTGGCTTTCATGGTATGCCTAACCTTCTGGGCGTATTCGTAAGCCAATCGTACATTCAATTGACTTAACGCAGCCACACCAATCTCTTCCTGATTAGCGGCTGCATTCAGAATGTCGCATAATTCGCTGGGGAAGGGGTATGTGTCTCCGTAACAGCTCGCGATTCGCAAATCTCTCCCATGCCCCTCTATCTTCGCAATGACGACATCTACCCCGTCAAGGGATGTACCACTCATTACACCGGCAACACAGCGACAGTCTTTGGGAGCTATCACGAATCTGCCTCCTGTTTGGCAAGATCTTCTAATCTTTTCGCTTCGGCGAGTAAGCGCTCCTTTTCGGCCGGATTTTGTTCGCTCAAAGATCGATAGACATCGGATGCTTCCGAGTACTTTTTTTGGGTGACAAGAATACGCGCGAATGTCTCCGTAATTGGATCATCATAGGACTCTTCCGAGAACTCTCCCAGAGACGTATCACCAGCTAAAAGCTCCTCATCAAATGTGGTTCGATCCGCAGCGTCAAGTTGAAGGATCAACTGTTGAATCTCATCGAGTTTATCCCCTTCAACAATTCTGTTTAACTCAATCTGAATACCGCTTGTATGGATGAATGAGTTCACTTCATCCGATAGCTCGGTCTTTTTCGGAGCTTGCTGCTCGGGCTGAAGGGGAGCTACATTGTTCCAGACGGACTCCGCACGACTCTTTAACCCACACATTTCAAGTGCATGGGCAAGGATATAATTAGTTGGAACATCCTCAGGGGATTGAAGGTGCAGTTCCTCCAATTGCTCCAGAATTTCCTGTGCACGATGATCTCCTATCAATTTCAGTGCATCAAAAAGCGTAAGGGTATTCATCTTGTTTGTGAACGAAACTCGAGAATATTATATCGTACTACTAAGATATATGACATTGCAAAAATAAGTTGAAATCCGACAGCTGCCCACAGCCCCTGCGAAAGAAGGTACGCGAGTCCAACCACTGAATATACAGCCATAATGATTTCAAGTGTTACGATGCCCATGGATGTTCTTACAGAGGTATGCCCGCTGGCCTTTGGAGTTCGCTCAAAAGGCGTGCGGGTTTTTCGCCAAGCACTCCAAAGAGCTTTTGTATTATTGAGTGCAAGTCCCATCGACGCTGCCATATATATCGGAAAAAAACAGATACGGTTCCACCAATCCGGGTAGAGTTGGCGCTGTGCAAACATCTGTGCAAGAAAAAATCCCAGTAATCCGACCAGTCCGAGGCCCATGATACCAAAATACACTTTGCCCGGACCATATCCACTTGTCTCCAAGAACAGAAGAAGTGGATGAAGCAGAGCGGCAAGGAAAAGACATGGATAGACGATATGCGAAGTAAGATGAACCGTGCCCTGAACTTTAGTCTTCAAAGGAATTGAGGCTCTCCATAGCGGGCGAAGCAGTTTGCGGGCGGTTTCTGCGGTTCCTTTGGTCCATCGTGTTTGCTGAATCCGAAGGGCACCGAGTGTCTCAGGTAATTCTGCCGGTGCTTCCAACTCATTGATATATCTAAATTTCCATCCCCGAAGTTGTGCTCTGTAGCTCAAATCCAGATCCTCCGCCAATGTATCGTCCTGCCAGCCTCCCGCATCCAAAATACAAGCTCGTTTCCATAAACCTGCAGTTCCATTGAAATTGATAAAACACCCTGAGGTATTGCGTGCAACATGTTCCACCGCAAAGTGGGTATCAAGAGACCATGCCTGCATTTGAGTCAGCAGCGAGGATTGGGCATTCAAGTGAGTCCATCGAACCTGGACCATTCCCAGATCTGATTCCTCCATGAGTGGTACCAAATTAATCAGAAAATTTTCAGGAGGAACAAAGTCTGCATCAAATACAGCAATCAGTTCACCACTTGCCGATTCCAGCCCATATGCCAATGCACCTGCCTTGTATCCTTCACGATGAGGTCGATGTATTCTGGATATGTTGACTCCACGTTTTTTCCAATCGGCAACCGCCTTCCGGGTGATACGAATTGTTTCATCATTGGAATCATCCAGGACCTGTACTTCCAGTCGATTGGACGGATACTTGATCGCTGCGCAAGCATCAATCACACGCCTGGCCATGGATGCCTCGTTGTAGAGAGGAATTTGAACAGTTACATACGGCCAGATACGACTCGCCTTTGCATGTGGTAAGGCGCCTGAACCTGTCTTTTCACTGCGAGCAATGATGATGCTCATCCACAAAAAATTGGCACCATAGAAAGCAAGCAGGGTCATGGCGCCCGCGTACAAAAAGGCCAGCATGACCTCTACCAATTAGATGTTGCCGCAGTAAACAAATCGTCGGCAATGTTTTCCAGTGCAGCTAGTGCGGCCAATTCTTCCGCTTCCAATCCACCCTCCAAAGCATCATAATCATCAAACCCGCTGAACGTCCGTTCCATAGTGTCATCATCCACTTGGTTAATATACTGGGCAGTTATTGAGATAGATACACGGTTGAGCTGGGCCCGCTCTTGACCGGTCACGGATGTTGGGGCGTTTCCATACCGAATAATCTGGGCAGTGAGAAGCAGATCTGCTTCTGCTTCATCCTCAATGAGAGAGAGTCTGGTTTGCCGGACAAATCGGTCAATCATTAACTCGGTCAGAGATTCATCCAGCAGCGTCAGGGGACCGATACTTTCATCTTCAGCAAGTGGAATTGCGATCGTACGCAGGTGAGGGGGGATACTGACTCCGGTAAAACTGTAGTATGAACAGCTTTGCAAAGAAAGAGCCAATCCAATCAGGACAAGATTAGTCCGAACCCTCATCCAACTCCCTAAGTTTACGATATAATGTTCTCGGGCTGATCCCCAACGCTTCGGCAGAATCTTTGCGATTTCCATTGTGGCGTTTCATCGCTTCAAAGATCAGCCTCCGTTCTGCCTCTTTCAGTGTGAGAAGAGGCTCTTCCTCTTTGTTATCAATTTTGTTATCAATCTCAAAGGTTACCTCATCCAGGTTCTTTTCAGGCTTAGGCTCGGGTAACATAGGTACGGCGGTCGCATTGTCAATCTCCAGCTCATCCGGATAGCTCCCCATTGACTTGGTGTCTGGCAGGATCTGCTGTAACACCATAGCCAGATCTTTGCGTAGATGTTGTATATCCTGGCGGATTTCCAATAATGCGCGGTAAACAACCGCTAATTCATGAGAGGATTCTGGAGTCGTCTTTTGTCCTCCCTCGATCCGCATGATGGATGTGGAAGGATTATTTGCAGAGATACCACGCAAAAAAGGCCGAATGTCTTTCGCATCTACACTGGCTCCACGATGCAAGACTACCACTTGATCTGCTACATTGCGCAACTCTCGGACATTGCCAGGCCATGAGTAAGATTCCAGCAGATCATATGCCTCCGCTGTCAATGTTCGGCGAGGCGATTGATACTTCTGACTGGATGTATGCAGAAATGCATCAAAGATCGGTCGAATATCCGTTTTTCGTTCACGGAGCGGCGGGATGTGAATAATCACGGTACTCAGGCGGTAATACAGATCTTCTCTGAAACGACCATCTGCTACCTCATTTCCCAAATTCTTGTTGGTTGCAGCGACAACACGTGCATCAGTTCGTTGAATGATTGTAGAGCCAACCCGGTTGAAAGTACCGGACTCCAGGACTCGCAACAACCTGACTTGTGCAGACTGTGGCATTTCCCCGATCTCATCGAGAAAAATCGTGCCTCCATCCGCTTCCTCAAACAGTCCTCGACGGCGTTCAGTAGCACCAGTGTAAGAACCTTTTTCGGCACCAAAGAGCTCGGATTCAATCAGGCCTTCAGGAATCGCCCCTGTATTGATGACCTTGAGAGCTTTATGCCTGCGACGAGAGAGTTCATGAATCGCTTGGGCAATCAGTTCCTTGCCAACTCCGCTCTCTCCTTCAATAAGCACAGAGATGTCAGTGCCCGCAACTAGGCGAACTCGGTCAATCACATGGCGAATTCCACTGGACTCACCGATGATTCCAAACCGATCCTGAACTGTTTGACGATCCATGAGACGGAGAATTTTTTGACTCAGAGAGTTACCACATCACCAAAGAGTGTCGCAGAGGTACACCCGGTGATCCGTACTTGTGCATACATCCCCGCCTGGAGTGAACCACGATCGAAAACAACCATTTTATTGGTATCCGTGCGACCACAAAATTGAGTTTCACTGCGGCGACTTGGGCCCTCCACCAACACCGTACGTACAAATCCAACCTCCTCTTTGTTTTTTTTCAGTGATATTGAGTTCTGAAGTTTGATGATTTCATTCAGGCGGCGCTTTTTTGTATGCTCCGGGACATCGTCATCATACTTGCGAGCCGCATAAGTATCAGGCCGTTCCGAATACATAAACATAAACGCATGATCATATTCAATGTCTGCCATCAGCGAAAGTGTGTCCTGATGCTCTGCTTCGGTTTCACCACAGAATCCTGTGATAATATCGGTTGAGAGGGAGATTCCAGGGCAGATCCGGCGTGCACGTTCAATGAGAGCCCGGTATTCATCAGAAGAGTAACCACGACGCATACGCCCCAGAACATCTGAGTTTCCATGTTGCACGGGGAGATGAATGAAATTACACACATTCGAACGTTCTCGATGGACTTCCAACAGTGCTTCAGAGCAATCTTTTGGGTGACTGGTTGAATAACGAATGCGGAGCTCAGAGGAGAGTAAGCTGACACGATAAACCAGCGTTGCAAAATCTACTGGGCCATCCCGGTACGAATTCACGTTCTGCCCAAGTAGTGTTACCTCTCGGTATCCGGCGTTAAAGAGATCTTGGCACTCTCGAACAATCGTTCCAGCATTCCGACTACGCTCACGTCCCCGTGTGAAAGGAACAACACAAAAGGCGCACATATTGTCACATCCTCGCATGATGGAAACAAATGCACTGATTCCATTGGAATCATATCTCACCGGTGCAATATCTGCATAGGTTTCTTCACGTGATAATTCAACATTGACTGAACTCTGGCCTGTTTTTTCGACGTGGCGCAACAGTCGAGGAAGATCGCGATACGCATCCGGCCCTACAACGATATCCACCAGGCGCTCTTGTTCCAGAAGTTTATGGCGAAGCCGTTCGGCCATGCAACCAAGGACCCCAATCCTCAGATCAGGCTGGTGTTTTCGTTTTCGGGCCCGAAAAAACTCAAGGCGTCTGCGAACCCGCTGCTCAGCATTCTCTCGGATCGCACATGTATTGATCAGAATCACATCTGCCTGAAGGGGGTCATGTGTCAATCCAAATCCGGCAGTGCGCAGAACAGAGGCTACGATCTCGGAGTCGGACACATTCATTTGACATCCATAGGTTTCCAGATATACAGACGAACGGCCCTCACATTCTGAGTGAGGTAACCGAGCTGTATCCAGATCTTCAAGTATGGGGAGATTTTCCTGCACGGGGGCTTAATCTGATTGCATAGATGGCGGAAAACGCATTTCTACCCGAATTTGTTCTACGAAACTTTTGCTGTATAGTCTCGGAAGTTGTAAATTATCGATCCGACTACTTTCACAAATTGTATTCCAATGAAACAAGTTTCATCCATAGCGTTGCTTCTTTTTCTTCCACTCATTGCTTTGGCTCAGCCGGATCCTGCCAAGCCAGATGGAGAGAACCTAATGGTTCCTGAATCCTGGAAGGTACGTCTTGACCGCCCAAATCCGGAGTTAGTTGTTGGTGCAGATCAAGATTCTGTCGACATTTTCTTTGTCAACATGACTCCCGGCTGGCATATTACCACCGGTCCTGCCGCAATTTTCTACCACCCTGATCTCGTAGCAAGTGGAGGCTATACGCTGGAGTCAACTATCCATCTGTTTGATCCAGGTGAACGCCGAGAGGCCTATGGTGTGTTTTTGGGTGGCCAAAAGCTGGAAGATGATGAGATCAAATATGATTATTTTCTCCTTCGCAACTCCGGAGAATTTTTAATCAAACGCCGCACGGGGTCCGAAACATCGATCATTCAGGATTGGACAGCCAGTCAGTCAATCAATGTCTTTGGGCCTGAAACAGAAGGGTCCGTCAAAAACCATTTACGAATTGATGCACTCGAAGATATGGTCGCCTTTTCGATAAATGGCATCGAGGTTGCCAGCTTCTCTCGTGACCAGATGATGATCGATGGAACTGTGGGTCTTCGAATCAACCATGCGCTCAACGTACACATAAGTGACCTAATGGTAACCCCGCATCAATAGTTTGCGAGAACGTTTTCTGAACTGCCGGGGCAAATCCTTGGCGCTTCCCTAGGCTGTGTTCGTGTCATCTGGTAGGCTTGTTGGCCTTGTGCCAAGAGGGGATTTAGTCCCGATTTCTCTCACGGGTTCCTAAATATATGATCCGCATCTCCACTATAGTTCTGATCATTTCAATCGCTTCTATCGCTGATCTGAAAGCGCAATTTTTAGGATGCCGCCAGATTACTCAGATTACCACTGAGGACTGTACGGTTCTGGAAAAACTCTTTATGGATACCGATGGATATAACTGGTTCAATATTCGAGGATGGCTTGTCACTAATCAGCCATGCGACTGGTACGGCATCACTTGCGAGTCTTCAGCCTGGCCAAGAGAAATTACTCATATTGATCTGTCTGCCAATAATCTCACAGGTGTCCTTCCCGGCGACTTGGCCTTACTTACAGAGCTACAATCAATTCGTATCGATAATACTGGCCGGGGTGCCCGCCTGAGAAAACTGATCAGTGTGATTCCGCCTTCGATCGGAGATCTAGAACACTTGGAAGTCCTTATGCTGGGCAACAATGCGTTTACGGGAACGATTCCCCCGGAACTCGGAGACCTGACTAATCTGCGTGAATTGAGCCTTTCAGCAAATCAATTACTGGGACCTGTACCCGAAAGTTTTGGGCAATTAATCAACCTTCAACATCTGGATCTCCATGAAAATCGACTGGGCGGACACCTCCCCGATACACTCCAAAACCTCTTGCGACTTGAATACTTCAATCTGAGCCAGAACTTGTTTATCGGAACGCTTCCAGCCTGGACAGGAAAGCTGGATGCACTTAATTTTTTTGATGCGAGCCAAAACCAGCTCTCCGGGACTATCCCCGAAGAGCTCATTCATCTGGATAATCTTTTTTGGCTCTCTCTAGCTGACAATGATCTGGAGGGAGCACTTTCTCTCCCGACAGCGACCTTTGCTGCGAATATCCAAAACTGTAATCTGCAAGGAAACCGTATCTGCCTCCCGGATGCTCCTCCCTATGCAAATCTGGATCAGGTATGTTCCATTCTTCCCCAGAGCGAATGCAAGGTATGTCAGGGATCAGATTGTATGAGCCTCGAGTCAGTATATTTTGAAACTGAAGGTCCATCATGGACTCGGAATCATGGATGGCTTGCCAATGCAGATCCATGTACGTGGCATGGAATCCGTTGTCATGATCAAAAAATTACCAGTATCATCCTGCCCGACAATGGACTGACCGGTGTTATACCTCGCTCACTCTCCTCCCTCCAGAACTTGGAAATCCTTGATCTTTCAGAAAATACTCTGCAAGGGAGTATTCCTGACGGGTATACAGAACTGGGTCAACTCAAAACTTTAGATCTTAGCAGCAATGAACTCACCGGCATACTGTCACTACCAATGGCAACGCTTGGCGCACAGTTAAGTCAGTGCAATCTGTCAATGAATGCAGGTATTTGTGTACCAAATAGCATGGAATATGCAACCCTGAACGTGAACCCGATCTGTCAATTGCCCTTGCGCGGAGATTGCTTGGGATACGATTTTATTGCATTCAGTGACTTGAATGCGATCCCCGGTAAACAGTCTGTGAAACTTATCTGGTCTGCAATCCTGCCATCCACTTCAATCACCTTTGTGGTTGAACGCACCGATCCATTGGTTTCTCTTGCAGAAATATCCGGTAGTATGGATGCCCCAGCCACGTTTACATATACGGTCAACGATTTAGATCCCGGCCAACATTCATTTCAAATCCGACAAATTGCTGCGAACGGTCTCACTAAGGTTACGGAATCGATTACCGTTGTACTCTACCCGGAAGATCTTGTAACCGGTGCGGCTTATCCCAACCCGTTCACCTCAGAAACTTCGTTTGAATTTACTTCTGGAACACACGGATCTGTCTCCATTGAACTGTATGATCTGGTTGGACGCCGAATCCGTACACTATTTAGCGGTACACCGCCTTTACACTCACCTGTGCGTGTAAATTTGAACGCCGAGAATTTATCCAGCGGGATCTATTTTGTTCGCGGCTTTCTTGATGGACGCCCTGTCTCTTCACAGCAGATCCTGCACATTCAATAAATCATTTCTCCCAACATCAACGTGTGAGAAGATTGCTCTAATGATAAAACGGACTTTCGTCCACGAATTCCGCGGATGAACTCACATGCACTGTACGATGCATCACGAAAATCAATAAAGTCTTTCACAAGTTGACCCTTCAGTTATTTTTGTTAACTGAACTTCTTTTTCACGGAGGCTCTGTAGCAGTGAAATGGTTATTGTCTCTCCAATCATGATTCTACCATACAGGGTGGCCGAACAACAATGATTTTTGACCTAAAATAAGCCAAAATCCAGCGGGACTAAGAGCAGAAATTGCTAATTTTCCGTAGTTTTTTTGACAATCTACCGCATTTATTTTTGACAATTATCAGGTGTGAATCTGACAATCTACCGAAGCGTTTACCCACAACCTGCCTAAGAAATATCTGACGAATTTCTGCATAATTTCCTTGTAATTGATCCAAATGCCTCATCAAAGGATTATCCCTCGTTCATCCGAATCCTTACTCGCCGAAGTCATTGAAGACACACCGATCGCCTTGATACATGGCCCACGACAGTGCGGGAAAACTACCTTGGCAAAAAAGGTGGGATTACCACTTGGTTATTCATACTATACATTTGACGACAAGGATACCCTAGAATATGCACAGGATGATCCACGAGGATTTGTAGATGATCTGCCTGAGCACGTCATTCTTGATGAAGTGCAATGTGTACCATCATTATTTCGTACACTCAAATTATCAGTGGATCAAAACAGAATACCCGGACGATTTATCCTGACCGGATCAACGAATCTGCTACTTGTTTCCGGGTTAGCTGATGCATTTGTTGGTCGTATGGAGATTGTGCGTTTACATCCGCTCTCACAGCTAGAAATAGAGCATAATGATTCGCCCCATTTCATAGAAAATCTATTTGCTGGAATTTTCAGGACGGGAAGATGCGAGCGGTTGAAGGATAACCTTGCGGAGAGAATAGTGATCGGGGGCTACCCGGAAGTACTTACTCGTCTCACTGATAGTAGACGTTTTTCATGGTATCAAAACTATCTGAATAATCTTGTTCAAAAAGACGTCACTGAGTTAGCCAGTATTCACTCATCAGAGGCATTGCCCACACTACTAACGGCCGCAGCCAATTTATCGAGCCAACTTTTTAATGTTTCTGCAATCGCATCGACGCCACAGATGAACCGTAATACAGTTCGAGACTATTTGATTCTACTGGAACGTCAATTTCTGATTTATCGACTTCCCGCTTGGTACACCAATCAAATGAAGCGGCTGATTAAAACACCCAAGATCCACATTAGTGATACAGGAATCGCCAGTGCCTTGTTGAGAACTGGTGCAAAATCACTTCGAAAAAATCGAGCGCTGTTTGGGCAGTTGGTGGAGTCATTTGTTTTGCAGGAGTTACAGAGGCAAGCTAGCTTTTCCGATGAACCATACAAATTCTACCATTTCCGAGATCAAGATGGCGTTGAAGTAGACATAATTATGGAACTTGGCGCCTTCGAACTAGCTGGAATTGAAGTTAAATCTACTGCTTCCGTATCTAATTCTGATTTTAAGGGATTACGAAAAATCAAAGCCACTCATGGTGATCGATTCAGATGCGGTGTGGTCCTCTATGATGGAGAGATTTGTAGAGCCTGGGGGGACAATATGTATTCTGTACCCATTCGTATGCTCTGGGAAAGTGAACCTGTCTAACCGATATTTTTTATTGAAAAAATCCAGTTTCTATCCGCAATGTTCTGATGGAATCTTTGAGGTTGGTAGCCAAATCCGAGATCAACAACGAGTGTATCGATAACCGGAGGCATGTCGCTTACGACTCTTCTTCGACCCGGAAGCATCTCAATCCATATTGAGATGCTTTTTTGTAGAAGGGCTCCATCACACCCATCAGAGCCTCCTCTGCGCGCCAGAAGGGAACCTTGCCCAGACGTTTAAGCAGTGCTGCAGTCACAGGTGCTCTACGAACTTCTCCATACAAATTCTCCGGTAGCGAGCCCTCCTCCCAGAAATCTGAATCGGGTGTGACGGGCACAGATATCTGAGGAGCCTCTTCTCGCGTAATTCCACGTAATTCAAAAAGCAGAAACGGATCTCGATCAAATTCTTCCGCCAACAGATAATAGACCGCCGCGATATGCTTACATGGATTCGACCAGTCCGGACAGGTACAACCCGTCTTGAGATCCGCTCCACGTTCAGGAAGAAGTGAGATCCCGGCAGCTTTCAGCACATCTTCAAAATCTTGAGGGATCTCACCGGCCAGAAGTCGTGCTACATAGAAAGGCTGTTCTCTCAAAGATTGAGCAGGTTTCTTCCAAACTGAATGTTTATAGGCCGTCAGGCGAATGTTCACTTTGTAGTGTGACCGGCGGGATCCCTGCACATCAGCTGTTACTTGACCTTTTTTCACGTCAATTGATAATACCTGTCCACTACGCGCATAAGCCTTGCCTCGCCCCAACCGGGCACCAATACGAAAACCCTCCAGTGTGGCGATCCATTGACGCCCCCACCAAGTTTGTCCAAAGCCGCCCCGCTTGGACTACGCCTTGATACCGCCTTTCACAGTACGAGGCCGAGAGGGTGGAAGGTAATAGTAATGCAGCATAATAGAAATTTGTATTCTGTCTTATCGCCTATGACTCAACTGCTTGCTTTTGGAGGCGAAGAATTTTCTTGAGATCTCGGGTAGTCATTTCCGTAATCCACTGTTCTCCTGTCGCCACAACACTGTCTGCAACCTCCTGTTTTTTCTCAATCATTTCGTTGATATGCTCCTCTACGGTACCGGTGCATACAAATTTGTATACCTGCACATGCCTGGACTGTCCAATCCGGAAAGCACGATCGGTCGCCTGATTTTCCACAGCCGGATTCCACCATCGATCGTAATGAAATACATGATTGGCTCGTGTAAGATTAAGACCTGTTCCCGCGGCTTTCAGGGATAACAGAAAGACGAGTGGCCCATTTTCCTCCATCTGAAACCGCTCCACCATACGATCTCGCTGTTTTTTTGGGTACGCTACCATGCAAGAATAAAACCTCTCGCCCGAAGGCCTCCTGTGGATGTTGACGGAGAATATTGCCCATTTCGGTAAACTGCGTAAAGATGAGTATCCGATCTCCAATCCATCCCGTAGCCTCAACTCCTTCAAGGGGAAGCTCTCCCGGTACTTGCGCGGTGCCGAGTGCCATTTGAACAACACTACGAGCATTAATTTGCCCACTGCTACCTTCTTCCAATACTTGATTGCCTCCTCAATGGCTTCGGAATCAAATTGCATCCACTGTCCTCGAATTTTAACGAGTGGCATCTTCATACGAGTCAGAGCTTCTATCTCGTTAAATGAGAGATTCTCATCCCCGAGAGCCAGCTACCAGTCAAATTCCACCACACTTTCAAGCGAAAACCCACCCTGACTCTGCATGGACGGAGATGTGACCGATGCTCGTACCGACATCTGCCTCCGGGGCGCGGTAGAACTCCACCATGCCGGAAATTGGACACCATACCCAGCCTGTTGCAGTAGTCAAGCTACTTCGTTCACAAACATATAAGCACCTCTGGTATCCAGGCTGACACCACCTGGCCGAGGCTTCTTAAGGCTCTCGCCGAGTACCGAATGCAAACCAGATACATGTCCCAATGAGGTGAGTAGATACTCCTGAAGATTTATCTGATATTTTGCAATAATTGACTTTGTGTGTTTGTCCGGGTTCCATGCATCGGCTACTTCAATGAACAAACTGGGATCATCAACAGCATTTAGCAAATAGCGTACATACCATTCTTCCGAGGGATCATCCTCTGCGGGCTCTTCAAGACGAAAACCGAGACGTAACGGAGTATTCGTTGAAATAAAGAGTGTGCGCCTCCAGGCCTTGATCTGTCCAGCCAAATAACTCAACTCCTCTTTTTCACCAGACATCTCGGGATGCCAACTGCGTAATGCATGAATCCACTGATCATGCATAGTGGCAAACGGTTTTTTTGACGGCCTTGCGTACCTTTGAACGTGGTTTGTCAATCCAGTACAGCCTTACCAGATAATCAACAAAGAATCCCGCTACCCACGAAATCACATCGACCGGATTTGCATTGGGCCTAACCTTCTTATTCTCTGTCAATGCGCGGCAAGCGTGAGGCATGATCCGAGCAAGTGTGGAGAGTATTTCTGTATCCTTTCCTGCGATGACTGGCTCCCATACAGCCTTAAAAATTCCATCTCGTTCAGATAGGCCGGGAATAAATTGTTCTTTGGCCATCAGTGCCCCGACAAACCGGAGTACTTTTGTAAAGAAGCGTATATCGGTCCCTGTCAAAATACCGGGAGCGAGCATTTCCTTGCCAAAACAGGTTGCAAGAAAATCAATCACATCCTCATCGGAAAGGGCAATCGCCGGAATACGCCAAGGAGTCAGGATCGGAGCAGTGCCATCAGGCGAAATATCTGCTACCAACGGACTTGAAGGCAAAGGAATCCTCTGCTGTATGGGTAACCATATATGGACACACTGACTTTCTTTCTCAGAAAGATGAAGATTCGCTACTGCTGCCCCGCTCACCAGCTTCTTTGACGTTGCAGCAAAAGGTAAATCTGATTTTGAAGTACGTTGACCTTCCCACGGGACTTCGCCCCATAGAAATAATTTTTCCTCACAGGCTCCCAAGTGAAGAAGAACCGTGACTCAATCACTTACACCTATGTGAGCCCTTTGGAATGATCACACACGCGTTGAAGTTACTCTATACTTCGCTATCTGAAATATTCACACGTTCCCCTCTGGATCCTGTCTGGAGCTGCATGAATATTTCTCCACTCCGAATCTTAACAACCCCAGCCAGATAAATTTGGACAGTAGTTTTTGATGCTGAATTTGCACATTTGACAAGCAAAACGTACTGCAAGCAACGAATTTAAGCGTTTTGATAACAAAGACTAACGATTTTCAGTCAATCTAAGCTTTCCCTTTTTTACGACAGACTTTGCCCACGGGCTGCCAAGAGAACATCAAAGCAATCCAGAGTCTATACCCGGGTATAGTATTTAGCGTTTTGAATCGTCATTTCATAGAGACCGTATTACGAAGATCACGTGATCCGTCAGTCTGTATGATGAACTCAAACGTATAATAACGTGAGGGAGCATTTGTATCTGGAGGATTGGGATTTCCCCGATAATAGCTGAGAATTCGAAGGGACGCATAGTTTCCCGTTGCGGTTTTCATTACAATGGTACGCCCGGGAATTGGACTGATGAGGCCGGCATTTGAATCATAGTTGTACCATCCATTGTCAGATCCTGTGCAGATTGCTAGCGTACTACCTGGCCTTGGACCTATCGGTGTTTGAACTTGTGGACAATCTGCATTCTCTCCATCGGAGATATATCCGGCAGCTGGTGCCTCGACTACCTCATCGAAAGATTGTCGAAGGATTTGAGCACTTGCCTCGCCGGGTCCACTACTACCTCCATTGAAGATGATCGTAGTCGATTTAAAGCCCAAATCCCATACCGTTCCGGTTGAATCCGACTGACGTTGAGCAGGGTCTGTTACAGATGAGGAAAGAACGACCTGATTTGCGTCAAGATCATACAGCGTAAACAAGTTGTTTGAAATTGCTCGCCCGGTCGTTGGATCTCTGCCCGAAGCCGGATCGGCTGGGACATCCTCAGCTACCTGTGTCTCAAGGGGAATGGGGTCTGGATCTGGATCTGCACTATCACATGCCGCGACAAAGATGATGAAGGCCATCATCATAAACCGGATATTTCGGTAGTTAGACACCGTTTCTTTAATATTTATCATTTGATCTGTTTGATATAGAGTTCTTAAAATGCAATTCCATATTCCGAGATGATTATGGAATCACAGTTCTGGAGCTATGAATCCCGAATTCAAAAACGGGAGTCTATTAAAAGTTGAATTGAACTGATACATATCCTCTGCGCCCGGGAAGGGATGGCACCAGCGTGGGGTAGGTGTGATCAAAAGCATTATCCAAGCCAATCTGAACAGCTGCCTCAACTGCCCGGACAAGTGAAAATGTTTTGGTGACCGCTACTCCAAGTACAGCATAGTCCGGCACAAATTCATCCGAACGATTGGCCAGATTATTCCCATCCAAATCCCGATACCCATAACGGCTCCGCCAGCGGCCATGAATACTCGCGATCACACCAGCAGTCGTATTGGTATAGGCGGCACGGAGTGACGCTGAATGGGGTGAGCGTCCGAACATACCCGTATAATCCCCGAGACGGAGCCGGTAGTCCCGCCCATTCGAGTAACGACCGAATACGGTTCCCTCTTTCAATGCAGAAACAACTTCGCGATCTCGAGCCTGAAGAAACTGATAGCCCAGTGTAATGTCAACCAGAGCATTACTTGTCAGATGTGACTGAATCTTCGTTTCAAGCTCTATTCCGCGTGTATAGATTCGGGCCAAATTAAAATAACCGTACACAAAAGCACCATTCGTTTTTTGGGCCACTGGCTGGGTTTCAATCAGATCTCGAACATTGTTATGAAAGACGTTCGCCTGGACATGGAGCCACTTGAATGGTTCTATGGAGCCTCCTAGATTAAATGCGATTGAACTTTCCGCTCTCAAAGGATCCATTTTTGACAGGTCAAAAAATTTCTGTTCAATCTGACCCTCTGCCTCCAGTCGGCGGATACCAGCCAGCATCGGCAGTGAACCGAATACAGAATAGCCTCCTGCAGGATTGGTGAAAGACAGATACAATTGACGAAAGGCAGGTGCCTTGAAGCCACTGCCTACACTTGCACGCAAGCGTATCTTGTCTGAAGGGCGAATCAGTACGGCAAATTTCGGGGTAACCCTACCTGTGTAATCCGAATGATGATCAAAACGTATACTCGTATTAAAATGAAGCAAACCTGAAGGATACCATTCGTGCTGGGCAAACAAGTACGATTGTGTTGATTCCGGACCTGAGTCGCCTCTGGTTGCCCCATATCTGCTTCCCCCAATCTGTTCACCAATCACTCCACCTCCTAGGTTGGTCATATGCTTTGCGCCCCAAAGCATATCCAGTTGCATCTCCGCTTTCACAAGTGTCTGATCAAACTTGTCTTCATAATTCAGAGCTCCATCATTCTGTCGACGATGATATGTTTCCGTCTGATAGCCTGTGCCGTAGAGTGTCGTATTCAATCGAAATTTGCTACTTAACTGAAGTTCAATTTCTGGATGAATACTCCATTCCAGGCGTCTCCCTTCATCGTCGTACCGCTCCTCAAGAAATTCATTCGTACCGGAAGCAAATACACTCTCTTGATTTTCCAGCGCTCCGCGGGCACCGAGTCTGACCCGAATACGGTCAGATATGACGAAACGGCTCCTTAGATCAACTGTCCAATCGGCAAAGGAAGGAGTAGTCGGACCATAGGTTGCAGGAGTCAAATCATAGCCACCGGACGCATACCGATTCAGAACAAGCCGGAGTCCTGTGCGCTTAAGGCCACCTTCCATCTGAAGCATCATATCTGAGGTGGCATGAGAGCCGATTCGAAAACTAGCTGCCCCCTGCATGCTTTCCGCAGGCGGCGCTGTAACCAAATTCACGACTCCGGCAAGCGCTTCACTTCCATAAAGTGATGAGGATGGGCCTCGAACGATTTCCAAATGGCTTAATCCTTTCACACTAATCCGATCCACGTCAAGCGTACCTGCCGTGCGACCAATCATCGGTTCACCATCCAGCAAAACGAGCGTATAGTCAGATGCAAACCCTTGCACCTGCATACCCGTGCCATGATCATCAAATAAAGCAATACCCATTTGATTGGCCAGTACATCACCAAGACGCAATGCTCCTTCACGCTCCATGACATCTACCGTAATGATGCTTGTGGGAACCGCCACATCTTCAAGAATTTTCTCGGAACGAGTCGCCGTAACAATCACAGGATCCATTTGAACGATACGCATAGAATCTGTCTGACTAGAATCAGAGGACGCCTGCTGCGCATTTGCCGCCAGTGCGAAAAAACACACAGGTATGCAAACAGTCCATAATAATCCCATCCAAGATTGACTTAAGCGTTGAATTATCATTTTTATTTAGATTTAGTCTAAATATACACTATTCTATGTAAAAAAACAAATCAAAGCCGAGTAATAGTCAGAATTTTTATCTCTCACCTGTCAGGTTCAATACCCGAAAATCGTATATCATGGTTTGGGGGCGTTATATTCTAGTTACCCTCAAAAAAACCATCTTGGAAGGTATTCCTGTTGCGAGGACATTTAATTCAGGCAAAAAAACACGTATTTAGGGTCTGTACACACTTTTCCTGGCCCTGCGCTCAAAATTTGGTGATTTCGTACTCCTGGCAATTCGATTACTCATCCCTATTGAATTAAATAAAAACAATTGGGAATTCGTAAGAAGATTCAAGGTCGGCGAATTTGCCCTTTTCAGAAGTCAAAAAGGACGACTGTTTGACTTCTGAAAAACTTGAAAAAATTCACAGATACCCTTAAATCTGATGTGCTGTTTTTTTTACCACTCGGAATCTCAAACCCGCTTAAACCGCTCCAGATCAGTTCAAAATGGCAAGTCTAGCGTCCTTTGACGGGGTTATGATATGATCAAACGGGATTCAGCATAAATCAGGCCAGTGCATTCTCTGTTCTTACCTCCAAAACCGTCTTCACTTGCACGGACGGCAAGTCAATCTGAATCACCACTCGAAGATGTTTGCTAAAAAGCCAAGAACGCCGGTGGCTGCTAACAAGCTCAAAATTACAATCAACGTATTGTACTTTGAATTCTGAGCATCAATCTTGGAATTCTGAACATCAATCTTGGATTCAAGAGTTTTGCTGACTGTTTTCAGTTCCGATCCAAACTGAGCATTGCTGGCGTCAAGCTTGGATTCCAGGCGGGCATAACTCGTGTCAATCCGATCTAATACATTTGCAGATGCCATGTTGATGATGCGTTCTGTGAGATTGTTTGCGCCATCTGGATCAAGTCCGGCCTCACGAAACAATCGCGAAAGTTCTGAGAATGGTTGATCTTCCATGACCCGGTTGAATGAAGCACTGTTTCGCTGGTTCCGATTAAGACACGTCCGTGAGATCCAAATTCACTCATGCGTTAACCTGGGTGCGTTTAGTTGAGTATTCCTGCCAGTTGCTGATTGTTGCCTGTTCGTGTATACCTCGGGTTGCACTCATCTATCCTGAGCAGATATGCCTTCAGGTCATCAAGAATCTTTATCGAAAACCACACTGCGAACCACAAGATTCATCTTCAAACCTCCAGGGTGATGCCTCCACCTCCTATTGAGATTCGAAAAAAATCAAATTTTCACAAAAATGGACGAAGAGCCGAAAACATATTCCCGTATTTGATCACGCCAGCCGAGATTTCACGTTCATTCGTTTCCTCAGATTACTCCAATGTTGACTACTCAAGCGGGCGACGAAATCGCTCCTGCTTCCAAGTAAAATGAACGGAAATTCTATGCGAGTACCCTAAATCGCTGACCAACCCACCAAAATCTCCAAACCCATAATCAATTGACAAAGGCCCCAGCCGTATCCCCGTACCCACAGAAGGAACGATATCCAGGCCATAACTGTCAGTCTGAGAAATCCGATTGCCCCCCGCCCGGAGTGCGACAAGATCTCGAAATGAAAACTCTGCACCGCCTCTTGGATGAAAAGATATTTCTCCCAAATTGAATGCATCGGCCTGCTGTCCGTCAAAGGCAATATCCAAATCCAACCCGAGGGTCACCGTACTCCGAGTACCAACCGGTACGATCAGAGCCGAACCGAGCCGAACAACCGGTAGCACAATAAATGTATCTCCGGTCGGCAAATCCTGATCAAATACCTCAATAAACGTGTAAGGCTCTCCTGAATCTGGATTAACTCCTTCGATTAAAAATGCGGATGGATTCACGCTCCAGCTTTGGAGCATTGTGGACAGGTCTTGAACTTGTACTCCAACCATAAACCTGCTACCTGTCCACTGGGCGCCGGCATCAATGCTGTACCCCCATGCATCTGCAAAATCTCCAATTGTGCGCCTGATGATTTTCCCCGATGCACCAAATGTGAATCGCTGATTCAACCTCCTTGCGTAACTAAGCAAAAATGCAATATCAGCGGCAGAAAAACTTGTAATGTATGTCTCAGGATTTGCTTTGGGCCGATTCCGCTCCGCATCCCATGCATTGAGCGTATTCTTAATGTCGTTGACTCCGCTCCGGAAAAAACTCAAGCCCACCGTAGAATTCCTGGTGACCGGGTATGCAATTGCTGCAAAATCAAATGAAACAATACCTGCAAAACGTTCCGCATGCATGTATGCGACTTCAGGATACTCTGTATGCGCCAACCCCGCAGGATTCCAGTATACACTATTCACATTCCGGGTCTGCCCAACATTTGCCCCACCCATGGCCAGCGCCCGGGCATCCACACCTCCCGCCAGAAAATCCGCTCCATATTTGGCAACCCGCTGCGCTGACACAGGCATACAGTATACCAATGCGATCAACACAGTCGGAATAATGCGATGCACGGTCATTTCAATGGGAATTATAATCAAAACTTATACACGCGAGTCCCTTGTACTGACATCCGGGCAATTCGTACGAATATAGTGAGCACTCCCTCCCTTGCTACACGTTAATAAAAAAACCATGCACTTTCATTTCCCGAAAATACACCTCGAATTGAGATAAAGTCATGAGAGCGTTACATGCACCTGCGCAAACGAGCTGCAAACGCACCATCCATTTGATGGCGGTGCGGAAGTGTAGCCAGATATCCTCCCTGGGTGACCGTAGCTGCGGGAAGAAAGTCTCCTGCATGCTCAATCACAAAATTTGAGTGACGGCGCAGAAACGAATCTACCTGCATTTCGTTTTCCTCAGGCTCTATGGAACAGGTACTATAAACAAGTTGACCACCTGGTCGCACATGAGTCACAGCAGCATCCAGAAGATCGTGTTGTAACTTGGCCAATTCTATCAGGTCTGTTTCTCTTCGCCGCCAGCGCAAATCGGCCCGCTTGTTCAGAACCCCGGTTCCGCTGCATGGAACATCCAGAAGTACCCGGTCCGATTGTATCTCCGAACTCTTCAAAAAATTGACGGCTCTCGTATGAACATTCTCCAGACCTTGCTTCTTTGCCATTTCTTCTACTTTCCGAAGCCGGTTGGGATGAATATCCCATGCGTGTAATTGCCCGCTCCCACCCATCCGACATGCAATTGCTAAAGCCTTCCCTCCGGGAGCTGCACATGCATCCAAAATCGTTTCACCGGGCTGTGGATCAAGTAATGCGACCACAAGCCCAGAACTCTCATCATGCACAGAACACAATCCGCGATCTATGAAACCTTCTCGAATCAGAGGCCCCAAAGATTTGAGATGAACATACTCTTCCAGTAAACCCGACTGGTTTGCCTGGAAACCATGATCTTCAAGCTCTTCTATAAATTGTACTGTTTCCATGAAGATCTGATTTATGCGAACGGTATAGGCAGGAGGGTCATTATTACGCTGCAAAAGAACAGCCGCCTCCTCCACGCTGAAACGTTTTACATATCTACGAACGAGCCAGGTTGGATGTGACCAACGAATTGCCAAATCACGTACAGAATCTCCAGTTTCCGGCTCGGGGAGCCTCGCATGCGCACGTACAACAGACCTGAGCACCCCGTTAGTCAATGTCGTGGAGAATCGCATGGAGCGAGCCAGGTTTACTATTTCGTTTACAACTGCGTGAGGTGGAGCATTTAACAGAACTATTTCAGCGATTCCCAGCAGCAGAAGCTGCTCCAAAGCTTGCGGGATTGGCCGAAGTTTATTCCTCAAAAAGCTTCGAAGCAGAAACCGCAGGTATCGCCGCCAGCGCGTGACCGTGGAAACGAGTGCAACCACTCTTGGGCTTGCACTCCGATCTACAAGACTGCGATACGCACCGTCATATGTAATGCGTAAGAGCTGCTGAATTGCATCGCTGCGATCCGTAGATGTCTCAAAATCAGCCTGAATCACTTTTTTCATGGGATGTGTATACGCAGTATCTCTGATTGTGACGCAAATTGATACTTTATCGTTTAACTTGTAGTTATCTCTTCTGTAATCTCATGCTACCTATTGATCACATTGGACTCGCTGTACATGATGGCAAGAAAGCCGAGCACCTGCTCAATCAACTCGCTCTTGCTACCCCTGCTTTGCCTGAAGACCTGAATCAACAAGGGGTTCGCATCCGCTTCTACGGCAAGGGAACACGTCTTGAGATTCTTGAAGCACTCGGTCCAGATTCTGCTGTGACGAAATTTCTTTCAAAACGGGGAGAAGGGCTTCATCATATTGCATTCAGGGTAGCCAATGTGCAATTACAGCTTGAACGCATGCATATGGCAGGATTTCAACCGTTAACCGAAACCCCTGTCCTCGGGGCCGACGGTAAGCGCATCTTCTTTCTGCATCCAAAACACACCAGTGGTATTTTGGTAGAATTTTGTCAGCCCAAAAATCAATATCACGTTCGATTTGACTCTTGCCCGAAACTGGAAAGAACCATGGAACTCACAGGGCATTGCATTCCCCACAATGACGCCCCCGAACACGTAGTGACTGCAGGATCCCTGCCACAACTATGCCAAAGCCTCGTCCTTCACAATGCATCATTTGAATTGTCTCAGCATAATATTGCGCCTCCGCCTGTGCCAATTCTGATTAGTGAAACCAGTACGGCATCTCACTTTGCACATACTCTCCACGAAAGGTGGCCGAACGCTCAATTGGCCGTCCTCCCGGAGAGTTCACAATACACATGTCTTCCCGAAGTTCTCCTTAACTTCTGGGCATCAGTGAAGAATGGGTGAATCTTCAACACATAAAACAGATCTACAGGCGAAAGTATCTGAGCTACCGACTGGTTGTGGCGTTTATCAATTTCTGGACAAGAACAACAATCCACTCTACATTGGTAAAGCCAAGAACCTGCGCAGTCGAGTCCGATCTTATTTCCGCAAGGATCCACAACTACAGGGACGGATCAGGCTTTTGGTTGCCAAAGCCATTGATGTGCAAGTGATTTTGACCGATAATGAAGCGGAAGCTCTCATCCTTGAAAACAACCTAATCAAGAAACGAAAGCCTCGCTACAATATCAATCTTCGCGATGACAAAACATATCCCTATATCTGTATCAAAAACGAACCATTTCCTCGCGTCTTTATAACCCGGCGTATTATTAATGATGGTTCCAAGTACTTTGGTCCTTATACCGATGTTCAGAGCATGAAGCGTGCATTGGAAGCCGTACGGTCTATCTTCAAGCTTCGCACATGCTCTCTGGATCTTTCTCCGGAAGCAATTCAGCGAGGAAAATATCAGACCTGCCTGGAATATCACATCAAAAAATGTGAGGGACCCTGTGTTGGCTATCAATCTGTAGAATCCTATGATGAAACCATCGCTCAGGTGGAATTGCTACTTAAAGGTCACACCAACGCACTGAGGCAGACACTTAAGGGAATGATGCAAACTTCCAGTCAACAACAACAATATGAAGAGGCCGCTCGCCTGCGGAATCAGATTAAGGCTGTAGAGACCTATACCCAGCGACAAAAAATCGTCACCAAAACTCCCGTGGACCGGGACCTGTTTGCCCTTGCAACTGCGCGTGATGAAAATGCAGCCGTGGGGGTTTGCTTTAAGGTACGGGAAGGAAAAATCATTGGACGCGAACATAAGATCATGCGTCAGATTGATGGACATGAAGATGCAATCCTTATGCAACGCTACCTTGAGAACTACTACACACAAGCTGCGTTCTTTCCTGACGAGGTCTTTCTGGGGACATCCACCGCCGAACCGAATACATTAAATGAATTCCTGAATAAACAACGCGGAAAAAAAGTCTTGCTGTATACCCCCCAGCGTGGACAAAAGGCCGAGCTCATGCGTATGGTACAGGCAAATGCAGATCTCTTGCTTGCGGAATTCAAACTTGCCTTGCTCAAGCGTGGAGAAGATCGGATTCCCTTTGCAGTCAAAACTCTGCAGACAGATTTAAAACTTAGAAAGTTACCCCGAAGGATTGAATGCTTTGATGTATCCCATCTGGGCGGTACCGGTACGGTTGCTTCCTGTGTTGTGTTTCATAATGGGCGTCCCCGTAAAAGTGATTATCGGAGCTATAAAATTCGAGATGTACCTGATGGAAAACCGGATGATTTTCTCTCCATGGAAGAGGCAGTCCGGCGCCGGTTCAAACGTATTCAAAGGGAAGGTACTCCCTGGCCTGACCTGGTTGTAATTGACGGAGGAAAGGGACAGCTCTCCAGTGCAATCAAGGCCCTGAAAGAGACAGGTACGTACGGAAAATTCCCTGTCATAGGACTTGCCAAGCGACTGGAAGAAGTATATTTCCCGGATATTAAGGATCCGTATCACATCTCAAAGCAAAGTGCATCCCTGCAACTGATCCAGCGAGTTCGAGATGAGGCACACCGATTCGCGGTCAAACTTCAACGAAAACAGCGCAAAAGCCGCCTGCTACATTCGGAACTGCTGAATATTCCGGGGGTGGGCCCCAGAATAATGCAAAGATTGATTCGAGCGTTCGGAACAGTTCGGAAGGTTAAACATGCCGACGAAAACGAGCTGAGTAGCATTGTTGGCCCATCTTTGGCAAAGGATATTCAGGAGTATTTTCTGGGACAATCGAATGTCAAATAATCGCCGAGATTTCTTAAAAACTGTAGGAGCCATCAGCCTTGTTGCAGGATGTTCCGATACACAGGGCACGCCGGATCCCTATTTCAAGAACTCAGCTCCCTTCATCCAACATGGCACCGCAAACCTGGAGTCTAAACTCGAAAATCAGGAGGGATTCCTGACGCCTGTGGATCAGTTCTTTGTACGCAATAACGATGTGAGTCTTGACATTCCCACAGACCGTTATCGCCTCGTTGTGGAGGGAAATGCAATTGCACGCCCTCTGAGTTTATCCTATAACGATCTCCGCTCCATGCCTCGTCGCACCGTTTTTTCCTACCTGGAATGCGGAGGAAACCAGCGCGCTTTCTTTGGAGAACTGCTTGAACAGATCGCGACCGGGACACAGTGGGCACGCGGCGCAGTCGGGATGGCCGAATGGACCGGTGTCCCGTTGGTCGAGGTTCTCCAGGCTGCAGGAGTTCAGAAATCTGCAGTTGCAGTCCAACTGATCGGAATGGATGAAGGAGCTCCTGAGGGAGGATTTAGAAGGCCTCTCCCCATGATCAAGGCCATGGATCCCGACACACTTCTCGTACTGAGAATGAACGGCTCCCTGCTTCCCAAAGATCATGGCGCACCGGTTCGGGCGTTAGTGCCCGGATGGGTGGGTAGCAGTAGTGTGAAGTGGCTGGGACGAATTGAAGTATCGGATACGCAAATCTGGAGCCGCAACAATACGACCTCCTATGTGCTGATTGGAAAAGATTATCCTCCTGAGGGCCAAGCACTTGGCAAGATTGCGAATAAACAATCTCTCAAGAGCACACTGGCCTTGCCCTGGCCGGCCACATTAGGAGCTGGATTTCATCGTATCTATGGATACGCATATGGGCCGAATGGGCCAATCACCCGAGTCCGGTGGAGCCCGGATAGCGGGAGTACCTGGCAAGATGCAAAGCTACTGGAACCTCGTATGCGCTATGGCTGGACCCGGTTTGAACTTGACTGGAATGCAACTCTTGGAAATCACACCATCACAACTTGCGCAGTTGACTCGCTGGGAACCGAACAGCCTGCCACGATCCCTTTCAACGAAAAAGGTTATCTATTCAATATGCAACTGCCTCACCCCATTCAAGTTTTGAATTGATGCGCATGGCACTCTGGATTGGTTCTGGAATATTTGTCGCATCTGCCTGCTCAAGTCAAGCTCCGGAGGTACAACAGGAACTTGGTCATGCAGTCTACATCACCTACTGTCAAAGCTGCCATGAAGCACCGGGGACAGGCCCCCGATTAATTCCTGCAGTTCTAGCATCGCGCCTCACGGCCGTGCGCCTGTATCTCTACAACAAACAGCAAATGCCCTATAATGCAGGAGGTATCCTCTCGGATGAAGACTACCTGAACGTAACTGCATGGCTACTCCAACGCGCTGACCTCCTTGGCCCAAATGAACTTCTTACCGTAGATAATATGGATACAATTTCATTAACCTCTCCGATCGAGGAAACTCCCCGTCCATCCATCACTCCCTGACTCACATGTTAAACTACATCTGGGGTGGGTTAATTGTATTGAGTCTTGTTTTCGCGCTTGTAAGCGATCTTAGTGATTTTATACAAGACACCTACCGTAACGGCAAACCCCTCCCTGTGACGGTCATCTTTGGTGAAAACTATAGCGCTGACGCCCTCCGGCAACCGGTAGATGTGCAGATTCTGAACAGAGATCTTATGTCCCATTATGGAGACAGCTTGATCACGGGGAATACTTGGCCTGGCGTATTCCTGCAAACTTCTGCGGGGCAAGAACTTCGGTTTGCAGAGGGAGCCTCACTCCCTGAGCCTTTACATACCATCTGTGATCAAACCGGCCAGGATGATTGCCGGGGTACTGTGCGGGGAACTCCTATCAGTTCCAATTGGCAAACAACCATCACATTTAGGCCTGTTCGCTGGATCAAGATGAATGCGATTGCGGCGGCTGCCCTTGATTTTGCAGAAACGGCAGTCACACTTGCTCTGGGGCTGATTGGTGGGCTGGGACTCTGGATGGGGCTCTTGAAGATCGCAGAAGCTTCCGGCATGCTGCAGGCTCTGGTTCGATTTACGCAGCCGTTGATCCGACCACTTTTTCCAAAAGTTCCAAAGGACCACCCTGCACTGGGCCTGATTGTATTAAACCTGTCGGCGAATATGTTAGGGATGGGCAATGCAGCTACCCCACTAGGCATTAAGGCGATGCAAGAGCTTCAAACCTTGAATAAAACCGAGGATACCGCCACTGATCCAATGGTTATGTTGCTTGCCATGAATACTGCCAGCGTACAGATTATGCCCCCTGTCACACTCGTTGCCATCATGGGGCTACAAATCAACCAGCTATTCTTTTCCATTCTGATTACGACCGTTCTTTCTCTGACAGTGGGCATAACTGCCGTCAAGCTTCTCGGCCGACTCAAACGCTACCGCGAGGTGAACTCATGAATATTTTGCAAATATTTCTGGATTACGCATCTGCTCTGGTCCTGCCTGCCATCCTGGTAGGTTTCCCACTTTATGGCATGATCCGTAAGGTCAGGATCTATGAAGTCTTTGTTGACGGAGCCAAAGAGGGTTTCCATGTAGCCGTGATGATCATCCCTTACGTAATCGCAATCCTGTTTGCGATTGGAATGTTTCGTGCAAGCGGTGCAATGGATTTTCTGACCGACCTTCTCCGACCTGTAGTCGGATTGATCGGCATTCCCGCCGAAGTGATCCCCATGGGGATCGTGCGTCCGCTCACGGGATCGGGATCCGTCGGAATCATTCTTGACATGATCAACCAGTTTGGCGAAGATTCCATCTTCGTCAAAATGGCGGCCACAATGTTTGGCTCCACCGAAACCACGTTCTACGTGATTGCGGTTTACTTTGGGGCCATCAACATTCGAAAGACACGGCACGCCGTCCCTGCCGGGCTCATTGCGGATATTTTCGCAATGTTTGCGGCGGTTTATGTCGTTCTGTTCCTCTTTGGCTAAAGCGTTAGCACGCTATTTTCCGAATAGTGTGGATTTGGTGCTTGTGCGTCGGCATGTGGCTCGTTGTGCCATTTATGTCCATCAATAAAATAGCGGAATTCCACGCTGGTACCTGGCTTGAAAGAGACTGATTTCGTCCAAACCCCTTTGCGGATATTACGCGTCATTGGATGCTCTTCTGTATCCCAGTTATTAAAGTCGCCAACAACGCTGACAGCATGTGCAGCATACTCCAGAGGAACTTCAAAGGTTACCCGTATTGAGCGCCCTTTTGGGCTGATCTTTTTGAGAATCATTGAATCAAAGTAGTTAGTGATTCGCGCATTAACGCATAGAATTCAATTGGTTCGATTGTAAGCGCTTTCGAAAATTCTGATTTTTTATGATATCTTCGTGATGGTTTCAGCGTTCCCCACTAACGGCCCTCGTATTCGTATGACGATATATGGAGGATACACTCTATTCGCTCTGTGTAATAAATGGCATGACTGTGCTCAAGTGGTAAAATTATTCCATCCAGTTTTGATACGATGTTCTGATTCTAAAATTTAAGAGAGTTCCAAGTATAGCATTGAAGCATATTACAATTTCAGGAACCTGCTTTGGTACGTGCTTGTATCACATGAATTCACCTCAAACCTTACCAATCATGTCAGATACGATTACAATTGCCCGCAAACTGAACTCCGGTGGAATTGAATGGGAAGAAGCGATCATGACTGCCGTAGACGATGCCCTTGAGAAGGTTGCAACCAAAGAATTCGTTGTCAGCCAGGTTGCAGAGTTACGCGGAGAAATGCAAACAGGATTCGCAGAGTTACGCACGGAAAATGCAGAAAATCGCGTGCACGATAAAGCCTCCCAGTTGCGTCAACTTCGCTGGATTGTCGGGACTATCGCTGCAATTGGAGCACTCATCATCGCTGCTGAATTCTTTGCATAAGCACGAGGATTACATCATTCATGATGGCTACCTCTCCTCAATAGTTTCCAGATTTTAGCTGGGAACTATCCCGTAGCTTTTTACGGCCAGTAAATATCAATGTGCGGCGCATGAATCTTCGTCGAACGGGTCTGAATCAATCAGTACTCCCATCCTTCATGTTGAATACAGATAGCATCAAATATGATGCTAGTTCTCACCGTCCAAAATATCCTCAATTCGCACACTAACGTCTTCCAGATGTAGTCGAGTTATATGATGACCCGTCCGCCTGGCGGCTTGGTCAACCGCCGTTTTCAATGACCTAAGTTCACCACGAACGTGCGCGCGAATATCGGACTGACTCACATCCACGGGTGCCATGCCAAAGCTGACAAAGAAGGGTGGGAGAGCAGGAGGCTCTTCAGTCATCAAATATTCAAGCCTCTCCAAATACCCTCTCTGGAGATTGCGTCGGAAGGGGTCAATCTCCGAGGCCCTTGGCAATTCCGTCCAAATTCCGTCTCTTAAATCCTCCAGGAGTTCCGAAAACGTATACACCTCAGCTCCATTGGCTAATGCCTCGGTTTCCATGAGACGCCCAATTCGGATTGGACTCAGAAGTGTATTCACTGCACCGACCTGGTAACGTCGAATACGATCCAGCGCCCCGGCTCCCTCAATACGACGTAGGATATCCTGATTCAGCATCCAGGTAGGCGATTCAAATACTTCTCTCGCAAACCAATCCATCGCACTTCGCTGCATCTGAGCAGGTACCGGCGTATATACCACACCATCCTGATCATAGGTCTTGAAGTTCTCGTAATGCCCACCCACATTTGCGGCTACATGACCGATATAGCGATTCCATTGAGTTGCAATCTGCCCATAGAGTTCGTTCAGATCCCCGTAATCCTTGGCATCTTCCGCCGTCCAGTCAATAAGCTCATTCAAGATTACTTTTAGGTTTGCAATACCATAATCGCTGGCCTTAACCGCATCATTCCCCAGATCTTCATTCTGAGAACGCGGGTCCACACGTGGGCCCTGACGTCCATAGAAATAAAGGGGATCCCCTGCACGCTCAATAACCCATGCATTCAGGGTTTCGCGCTCTTCATCTGGTGATGTTGCATCAGGAAATACGGTGTATCCCCACTTGACTGACCAATTATCATAAACCGAGACATCAGGCATCAGATTCACCACTCCATCCCCCGGTTGCGCAACATAGTTAAATCGAGCATAGTCCATAATTGAGGGCGCTGTGCCATGAACATCGGTGAATGAACGCGAACGAAGAGAATCCACAGGATAAGCTGCACTTGATCCCCAGTTATGCGGTAACCCAATCGTATGCCCCACTTCATGTGCGGATACAAAACGAATCAATCTCCCCATCACTTCATCTCTAAATTTGACTGAACGAGCATCCGGGTTGACAGCGGCGGTCTGTACAAAGAACCAATTGCGAAGGAGATTCATGACGTTGTGGTACCACCCAATATCGCTTTCCAGAATTTCACCTGTACGTGGATCATGAACATGTGGGCCAAACGCATTCTGTATATCCGAAGAGAAATAGCGAATCACTGAATAGCGTACATCTTCCGGGCTAAACTCTGGATCTTCTTCCTTCGTAGGAGGATCTTTTGCCATAATCGCATTCTTGAACCCCGCAGCCTCAAAGGCCCGATTCCAATCTTCCACCCCCTCTTTCAGATACGGCCTCCACTTCATGGGAGTAGCAGGATCTATGTAGTAAACAATTGGCTTAACAGGCTCGCTCAATTCACCACGCGCGTATGCCTCAGGGTCCTTGGGTTCAAGTCGCCAGCGCGTGATATAGCATCTCTCCTCGGCCTTCTGCGCATCCCGGCCATAATCAATCATGGTTACACTGAAAAATCCAACACGTTGATCACAGAGCCTTGGTTGCATCGGATTCTCCGGCAGCAAAATCATTGACTGATTCATTTCAACTGAAATCGTTCCCGCAGCAGAATTCGATGGTGGCTCTGACGCCTCATAACTCAGTACGTGTTTGACCTCAATGTTCAAAGGATAGCTGTTTGCCACAGAAATATAGCTTCGACCCGAATCCAGACGCCGTACACGGAATTGCTCTCTCCGAAATGATGGCAGTCCAAGCGATGGCACATCCGAAGTGAAAAGATCGGTGACCTCAATCACATGCGCTGTTGAATCATCATTCAGCGTCTCAATCTCAAATGCTTGCAGAATTGGCTCAAAATTTGAATTGCGTATCGCCTTGAAAATCGGAAGGCTTTCGTCTGCAACATTCTCATGGGAAACAATACGTAGCATAATTTTGTCAGATTGCTTTTGCCAGCGCAGCACTTGGGTGCTGGTTTTCATTCCCCCGTAACCGATATTATTCATGGTAGATGCTATACGTGTAACCAGAAGCATTTCTACATCCAGGAGAGAATCCGGGATTTCGAAGAACAACTTGTCTTCGATCTGATGCACCTTGAACAGTCCCTCGTCTGTTACAGCATCCTCAGTAATTACATCACTGTATTTTGTTGAACTTTCCTTCTTTTGATCCTCCGATTCTTCCTGCTGATCGATAGTGACCGGTGCAGATTGACGAGTGGAGGCACAGCCAGTGATCATAATCACTGCAAATGAGAGAATAACTACGCTACCAAACAATTTCATGGTGGATTGTTGTGTTGTTGAACCCTAAAGTTACGACAATTGAAGTTGCCAATCTTGTCAGAGACACTAACAAAACTGATTAATACTCTCGTTTTTTGCCTGCAATCTAAATTTAACGCGATCTGTCCCATCTTGCGGTGTGTATTTGCATGATCAATACTATGCAGAAACGCCTTTTTGAATGGAATGTCCATCAGGAAGCCCCCTTTGACTTGACAGGTTTGAAGGAGGTCGAAATTTACAAATTCTACACCGCCCTCGGGGCGAACCTTGTTGTGAATTGAACTACAAGGTTGAGCACTTGCATAGGGCGAACAAACCTTCCCGGAATTATTACAACTTTCCGCAGAATAGTACCAGTGGAATGAGGGAATGGGGATGTGTTATAAGGAGCAACAGGCCGGATTGCTACGCTCCACCCAAGTGACTCTCTTTACTCGCTGGATGAACTGAAATTTTCGTTATTATACTGAGGATCATCACCGTATTTGATTCATGCTTTTCGTTCCTCGAGGCCTGTAATAAATTTGCAGACTTCTCTCCTCTAATTGACAGCCGATCATCAACTAATTCACGATTCCTATGAGCGCAGAAGCTAGCTGCCCTGTAAATGGCAAACTCCCAATAATCAAAAAAGGTACCTCCAATCTGGACTGGTGGCCAAATCAGATAAACCTGAAGATTCTTGCACAAAACCCTCCTCAGCTAAACCCGTTTGGAGAGGATTTTGACTATGCCAAAGAATTCAGCAAATTGGATCTGAACGAACTGAAGAATGATATATACACTTTGATGACCCAGTCGCAGGACTGGTGGCCGGCCGACTATGGCCATTATGGACCTTTCTTCATTCGTATGGCTTGGCACAGTGCAGGAACCTACCGCATAGGAGACGGACGTGGAGGAGCATCCAGCGGAACACTTCGTTTTGCTCCCCTGAACAGCTGGCCGGACAATGCGAACCTTGATAAAGCACGGCGTCTTCTCTGGCCTATCAAGCAAAAGTACGGATGCAGAATTTCTTGGGCCGATCTGATGATTTTGACCGGAAATTGCGCACTTGAATCCATGGGGCTCCAAACCTATGGCTTCGCAGGAGGCCGCGAAGATGTCTGGGAACCTGAGGAGGATATCTACTGGGGATCAGAAACTACCTGGTTAGGGGATGAACGATATACGGGCAATCGACACCTGGAGCAGCCACTTGGTGCAGTTCAAATGGGGCTGATCTATGTGAATCCCCAAGGACCGAATGGCACTCCAGATCCTTTGGCCGCTGCGATAGATATACGTGAAACGTTTGCCCGTATGGCCATGAATGACGAAGAGACTGTTGCTCTTATTGCCGGTGGACACACATTTGGCAAGGCACATGGCGCCGCCCCGGATAGCGAATATGTTGGGCCTGAACCCGAAGGCGCCCCGATCGAGGAGCAGGGACTAGGATGGAAGAATCAATTTGGAGATGGTAGGGGGCGCCACACGATTACGAGCGGACTCGAGGGAGCCTGGACGACAAGACCCGCTACCTGGGACAGTAATTTTTTCGAGAATTTATTCAGATATGAGTGGGAGCAGGTCAAAAGCCCCGGGGGAGCACAACAGTGGACCCCCATCGATCCATCTGCGAATGGAACCGTACCGGATGCACATGATGCATCCATCCGGCATGCACCAATGATGCTGACAACGGATCTGGCACTTCGAATGGATCCGGTGTATGCTCCAATCTCAAAACGATTTCATGCCAACCCTGATGAGTTTTCCGATGCATTTGCACGCGCGTGGTACAAGCTCACTCATCGAGATATGGGACCGGTCAGCCGCTACCTTGGCCCCCTGGTTCCCGACGAGCCACTACTTTGGCAGGATCCCGTGCCAGAGGTGAATCACGAATTGATCAATTCCCGAGATATTGAAGCTCTCAAACGCCTTATTCTGACATCCGATCTTTCGATTTCTGAATTGACTCGAACTGCCTGGGCTTCTGCGGCCACCTTCAGGGGAACGGATAAGCGCGGTGGTGCCAATGGTGGTCGCCTTCGATTGGATCCGCAGAGAACCTGGACGGTCAATAACCCTTCCGAACTTAACAGGATTCTGAATACTCTGGAGGACATCCGATCAAATTTCAGTTTGGAATATAACAAGACTGTCTCACTCGCTGATGTGATTGTTCTGGGAGGCTGCGCCGCAGTTGAGGAAGCTGCCAAACGCTCTGGTCATGAGATTCATGTTGCGTTCTTGCCTGGCCGTACGGATGCAACCCAGGCAACAACCGATGTAGATTCCTTTGCCGTACTGGAACCTGTAGCCGACGGATTTCGCAACTATGTAAGATCGGGTTTAGCAAAGTCTCCCGAAGAGCTCCTGATTGATCGGGCATATATGTTAACCTTAACAGCGGTTGAGATGACGGTGCTAGTTGGTGGTTTGCGTGTTTTGGGGGCAAATTTTGATGCCTCCGATCTGGGAGTCTTCACAGACAAACCAGAACACCTTACCCGTGATTTCTTTATAAATTTGCTCGATATGAACACCGTATGGGCATCTTCAGATGATACCCATGGGGTCTTTGAAGGACGAGACCATGAATCTGGTGAACTCAAATGGACCGGCTCATCCATTGACCTGATCTTCGGTTCAAACTCACAGCTTCGAGCTATTGCAGAGGTATTTGCCTCTGACGATGCTGATGAGCTATTTGTACAGAAGTTTGCTGATGCCTGGGAAAAGGTAATGAACCTTGATCGGTATGACCTGCAATAATCGCAGACGGGTCTCTGTGCCTCTGGAATCAGAAATTGATTTTCTTTCACCAAGATAAATGGAGAACTTCGAGGCTTTGATTTAAAGTCATATCGCCGTCATGGGGCCCAACCAACTTGCTATTTGACGACATAAGAAACTAGTGTAGCAGGTTCATGTACAAAAGGGTACTCCCGACTGTACACATAGGAAAAATTTAGGGTTAAGTTCTCATGCAGATAGAAATTACGCTACTTCACCTAATCGTGGCCTCAGTTGGTATAGTGTTTCTGACAGTAGGTATACTGCTCGCTGTTTTATTGCCGCATTTTCGCCGAAACGAACATTCTAATGAGCGACTAGAAGCAAAACTTGACCGTTCTGTGGAGCGACTAGAAGCAAGAATCGATCACTCTGTGGAGCGGCTAGAAGCAAGAATCGATCACTCTGTGGAGCAGTTACGCTCAGACACAAAACAGCTTGAGATAAAGCTAGAACACTCCGTGGAACAACTTGATTCGAAACTAGAACGCTTCCATATCGAACTCTATATTCTGAACGGAAAAGTAAGTCGGCTACTTGGGCATGTCTTTGGGAGCGATACGCAGGTTGAGGAGGACGAGAAAGAAGAACAGATAGCGGTCGGGATGTGAGTAGAGATTGAATCTCTACTCACATGATCCAATGGTTCAAACTGGGTCTGAATCATGCCCAGTATTGGTTCCGTACACTCCACGATCTCTGAC
This sequence comes from Bacteroidota bacterium, assembly GCA_026709335.1. GTDB lineage: Bacteria > Bacteroidota > Rhodothermia > Rhodothermales > Bin80 > Bin80. Next base: position 34,467 of record JAPOTE010000061.1, on the reverse strand, counting down.
ATAATACATAAGAGCACCTCCCCCAAAAGGTAACAATTACCCGATACAAAAAGGCTCTTACGGGTACGGTCAACTGATTCAATCCTATCTTCTGTCCCCTACCGGATATCAAAGATACTGTATGCTTTGAGTACGCGCGCCGCTCAGTGATACCTATAGCGCATTTGCACCTATGCGGATCAAGAAAGACCACTGAACAGATGCATTAAGATAAGTATATGAAGGGGTTGCTTCAATCACTGGAGAAACCAGTTAAAAGACGAAATACAGACAATTCATTGAAAAGAAAGGGAATGTCAAGTAGTCGAGGGGAATCATTTGGCAGAAATCATATTTTGAATGACCTCAGCTACCCTTTCAGGTTGCTCCTGATGAATATAGGGGCTACTTTCTATGATCATATGCTGCCCTTGAGGCATCTCTTCTACCCAAGATGCATGAAACTCACTCCACGCCTGACGGCCTTCTTCTGAATCTCCAATCCATCTTGGAGCCTCCGATGCACGTCCAGCACTTAAAACGAACGTCGGAACGGGGGGCACCTTTGATAAGTCCAAAACATCTTCTCCATCGATAATTCCGGCATAAACATTAAATTCTTGGCTTGTTGCCCCGGGTAGCATTGACTGAAAACGTTTAACACGAGTCCAGTAGGAATTCCATGATTCCGGATCCAGAGTTTCCCATAGCTCAGCCTGGTGTTCATGGTGGGGATGAATCAATACCAGACCTTGTACCTCCTCGGCATATAAATCCGCATACTGACGGGCCGCCCATGAGGCCTCTGCGTGCGCAACGAGTAGATAAGGTGGACTGACATCGATGTTCTGAAGTAGATGCTTCAATTCTTTTGCCATCCGTTCAGGAGTGCGGGAACTCTCCGACCCCTCCGATAAACCCAATCCGGGACGATCATACGCAATTACGCGGAAATCCGAAGCCAAATGCTGCTGGAGTGACTCCCAGGAAGAAAGGTTATCACCCAAACCACTCATCAAGATCACAGTCACAGGGCTGTTTCCAACATCAACATAATTCACAGCCCCCCCATCAAGTTCTACAGTACTCCCCTTCGGATACAATTCTCCAAGTAGCCATTCCTTCGGGGTTGAGTCATCTGGATTCACCCCTGCAATACTCAAAAATGTCTCTTCATCAAGTCTTAGCAAATCTCGATCCGATCCAGGAGGCGCCATGATAGCTCCTCCAAAGCCCCCCCACGGGTCCTTGCATACACCGTGGTATACCCCATCAGGTAGACGTGCAAGGGTGCATGGCAGGTCAAATGCGGGGGTCCATACAAAGTATAGGCTATCCGCAGTAATACGGATATTCTTGAATTCAAAAGGACCGTATTGCTCCACTTGTAAAGTAATCTGTAAGCTGCCTTTGCTATTGCGAACCTCATAGATCACATCCATATAGTAGCCACTCCTGTGAATGATCTTTCCAATCCAGTCTCCGTCTTGAATCGTCTGGGAGCGTACCCCCAAGGCAGAGCTAGCCACCAATAAGACAATCAGCAGTACTTGTTTCTTCATATTCAGCTTGATTCAATGATTCCAGCTGTTTCAAATAGCCTTTCGTAACTGCATGCCCGGGATCTCTTTCGAGGAGTTCCTCCCATGCGTTACGTGCCTCCTCAAATCTGCCTGATTGCACGTAAGCTACACCCAAATTAAGCCGGGCAGCACTTAATTCAGGATCGAGACGCAAGATTGCATTTAGCCGCCTGATTGCCGCATCAAAATCCCCGCACTCCATGTAAAGTGAGGCAATATTTGTTTGCATGTAAAGAGCAAGCCCAGGAGGAACTTCAGTCGTTAATCCATTCTTATATGCCTCAATCGCTCGACCATATTGTTCTGCCTCTCGGAGCCTGTTCCCAAGGTTAATCCAGTTTGCTGGAGAACTTGGATCATTATTAATCGCATCCTGTGCCTCATTCACACGTTGCTGTAACTGTTGTGCCTTCTCTGCTCTCGCAAAATAAACCTCTGCATCCTCCTCTCGCCCAAGCCGCATATAGACCTGCCCAAGATTAAATTGTGCACCGTGATGCCAGGACCAGGTTTCTGCAACAGGCTCAAGATGCGGAAGCGCTGCTTCAGCACTGTCGAGCCTGAAATATTGAGTTCCCACAATATATTGATAATCCAAATCATCCGGGCGCTGACTGAGGCCGATTAATGACATCTCAAGAGCTCCCTCCAGATCTCCAACCTCTTCCAGCAGCTGTCCGAGCCACATATACGTCATGGTATGCTCCGAATCTATCGAGAGTACTTTCTCATATGCAGTTCTTGCACTATCCGGTACACCAAGTTTGGCATAGGTCCGTCCCAATTCATGATAAAGTGCAGGCGTTGGGCCAATTTCAGATTCTTCCTCCAGATAATAATTGATCGCATCCCGGAGTTTTCCTCGCCGAAAGCTATTTAACCCCATATCAAACCGAGCACCTGGGTAGTACGGATCAATCTCCAAAACAACCTGGTAGGCAGTTTGTGCTATATCTATTCGGTTGAGGCGTGTATAAATCTTGCCACGCAAAAAGTGAAGATCTGCCAGGTCAGGTGCAAAAATCTCTGCACTGTCCGTATAAGCCAGTGCTACTTGATAAACCCCACGGTCAAATGCTTTCTTAGCCTCAACCATATGCATAGCTGTCTCGGGAGGGAGAAGGAGACGTTGTTTTTCTGCGATCCCAATCTCTTCCCTGCAACCTGATATCAATATGATCAAAGAAAACAGAATGCCAGGAATTACAACAAGGTTGAATTTTCCGGTTTGGTAGACTGATCTGTACATCGAAGTTCCAATGAAAGAAGGCAAACGCTTTTCTTCTGAATCCGGATTGCTGCTTGAATAGGCCCTCGTGAGATGTGACTTAGCTATAGTAGCCATGCTTCTTCTATTCTTCGGTGAGCGTAACGGTCCCGGACGGGATATTCGTATACCTGGATAGTGTACCACTTGGCCACCACACTTCCAGTGAATCTACGAAATTTGCCGTACCTAGCCCAAACAGCGGCCAACGTTGACTTTGTGAAAGATAACTTGTGCCTGTCCGCAAATAACGCTCCTGCCACACTCCGTTGACGTTCACCCGAATACGACTACCAAGTGCGTCGCGATTGCTTCTGGATCCAATCAAATTCACCGCTAATGAATTCCCCGATGGAGTATCATTACGCCAGAGATGTACAGGTCCTCCATTTTCGGTAATTAACAAATCGGGATCTCCATCCCGGTCATAATCTGCCCAGGCAGCTCCTCGAGCTACCATGAACTCGGAAAGAACACCCACTGGCTCCGCTTCAGAAAATTTCCCGTCCCCCATATTCACATACAACTGCGTCCTCTGTCGAAATGTAACCCCTTCTTCAACTTCTCCAATATCATCTGTAATATGGCCATTCGCCGTCAATAGATCCAAATCTTTATCTAGATCAAAATCGGCGAGCAAAAGTCCAAATGTCAAAGTGCGTAGACTCGAGCGCCCAATCTGAGAAACTGCTGCGCGTTCTCTGAATGTTCCGTTCCCTGAATGCTGATAGACTCCTACCATTTCACCGGAAAAATGTCCGATAAATATGGTCTCTTCTCCCGTCTGATCCACCACTCCAACATCAACCCCCATCCCCGCACGTGCGCGACCCCGCTCATCAAATGCAATCCCGCTGGGAATCCCTTTTTCAATGAAGGTTCCATCTTGCTGGTTTTCAAATAAAAGATCACGCTGAGTATCATTGGCCACAATCAGGTCCGGCGATCCATCTCGATTAAAATCTATACTCGCGGCAGCAAGTGTCTTGCCTGGCAACTCTGTAAAACCATCTGACTGCTCTTCAAATGTACCATCACCCCGATTTCTGTAAAAACGACTGGTAATTCCCTCGTACTGTTCTGGGGTACAGTACGATTTTTTGTCTCCAACGCGCGTGCAATAAATATCCTCTTCGGGGGTCCAGTGAACGTAGTTGCCGATATACAAATCCAAAAACCCGTCTAAATCAGCATCCAAAAAAACACTCGCTGTACTCCACTCGCTGTGCCCCCCAAGACCTACTTGCTGGCTGACTTCCTGAAAGATTCCCCCATCATTGCGGAACAGGAGGTTCTTGTATAATGCAGTCACAAATATGTCCGGATCGCCATCATTATCATAATCCGCCACATTGACTCCAAATGCGTAACTCCGAAAAGATTCCAACCCGGCCTCACTGGTTACATCTGTAAATTGCCCCTCCCCACTTCCCTCATACAGGCGAATCGCAGGCTCAGTACTCTCCCCTTGTGACGGGAACTTACTGCCGGAAACCAGCACAATATCAAGAATTTCATCTCCATTGTAATCCAGAAAGCCACCTCCGGCTCCCATCGTTTCCGGAAACCACTTTTCTCCGAATGCTCCTGTCTCATGCAAAAAATCTCCCAGACCCGCGGACGCGGTGACGTCAGTAAATACAATTTGCACGTCACGCTGAACCTCTTCGGGTGCCGACTCCTCCGAACCGGGCTGGCTGCATCCCATGAACGAAACTATAAGGACAATCCCGGCGATTTGAACAGTTGCAATCTTAATACTCATTCTCCCTGAGATGAACGGTTGAGTTGACGGGTAACTCATACAACCAGGTTTCTTGCCCACTTGACCAGCGTACATACAAGCTATCCGGAGATTCAGTGAATCCGAAAAATGCGGCAGATTCCGAGTGGGACAGATAACTGGATCCTGCACGAATACGCCGAACCTGCATATGCCCCTGACCCCAAAGGTGAATTTGTGAGCCATAAGCATTCCGATTGCTTACGGTTCCGGTGAGTTGAACCCGGAGCCAGTTCCCACCCTGCGATTCATTACGCCATAGATGTGCTGGACCGTGATTCTCAACGAGAAGCACATCAAGATCCCCGTCGCGGTCATAATCTGCTGTGGCAAGACCCCGCCCAACAAAAAACTCTGCCAGCACTCCATCCGGGTGTTTCTCTGCAAACATACCGCTTCCATCATTGAGAAACAGTTGTGGTCGCTGACGGAATGTGACTCCATCTACAATTTGGGCAATGTGTGTCTGCACATGCCCATTCGCAATCAGAAGATCCAGATCTGCATCCAAGTCCACATCAAAGAGCATCAGACCAAATGTGAGTGTCTTAAAACTCGGCTGCCCGATTCGGGAAACCGATGATCGATCATTAAATATTCCGCCTCCGATATGCTGATAGACACCAACCATCTCGTCCGAAAAATTCCCTACAAAAATGGATGGCTCCCCCGACTCATCTACTACACCAACATCAATCCCCATACCAGCCCGAGGTTTTCCGTGCGAATCATACGAAATACCACTGATGACTCCTCGTTCCTCAAAGATGCCATCCCCTTGATTTATAAACAACATATCCCGCTCAGTATCATTGGCAATCGCTACATCGGGCCATCCGTCCTGATTCACATCTAGTTCGGCAACCCCCAATGTTTTATCCCGGCTTGCATCTACCCCCGACCAAAAGCCTGCCCGCTCCGTCACATCCATAAAAGTCCCGTCTCCCTGATTTTCATAGTATCGACTTGCAATCCCCTCATATACTTGGGGGGTACAATACACCTTATTTCCACCGAAGCTACAGTAGATATCATCTTCCGGCGTCCAGTGAACATACGTTCCTACATACAGATCCAGAAATCCATCCCGATTCGCATCAAAGAACATCGCACTCGTACTCCATTCACTGACTTGCCCCACCCCTGAGACTTCTCCCACATCAACGAAAATACCATCCTGGTTCTGTAGCAATAAGTCCATCCCCAGCGTGGTTACATAAATATCCTGATCATTGTCATTATCATAGTCTCCGATGGTAGCCCCGATGCTGTATGTACGCAAAAGTGCCAAACCCGCCTCCTGTGTGACTTCGTCAAACTGTCCATTCCCCAGATTACGAAAGAGCCTGAGTGCCGGGTGTGCTCCTAGCGGATGCTCTCCCGGAAATGCACCACCTGTAACAATCAGAATGTCTTGCCAGCCATCCTGATCATAGTCAAAGAACCCGCCGCCACCACCAACAATTTCGGGCGCCCAGGATTCTCCAAACCCACCATTATGATGAACGACACCTGCCAACCCGGCCGATTCGGTTACGTCTGTGAACAAAGTAGTCAGCTCCTGTTGGGACTGGGGGGCTTCCGCGGTGCATCCTGCCATCAAAACGATCCCTGCATATATCAAAAATTGACCACGCATAAACTAATTGATCACGCCAGGCATTGAATGCTCTGTCCAATTCTCTTGCCCCTGAATAATATGTACTTCAATATTCACTGGTAGATCATACAATATCTGAACCTTTTCATCGGGCCAGTCAATACGTATGCTATCCACAGCTGTATCGTTCATTAAGCCAAATGCGGCAACCACTTCATTCTGGGACAAATAGCTTGATCCCGAACGAATTCGGCGCTCCTGGACTTGGCCTTCGGTATACAAGCGAATCCGTGTGCCAAATGCATCCCGATTCCCGTTGGTCCCCGCGACCGTTACACGAAGCCAATTTCGGCCATGAACATCATTGCGCCATAAATGTGCGGGACCGTTATTTTCAACAATCAGTATATCCAGATCTCCATCCCGATCATAATCTCCATAGGCGGCGCCACGGGCAACCATCTCAATATCGAGTGGGGGCGTGGTGGAAGGCGGGACTTCCGAAAACAGACCCGTTCCATTGTTCTCAAACAACTGCGCCCGTTGCTCATAGGTGATTTTATCCTGACCTACCAACCGGTCCGGATATACATGTCCGTTCGCAACGAACAGATCTAAATCGGCATCCAGATCTACATCCATCAGCATAAGCCCAAAAGTAAGTGTATTCAGGCTTGGCTGGCCAATCTGGGATCGTGCAGCACGGTCCGAGAACAAGTTATTGCCCCGATAATGGTAAACTCCTATCATTTCCGTTGAGAAGTTTCCTACAAAAACCGATGGAGAGCGAGTCGTATCTACAACTCCTATATCAATTCCCATTCCAGCGCGGGCTTCTCCGTGCTCGCTGAATGCAATCCCACTCTGAACGCCGCGCTCAATAAACGATCCATCTCCCTCGTTCAAAAAAAGAAGATCTCCCTCCCCATCATTGGCTACAACAAAATCTGGCCAGCCATCCTGATTAAAATCCCATTCTGCCATCCCAAGCGCCTTTCCAAGTGAATGATACAGGCCTGATTCCCGGGTTTGATCCAAAAAGATCCCACCCCCTTGCGCTTCATAGTAGCGACTGGCCTGTCCCTTGTAGTCAGCGGGAATACAGTACAGTTTTTCGCTACCACCCTCGGGGCAAAATTTGTCTGTTTCCGGGCGCCAATCCGCATATCCGCCAACATATACATCCAACAGGCCATCCCGATTGGCATCAATCCAGAGAGCTGAGCTGCTCCATTCATTTTCCGTGCTGAGTCCGGAGTCATTCTGTCTCTGTCTAAATATTCCTTCTTGATTTTCCAGAAGAATATTCTCGTTCAGATTTGTAATCAGAATATCTGAATCCCCATCATTGTCATAATCAGCTGCGGCAATGCCTAGTGTATAGGCATTAATGCCTGCTAATCCCACCTGATCTGTGACATCTGTAAAGGTGCCATCTCCCATATTTCGGTACATCCACAAAGGTTTATACCATGGATACGGGTCACGATGCCAATATCCTCCACCCGCAAACAGTATATCCAGCCAGCCATCTCCATCGTAATCAATAAAGCCAACGCCGGAACCCATCTGCTCTGCATAATACTTTCTGCCGTCTGCTCCGTTATCATGCATGAATGAGCCGAGGCCCGCCTCTGCTGTCACTTCGGTGAAGTTGATGAATTTTTGTTGTGGCGCTTTCTGGCACCCCGATCCTACCACTATGATCATCAGGAGATATCCAATCCCTGACCCTGCCACATGTAGACAATCCAGTGAATATCTCATTCTCATAAAGAAAGCGGAGAACCGGGTTTATCCCGATTCTCCGCCTTCTCCTAAATTCTGTGATACAGAATGATCACATCTACAGACCAACTTGAAGACCGATACGGCTCACAGCCCCAAAGACTCCAAAATCGGTGTATGCATAATCTGCTCCAATACGGAATCCCCCGAGCTCATCCATGCCGACTGCCTCTTCGGTCAATTGAATATCTCTGGTCGTAGTTAGTCCCGTAGACACGCGAACTTCCTCAACCCTCTGGGTTGTGTATCCGATGAAGGAAACTAGCAATGTATAGGTCCCCGGGCGGACATTGTTAATGAAAAAGTAGCCGTCCGCCTGTGTGGCAGCACCTTGGGCGGTACCCTCAATGACAACGCTGGCCCCGGGAACTGTCTCCCCCGTAGCCGCATCAGTGACGACCCCGTCAATCTTGCCCTGCTGAGCAAGTGCCGTTGGCGCGATGAATACCAATAATCCCAAAAAACTCAGTAACTGTTTGAATCTCATGGTAAGTCCTCTTTTTGCTTCTGGTTGTTTGATTTGTGAGTTATTTTCGGCTGAGCCGACAACTCTGATTCTGCTAGAATAATATATGAAAGCGCTTTCATGTTTGAAGATCTAACTCTGGAAGAGCTTCCAATCATACCCGACTTTGAAAGCTCAAACTTAAAGTGGCTACAGAACAATATAGTAAAATTTTTTGATTTTGAACTTCATCTCCCTGACCGGCGATCGATAGAGTGTTTCGCCCGAAGAGTAAATCCATTCGAAGAGGCATTACATGTTTGAAGTGAAGATTTGTACAAATGAAAATATACAAGTGGCCTGCGAGAATCTCACCGGTTACTCGATATCGCTTCTTCGATCAGCAGTTCAAATCGAAATGATTTCTTGCACGAACGCCCTTATCAGTTAATGGAAGCGATTGATACTGCTTCCCCTGGTTGAGCGGGAAACCTGGATATATATACAGAATCTTCTGTACGTATCGGGGAGTTCTGAGGATCCATTCTGCGTACGGTCTTTTATCTGCTCCGCACTGACACCTCTTTATATATAAGGTGCATCTCTACACCTGATATGATTTTCAACAGATTTCGGCCCGACTACTCCATCTTACCAAGATGCGAGATGGTTCGGTCACATAAAGGTACCCTGTCTTGACGGCTTCTGCAGTCGATCTACCGTTTTTCAGAAAATCGTTTCCATTGCGTTGCAAATTAATTTGATTTGCATTATATTATATATTTATTATTTATAAAATATACTCTCTCTGCTACCATGGGAAAGATCTTGATCCAATTCAAATTTGACACGCTGCGTCTCATGGTTTTCCGACGGTCATGCAATTTTGCAATCTGCACTTACTGTTCAGGCACTACAATCACATCAATGGTCTCACTAAAATGGATCAAATGGGGACTGTATCTCCACTCTGCCAGCTCCAAGATCAAAGCTGGCGACTCTGTTTCGCCGCTTGTTCTATTTCATGTCTTGTTTTGAGATATGACGAAACAGCTCTCGCGCCTTTTCAACTACAAAAACTAACACCATCCCTATGACGCATTTACACATCAACAGTCTATCACACGATATAAAAACCCCTCTCAATGCTATTGCACTCTACAATGATCTGCTCCGTACGATGGAATTTGACGATCCTGAGCGTCAGATTTGTCACGAGGTGATTGCTGATCAAATCAACCATCTCGTACATATTACGCGCAGTATTCTTGAACAGAATACGAGACCGGAAGGACACGATCAGATAGACCTCATATCCCTGCTTCAAGATACAGCATCCATATATCAGAAACTCCATCCGGAGTATACATTTCTGGTTAATATAGACAACCTCATTCCTCCTGTCTGGGGAGACGGCCCTGCGCTGGGGCGTGTGCTGACGAATTTACTTGATAACTCCATTGCCTACAGTCAACCGACTCTGATCGTGATTGCTGCAGAGCTCCAGTCAGGTGGGATACAGATCCGCATACGTGATCGAGGGGACGGGATCCAACCCAATCAACTCCCCTACATTTTCAAACCTCAGTTTCGGGGGAACTTAACGGTTCCCGGCAACGGAATGGGGCTTGCTATTGCACAGGAGATTGTTCATGCGCATGGCGGATACATTGAAGTTGCCAGTACCGTTGGAGTGGGAACCGTTATCCGCATCATTCTTCCACAAAGCATATTTGTTGAATTACCATGATCTATACATCTATGCCGGAAACCTTTTCCAAAGTACTTGTTGCCGAAGACGACAATGCAACTGCCAGAGCCATCAGGCGTGTCTTTGAAAAAGAGGGCGCACAAGTCACCATTACAGACAATGGGCATGATGCTGCATCCTTCATGCAATCCGAAGATTTTCTGGATGTCGCTATTCTGGATGTGACCATGCCAGGTCTGGACGGAGTTTCTCTCGTGCAGCGGATGCGGGAGTTTGGATGCCACACCCCTGTGATTATGGTTTCGGGGAGCGATTCCGTGAGAGATCGCGTGCGAGGCCTTGAAGCAGGTGCAGACGATTATATGGGGAAGCCTTTCAATGCACATGAATTGATGATCCGGGCAAAAGCACTTTGTCGGCGCGTGCAGCGCGGCGGCAACCTGCCCAAAAAAATTCAAGTCGGGAAAACCTTTTGTGATTTTGAAACGCATACTGCACAAAAAGAAGGCGAGCCTGTGCATCTCACTCCGTTGGAGTGGAAGGTCCTGCGTCATCTAGCCTTTCGGAAGGGGCATGCGGTTTCCAGGGCCGAGTTCAATGTACGAGTCCTGAAAATTCCCCATGATCTGCCAACACGTACCATTGACCGTCACGCGTATGCACTCCGATGCAAACTGGATGAAGATCCGCTAAATCCTCAACATATTCTGAAGGTTCACGGGGTTGGTTATCGGCTGAATGAATTCACGCTTATAGAGGAATAAATCATTTTATGATGCTCAAACTGCGATGGCTGGGGGTTCTCGTGACTGGTACTTTCTGCATTCTTGCAATCGGGGTTCATCAGTTGCCTGTGAACCGAACAAGCCTGCCTCTTTTTGTGAATACATCAACATCTCTCCCACTTGGCTTTTACCGCACAACGAAGAAGCGGACCCTGGAGCATGGAGACATTCTTCGCACATGTCTTCCTGATACGCTAACTCAACTGGCCATTCAGCGTGGTTATCTGCGCCGAGGTGTCTGCCCTGGTGGCTCAACCCGAATTGGAAAACCGGTGATCGCTCTGCAAGGAGATACCGTAACCGTATTGGAAGATAAAATCCGGGTTGCAGGATACGGAGCTTTTGACGCTCCTGTATATGCATTTGACCGCAGAGGCAGAAGGCTACCGAATGCCATAGGAGTCCACATTCTCTCACCCGGCGAATGTTTTTTGCTCAGCACGCACAGCAAGCTCAGTTATGACAGTAGATATTATGGCCCAGTCCCTTGTGGAGCACCACCCTATTATACGCTGACAAGTTATGAATTCGGAGCGCCTTAGTGCCTTGATTCGTCATTATCTCAGTGCAGAGTTTCTATCACTTCTGCAGAGCCCGGATATTGAAGAGCTATACCTCAACCCTGATCTTCGCGTGCGTGCAATTACCACTTCAGGAAAGAGAATCTCTACCTCTATCACATTACTCTCGCAAAATGCTGAAGCCTTTCTTCGCATGATCGCTTCAATTACTTCAACCCGTTTTGACCGAGATCATCCTTCCTTGGCGGCCGCAGTCGCCCAAAAGGAACTTGGAAAATGCCGGATTCAGGGATTCATTCCTCCGCTCACTTCTGGCCCGGCATTCAATATCCGCAAACCATGCCTCCAGATCCCCACTCTGGAAGATTATGTACATACAGGAAGGCTAACGAAAGATGAGTTCTCCACTATTACCGCAGCCATTAAATCACGTCAGAATATCTTGATCGCAGGGCCTACAGGAAGCGGAAAAACCACTCTTTGCAACGCGATCCTAAAGGCCATTGTTGATACTTTTCCTGATGAGCGCCTGATTATTCTCGAGGATACATCAGAACTCATAGTTCACGCAATGGATACACTCCAACTTCAGACTACAGCTCAATTTGGAATGACCGAACTACTCAAGTTCAGTTTGCGTGCCACTCCAAATCGGATTATCGTTGGGGAGGTGCGTGATGGCTCCGCCAAAGATCTTCTGGATGCATGGATCACCGGACATTCCGGCGGATGCGCAACAATTCATGGTGAAAATGTCATCAAGGCCTTGCAAAGATTGAGTGATCTGGCTCGTGAAGGTGCACGGGGAATTGATCAACGGCACCTTGTCCAACAAGCCGTGCACATAGTTGTCGTAATTGCAGGGTTTGGCAAAGCACGCCGAGTTCGTCAGATTGAAAAGGTTATCGGATTGACTCCAAGCGGTTTTACGATGGAATCTCTATCCCCAAGGCCAAATAAGTAAGGCCAGTGATTTTCGCTCCTGCGAACTGAGAGGCAGATTGATAATTTCTGCTTTGCGCTAATCCTCTTCGCTTACGGCCTCTTTTTGCATCTGTGAGAAGAGAACGGCGCGCCTCCATCGATGGGTGCCGCTCACAAGTGGCACAGCCCAAAACCCCAGACCTGGCAGCCCATTCCAGATTACCCTGACCGCTTGCCTCGGTAGCTCCAAAGCTTACAGGCTCTTCAACACTCAACCTCCCCCCGGGGGCAGGACCCGGGACCCCGCCCACCCTCCCCCTTCTTCGTTCCCTGTCCATCCCGTACCCAACCCAACATTAACCCCCCTAATATCCTCATGAAACAACGACTCAAATTCACCCTACTCACCATCCCCCTCCTACTACTTACTATACAAAGTGCACAAGGACAAACAACTTATTCTTATGCTGCTGTAGGTGGCACTGGAGGCGACTGTTCGATTTCAGACAATCCCTGTTCGCTAACTGCCGGTATTACAGCGGCTAATGACGGTACGCTCCTGATCCAGGTGAGGCGGGCAGGAGGAACCACGACCATTTCCGAAGACTTTAATCTGGAGACGAATAGTATCACCCTCGGCACCTATGCGCGAAGGGGAACTGAGCCTGTCCGAGGTACCCTGAATTTTAGGGGAGCAGTAGAATTCGGTGGAGAGAACAGCCTTACGACCCACCCATCAACCACCATCGAGTTCACGGAGATCGTACTTACCGATACGGCACCGAATCAGGGGGCAACCATTGATAAGATCACGACCACAGGGGATGTGTTGGTGTATAGTGAGGGGAATGAGGATGGACAAATCCTTGTTGTGAATGAATTGACCGTCAATGCCGGACATACCCTCACCATCGGGACAAAAGTTGGAAATGTAGACAAACCCGCAGATCTACGAGTCCCCCTGAAGAAAGGAGAGACTGCCAGCGATAAAAAAGGTATTCTCACCGTCAATGGCAAAATAGATGGGACAGGAAATATCTGGATCGCACACATAAATAACGATGACGGGCGGGGAGATGCAGGAGATCCTGGCGCAAATCCCCCGATCTCTGCCGATGAATTCTTTCATACTCCTGAGGAGTACGACCTTAATGATAATGGTCGTGTTCCAAATCATTTGGACTGCGTCTCGATCACCGGGCGTGGAAGCATCGAAGCTGAACTCCGCTTCATTGCCGCTGGCAATGTGTGTGTGAACGTGCCTGAAATTGGCAATCTTGTCGCCGCAGGAAGCATCACTGAACTCGGCAGCGAAGCAAGAAGTGCTACACAGGACTCCATCACAACGGACATCAGATTCGGAAGTAATGTGAAAATTGATGGCGATGTGCAGCAGTGGAATGATGCTAGAATACACTTCTTGGGAGCAGCTACTACAATCAAAGGCAGTGTCATTCTAGATGACGGGGCGACTCCACTGGATGATGATAGCTTTGGTCGCGCAAGGATTGACGATGGAGATGGTTATACGGTATTCAGATCGGAATGTGCTGGGGGCTCTCCACTTCCTTCTATTGGAACTGTTTTGTTCAGCGGCAAGAGTACGACGATTGAGGGAGATTTGGACATACGCTCCAGCAACATTAAAGCATGCTATCCCAACGCATCGTTCATCGCTCCTGATCCGCCCTCTCGGGGGCATGAAGAATGGACATCTCACATTGATGGAGATTTAATCATAGAAAATGTTGAAGAAGATGAGGAAAGAGTTTATTTGGAGGGTCGACGACTTAGCTCCACTAGGTCGAGTGCCCATAACCTGAACTTGGATGGTGATATTTACGCTAATAACGCGACAATCACCATGGCCGAGCCTGCGGAATCTCGGGCAGATGGGCTGTGTACGGGGACGAAGGATATTTCCCTGACGAATGGAACCCGCATTACACTAACGGACGGCAAAGATCATGTGATTTCTGGCGGTTTGACTCTGGATGCATTAGTCGTTCTTGATGAACTGGATGTAATCAACGGAGATCTAACGGTCACCACTCTGCATGTTGGTGATGGAGGGGAACTCGAAGCAAATGAAGATGTGACCGTGACCGAGGGACTTATTCTTCAGGGTGATGGACTCGATGGTACACTGGATCCGACGTCCACTATCACAAAGCTTACCTATGCCAGCACTGTTACCGACATCATCGCCCGTGCTGCTCTTGGGAAAGGTAGTGGGAGCACTAGGGAAGAACCGAACATCGCCATTCAGGTCCACGAGCGGGCTGAGTTGAGACTCGATGAAAAGACAGATGCGGAGAATTTGGGGCTTTGCAGTGGAACTCTGTTACTCCGTGAGGCAGGTACAGACAAAGATTCAACAATCTCCGTCCATGGAACCCTTACCGTGCGGGATGGCTATATGGAAAAAGACGTAAATGAGCCTGGAAGTATCGGAACGGATAATGATGGCTACACACTGAGGTATGTAAATGCGAATGAGCGCACCGTGGGCCCAGAGTGGTTTGGCGCACGAGATGTTGTGATTAATGATTCAAAAGCTGTCATAATCTATAACAGTGAAACTCCCGCAGACATTCCTGGACATCTTACGATCAGCAAGGGACACTTTCATGTCAAAGGTGCGGATCTGACGGTGGGGAGGTTCCGAGCATCTGGCAAGTTCAGGAGAATTGCTGATGACGAAAGGTATCTTAGGCTCGAAAACGGTGAGCTTCACTCCAATGGGAACAACGTGATCGTTTATGGCCCAGTAGATGTCGGAACAGTGAAGACGCATACGGCCAAAATCATAACTGACGGTGGAAATCTGCGTGTGCTGGGAAATGATTGGAATATTTCAACTGGGGAGCTCAAGGGAGACTATCAGGATGGCACTGCAGCCGTTACGGTCAGTGCTAAGAGTGTAATTGACGTGGGAATGGGGGCGCTCCAACTCGGTCCAGAATACACATTCAAGAAAAATGGATTAGGAGGCCCCCCCTACGATTATACGACCTCTGCGACGCGGACATCCGGCAGACCCTTGGTAAAATTGACTAGTGTAGGAATGGTAAAGGGCAAGGTTACGATTCCGAAAGGAAGCAAACGGACCGTTCTGACCGGCGAAAGCTTTGACACGATCGTTCTTGACGGGACCAAAAATCCGAAAGTGAGTGGGTCAGACAATTATGAAGGACGTGTATATGTCGTGGCCAGATCAGGTCAAAACGTAACAATTGACTCCGTGAGTGTCTCCAATGGTGGCGCGGACTTCGTCGCAGACGCGAAAAAGAAAGTCACGATCAACAAGAATGTGGCGGTCAGTTCTGCGAGCTTGTACCAGGAGACTCCAACACTGGAATTCAAGAAAGATCTTGCGATTAGTGGAACGGGCGGGTTCTCGTCCCGTGGTGGCACCGCGGATGCCAGAAGATCCGCAACCATCGGAGGAGGTTTTTCTCAGAAGACCACCCAGAAGACAGGTGGAGCGGATATGAATCACCCCGAAGGAGCGACCTATTTAAGTAAGTTTACCAACTTGACGGTCGAGGGAGATTTTACGGTGTCTGGTGAAGGAACGGCGCAAAGGTTTGGATCATCCGCAGATACGAAGTTGAACCTGAAGGGTGGCTTTAATTTCGGGTTGGCCGGAGATTCCCTCAACGCACATATCGAGTTCTCTGGCAAGGAGAAGCAATCGGTGTCCACTGGCAAGGTTGATCTGCGGGAAGTGACGATCAACGGTGCGGGCATCATGCTTGCAAGCGATGTATCTCAAACTGCAAGCAGCACCCTGACCTTGAAAAAAGGTACTATCAGTGGCGATTCCTCCTGGGTGATCAAAAACACGAAGATTGAAGAGAACCTGGTTCGCCGCTCCGCCGCACGACCTGGAGATAAGACCTGTGGCCCGGACGACGATCAGGCTTGCAGTGCGTCCATTCTGCGAGGCTCCCGTCAGTCCCATATCTCCGCCATGCTGACTCGCCATATCACTGATGGGAATGCGGGTGGCGGCGAAGTCACGGGTGGATATCTCTTCCCACTGGGCACGATGAAAGAAGACGTTTCCTACTACCGCCCGGCCATTCTGCAATTACTGGTGGATCCTGCGGAGATGCACGAGGTAGAGGTTTCCTTGACGAGCATTCCAACGGGGGTCACGCCACAATGGGAGAGCCAGTTGGTTCAGGGACATAATGGCGGACTCCTGACGCTGGATGTCTATTCCGATATCTTCTGGAAGATAGATTTGGGCGAAGACGAGCTAGAGGACAATGTGAACCTTCGGGTTGCAGCGGCCGGAATCAATAATGTGTTTGATCCCAAAGGCCTCCGCATTGTGCAGTGGAATTGTGATTGGGAGAATCCGCAGCAGGCCGGACTCTATGATGTTGCAGGCGCAGTGAACCCGGCCACCTTCGCCGTCAATGACTATGTGAATGGGGTGTTCAACCTCACACAGGAAGGGATTGATCTCGGAAGCTGTTCCATCTTCGGGATCGCGGCCAATCAGATTGAGAACCCGATTCATCAGGAATCTCTGGCCAGTGGACGTTCTCGGGTACAGTTTGTGCACAACGCGCAACTTCCGGCCCCGGTTAACCTGTCATTGGACGGTGTTGGGATTGCAAATGGATTGACCTTCCAGAGCGCCACTGGGTATCTGCACGTGGCCGCCGGAGAGCATGCAACCACTCTTCAGCCAGTGGGCGCACCTGCGGATCAAGCCATTGAGGTTTCTTTGGGATCTTTGGTGAATGATCGTAGCTACGCGGTAATTGCGCATGGTGCCGGAGTACAGGTTTCGGCCAAGATTCTGGAAACCCGATTGACATCACTGGCCTCTGCGAAGATAGATGTACTTCTGGTCCATGGATCTGCTGACTTGGGAAGCGTGAGATTGCAGACGATCAATATTCTGGATGATCCGCGTACGGCGAATCCGACAAGACTGCTTGCGAGCAACTTCTTATTTGATGAGGCAAGCAACTACATCCAGATGGATCCTGATTACTATCGGATTGAGGCAGTCTCTGGAAATAACAAAGTGGCGGTGTTTGATCTGAACCTGTCCGGGTATCAAGGGCAGACACTGATTGCGAACCTGTCGGGTTCCAGGGCTGCCAACAATCTTGATCTCTATGTCGTGGATGTGAACGGAAACAGAGTGAACGCCGATGTCGTGACCGGCACCGAATCCGAAATCACCGAGATTCCGACCGAGTTTACGTTGCATGGGAACTATCCGAATCCGTTCAATCCATCTACCCGGATCCAGTTTGATCTTCCGGAATCTGCACAGGTGACGGTACAGATCGTGGACATGCTGGGACGTGAAGTGATGGCGCTACCGGCGAAAGAGTTTGCAGCGGGAGCCAATCGCAGCATTGAGCTCAACGCAATCAACCTTTCCAGTGGCACGTATCTCTACCGGATGATTGCAACCGGAGCGGAGAGCCGCTACGTGAAAACCGGTCGCATGACACTGGTGAAATAACCAACATGGAATAGCTCATACGAGTTGATTCCAGTACAACCAAAGCGCCCCGGTACTAAAAGTATCGGGGCGCTTTTTACTTCAGAAGGGCCTTGGTGAGATTCGATCCATTCAACAGTTTACATCCGCAACAGTGTATGCATCGTCATGTATTTCCAGCATGTCATCCAAAATCATGCTAAAGCGTACTGACCTCGGTCATCGAATAATCCATGATATAGATGCCGAGCGGGTTCCCTTTCAGAGCTTCTTCATCTTCTGCCGGCTCAACATGAACCTGAAAATGTCCTTCGTAAGCTGATGCACGTTCCTCGTATCCGGTTTTAGTAAGTTCTCGCCAGGACACCCTGTACAAAATTCCTTCGCCAGGGACTTTAAGAACACTGCTGATTTCTGCCACATAGCGGGTATCCCCTCGCGCCAGCATGCGCTCCAAGTTTTCTCGATCGCGATCTAAAGATGTTACCATTGCTTTTGCTGCCCGACCACTCACATGAGTACGGGCATCCTGCAGACGCACATTCAATAGACGCGCATCAGTGGGAACCGTTCTCAGGTTGTGTACAAATCGACGTAAGGCTGCCGTGATTGCTCTCTCGGGAACATCCCGAATAGAGAGTTTTCCGGATGCCCGCATCTCCCCCAGTGCATCCAACTCAACAACATATGGGATGACTTTATGCTGTGAAGACAAATGTACATATCCTGCACCAAGAACAAGATTGATCAGTAATGAAAGGAACGCAATAGACTGCCACGAACGCCTGCCTCGGGCAAGATCGCCAAAGAGTCTCTCAAACGCATATCGTCCATCCAGATACGGATGCCCTTCCCGTGCCATTGTTACAAGTTCTGTAATGCTCTTTTGAAGTTGATCGTTAAGCCATGACTAAGTTGGGTTGCTATGCGCCCAGGCATATGAAGGCCTAATCCTGCCAAAAGAATGGCCACAGCAGTCATAGACCATAAAAATCCCATCCGAGAAGAAACCATACCAGTGACACCACCGGGGTTTTGGGAAAAGAGCTGTTCGAAAGAAGCCAGCCACAGGTTGTTGTACGATTGTAAAAGCTCTACCATATCATCACCAATAGAAGCCGCTACTCCGGCAATCAGAATGATGAAGAACAGCTTCACTCCCACGTACACCACATACTTCAGGTATCCTTCGCCAAGAGGAGCCGTGCCACGGAACGCCATAAAACCAACAAAGAAAAGCCCTCCTGTTACCACTACATAACTTTCAATCATCGTTACAAGAAGATGTGCCGCAAGTGCAACGAAACACAACAGCATGATCAGAGCAGGAATAACAGCCAGAGATGTGACAAAACCAGAAGTCAATCCCACGGACTGCATCACACTCAAAAGCATGCTGAGTCCAACATTCAAAAGATGAGCTGGTGACAGATGTGTGACACTGCTGCCACCAATATAAACGGCCGTTTCCCCAAACCCTTGCGTAATCAATGGTAACCATCTGTGATATGTTGACAAGAGACCAAGTACAAAGGCCAATAGGCCAATCTTGAATACAAATTGACTGATCAGATCAACGCCTTGTTTTTGGCGTCCTGCCCAAACCATGTACCCTGTCACAACAATCTCCAGAACTGCCAAACTGAGAAAGAGTGTCTGTGCTGCATCCAGAGAACGGGTCAACCATGTTTCAGTGGTTAACCGAAATATCTCCTGCGCACAATCGAAAAACATCGACGGAGCACAGTTCTGTATGGCTTGTTGCATTGATGTGAATGATTCGGATGAGTGGGTGCAAGCTTCGTGTCGAACATCAACTTCGATGCAGCTATGGGGTACCTGGCATTCTCAGGAAGTGATTCACTTCATATCTGGTGGGACTTCCCAGCCATTCTGCTTGCCCTACAAAAGCATCATAGCGCATGCGCTCCTGTGCCTTCTGACTGATAGCGGCGGCTGCACGGACTGCTTCGAGGTTCATAAACGACATCAAGGCTTGACGTGTAAGCAGTAATTCACGGGTATGCATAATCTGCAGGTTGGCCTGTACATCTCGCATTTGCTGAGGCTCTTTCGCTTGTACAAGTTCGGTTTTCAGATGCTTTAGTTCATAATGTGCCTGATCAACCGAGCTGCTGTGGACCTGTAACGAAGCAAGAGTACCTTGAAGTGTGGCCATCGTTTGCTCATGTGCAACACGCTGGGATTCCAGCGGATCTGCCGGATTTTGATACATCGGAAAGACTCCCCGCAATGCATCAGGCTGCTTCCAGTTAAGGCCACCTGTAGACTGATAGGCCTGTCCTATTTTGCGGACATATGTTCCAAGTTCCTCAGATGGAATGATGCCACGTTTTGATAACGCACGCTCATACCTGTGCAAGTGAGTTTTTGTGTTCTGTTTAATTTCTGCTGATAGGGCAACCTCTTTCAGGAGTAGGCTCACCTGCCGACGAAGCTCGGCAACGGTCGTGATCGTTTCTGTCAAAACGGCTACATCAACAACGGGAATCTGTGCACGGGCCTCGCCCACGCACCCGAGAATAAGGATCAGATGCAATATTCTTTTCATAATGTGTTATAATATCTGGTGAAGAAAATCGTGTCCATGACTCTGGATTGCTTGCTGAATCCGTTTACGAGAAGTTTCTCCATTCATGCCGGGAAGTGGCATTAAGAGAGTGCGTGCAACCCTGTCAAGATTCAACTCAAAAATTCTGCTCCCCTCAGGGCTCTTGTAGAAATAGTCACGCTTTGGCTTTGCAGAGGCAATCAGATTGATCGCGCGACTGCTGAGATCCAATGCTCTGTACATTGCCAACCCTTCCTCGGTCTGTGCTTCCGGGTTGGGCAAAATGATTTTTGTTGGGCATGACTCCGTAATTAGAGCCGCATTCGGAAGTGCAGAGATCTGCGCTGGTGAATGTGCTACTAGGAGAACAGCCGCATTGCGCTTTCTGAGGGTAAGAAGCCAAGCTTTGATTCGCTCGGCAAAACGAGATCGCATGAGTGCAGCCCATGCTTCTTCAATGATAATCAGTGTCGGAGACCCGTCCAGTGTGCGCTCAATATTGCGAAACAGCGCCAACAGAAGAGGAACCATGACAGCATCCCCATGATCCAGCACCTGACCCAACTCGTAAACTTGCATACGTTTTGAAGCTGTAACACTTGTATCCCCGTCAAATAATTGGCCATAAGGACCTGCTTCCGTATAGCGAACAATCGTACTCTGAAGCATTTGAGGCGACAGGAGATGAAAAGCCGATAGAGTTCGATGCTCCAGAGATGACTGGCTCAGTAGGTCAAGGGTACCTGCAAGTGCCAGGCGGCCGTTGGCATCTGGCATTTCATTCGCAAGATCATAGATCGTCTCTAGCCAGGTCAATGCCCACAGCTTTTCAGTCTCTTCATCAATGTGACGAAGAGGTTGTACTGAATGCAATCCGGCTTCTCCAAACGAGAAATGAACACCGTCTGCTGCCAAACAGGGAACTTGGTGAGACAGGCCAATATCAAAGAGATGAACTCGACTCTTGGGGTAGCGCAAAAAATTAAGTGCTAACCACCCAACAAGTACGCTTTTTCCTGCCCCGGTTGCTCCAATGACAAGAGTATGCCCTACATCTCCCTGGTGCAGGTTGATCATGAAGGGGATGCCTCCTGATGTTCGTGCACAGGCCAAGGCAGCGCTCTCTTCCGGGAATAACGGGCTGGGACAATTCAAGTGCCCCTGCCATGGTGCAGATACAGGAAAGAGATGTGCGATATTTCGGCTGGATACGAGGGGGCGCCGAAGATTTGCGTAGCCGTGCCCAGGGAGCGTTCCGATAAAAGCATCTGTCGCATTGACAGTTTCGAGCGCACAGGTATAGCCTTGATCTCGTAAAGCCTGCAACAGCTGCTGGCTTTGAGACAGGCCGCGTTGAATTTCTGTATCACGCAGAATAAAGGTATTGGTAAAATATCCAAACCGAACTCGACCACTGGCCGATTCTGCATGTGCAGAAGCGGTTTCGTGTTGCATCACAACTGCATCCTGATCTTCAAATCCATCTTCACCGGATCCTATCAGATTTCGCAGTCCACGGCGCTGATGAAACCAACTGGTCTGCAAGCGTTTGATTCGCCGTCCTGCAGCGTGGCGATCCATTCCGACAAATCTCATATGCCAACGACACTGCCCTTGAATACAATTGAAGAATGCGCCATTTCCCACCTTTGTCTCTTCCCCGAGAGAAGAGATCGTGACTACAAAAATATGTTCTGCGCCGATGGCTGGATAAAATCCGGTCTGAAAATCGTTCGAGGCCAAGGCATGACTGAGATAGCTGCTCGGCATAGATGTGACTGGTTCGTGCTGTCCGGTCAAGGCAGAGTGGCACTCGGTCAGGAGGCCACTGTTTGAGAGTGAAGTAACACTAAACCAGCTGTTGAGAAGCATCTTTATTTCGTTCAGAGTGTGCTTGAAACCAGTCAGAATCTGCTCATAATCAAAGCCTTTTTGTGTCCCCCGAACCATTGGACGCTCCCATTTTGACCACAGATCTCGAGGTGGAGTATAGGTGAAAAGGATTGTGTGATGAAGGGAGTAATGGCTTCCAATTTCATGGAATTGTTTCTGGCGCTCACGCTCCATGATCCGTAGAGAATCAGTTGGAAAGCTCTGATTCCCTGCAATCGGATATTCGGCATAATAGCTTCTTCGTGTATTCACTTCGACCCCGTATCCCTCGCCCAAAAGCATCAGCATATCATGGACAGTATCAGCTACTCTGTTTGCTTGGGCTGTTGTCGTTGTTTCCAAATCCGGGGGATCAAGCTCAAATCCGCTCAAAAATGACCCATCCTTCATCAGGACAATCCCGTCGTCTATCAGGAATGCCCACCCCAACAGATCTCCAAGTCCTTCAGTGGACATGCGTAAACGTTGCAATTGATGCGTACCCCAGAGGGCGCCAGCGCCGGTGGCCATGCCTAATCCAAAAGTGATTGGATCCATTAGGGTCTTCTCGATATCCGATCTTGCCAGCGTCGCGGCATTTCTTTTTCCTGACGAAGATAACGGGGAGCATATCTTAAGGCCCGCGGCAAAATGGACATGAAAAATGGGTCTTTTTCGAAAATCCGGCGAAGTAAAGGAAGCAATATCAAATATGCAATGCCGCAACATGCCAAGACCTTAGGATCCAAACGCGATGCGATACACATCGTAACCATGATCAAGGCTAAGAGAAGAAATGCATCCTGTGGCAACCCGCCCATGGTTGGGCGGCGCTGAAGTGATGTATGTACGGGGGCTGTCTGTAGCTCTTCTCCAGGTACCGACATCAGATAATTGCTCCCTGAAACGAGAAAAATTCACTAATCTGCGCGGCGCCAAAAATGATCACGGCCCCCATCACGGTTCGTCCGAGAATTTCGCCTGCGCGGCTGGATCTGGTAATCCACCACGCCATTCCCCCCAGAACGATAATCAAGAGGAATGCAGCGGTAGCCAGGTCCCCGGTAAGAAGTCCGACAATCTTTGACACAGTAGAGGTCGCAACTTTAACACCCCCGACACCACTGGCATCGGCCAGAATGGGGAGTAATACCATGAGAGCTCCGATTGCTATGATAGTAATAGTCAGAGGGCGTGGATGATGAAACTTGATGTGCATGAGATACAGGTTTTTGTTTCCTGTGGTACACATCAATGAAGTTTTGGAAATACTGTCCTTGTTACGATATGGGCAAGAAGAGAAAATCTCAGATTTGATTTGAACGCAAGTGTTCTTGCCTGATCCATATAAATGAGTTCTGCCCAGAAAGGTAGCCTGTTGCTAAAACATGCTCTATATATCTTCTGTGGGGGCTTTGCTGATTTTTCAGGTTTATTCTATGTTCTAAATGATCTCCATACTCCCACCTTCTCAATTCTATCGTCTATCCCATTTAGGCCATTATATACTTCCGGGGGCTTGCTTTCAAGGCTTCTTGTCAATACCGTAGATCAATCATCGATTCGCAATAAGGGTTAAGCGTATAAACACATAACAAACAGATGAATTACTGTGAAATACCTTTATTATGGAGCGGGATTTATAGGACTGATCGTGGCGTTGGTGTTCTGGATGCGCAAAGATCAACCGGTGAGCGGCGAACTGTACAGGCGAGCTGCTCACGATTCCTCGGTGGTTGCACGCGCAGTTGTTAGTGACAGTGCTGCCAGTCCACTTGCAAGAAAATTAGTGAAAGATCTGTTGACGAGAGATCTTCTGGTTCACATCGAAAAAACCGGGCGGTGTAAAGCGGTTATGGATCACTACGATGCGGTGAATATCCGGTTGCAGGCAACCAAAGATGTTCTGGAACAGGCTTTTCTCGCAGCCCGACCCATACAGCTTTATAAAGAAGATCACCAGAAATGTTTTGCCTACTCGGTTACCTATCATATTCCGCTTCCACAACCAATGAACTGGCGGAATCACCTGCTGACTAAAGTTCCGTTGCAATTGACCATCATACATCCCATCACGGATCTAAAATACTTCAAACGTGAGCCACATGATTAAAATCCTCGCAACCATTCTGTTTCTCATCGGGTGCATTCAGCCCGTGAATGCACAACAATTTGACCAACTTACCCGCCCGGTTGCCACGCTGTCAGACAGTACAGAAATTTGGGTCATGTTGGATGCTCTCCTTATTCCGGCAATTGGACGGGTGGATCGTGCAGATATCGTGGATGTTACCTCAAATGGGTTTGGCCCCAACGATCTGGTCATACTCTATCCATCAATGGAGACCTATGAAATTGGAGACGATGTACCTCAACTGCTGCAGGAATCCATGAAATCATGGGAAATCACCGCCGATTATCGACTTGATGCAACCCGACAGGAGGGAAAGCGGATCACAGCCGATGCTCATTTGAGCCAGGATGCACGGGCAGCACTTACCGCGGATGTACTCAGTGCTGTTTCCCGCTACTATGATGGAGATGAGTTCGAGTTACGGATGTCTCAGGATGCACAAGGTGTGCGTCTGGAAATCTGGAATTACGATCCAGATGCGATGCATTACAGAGTTCCAATTCGACCTGTGTCCAGGGATACACTCTGGCAGTCATTCCGATTTGCATCCCCCGAGATTGTGATGGCTTTCAAGGACGCTTCCGATTGTATTGAGACCTATACGGATCAGGGCCGGGTCCATACGCGCCCATGCGAATGAATTTGGTTTTATTGATGATTCTCGCTACCCATACCGCATATGGGCAGGCAGCAAGCACAGAGGTACGACTTTCCTTGATCGTCCCCCAAGCCGCATGTACTCTGGTTTTACAAGAGGGCGTGAATTTTGGACCGGTGACGGGATCGGAGCAGGTGGTCAGTTTGTCCATGAATGCTTCTTCTGGCAAAAGACAGAGATTCGGGTGGTTTACGCTCACAGGCAAGCACACCTCAGATTATATGGTCAGCGTTGATTTTCCACGTCAGATTACAGGCCCGGGAAATCCACTCACTTATGAAGGTCAGTGGGCACAAGCGAAAAATAGTAACGAACCTTACAAAGCGGTGTCTGGACAAACGTTGCATCAGGCTACCAAGGGATCATTTGAACAACATTTTCGAGTTGGTGGAAGCGTCAAGGGACTCTCTGCAAATACAAAACCCGGCCTGTATGTCGGGAAAATTTCTATCACTACCACATGCAACTAACAACTATGATGAAATCTACCATTACTTTCCTTTTCCTGATTTTATGTTGGGGAATTCCGGCGTTCGCACAATCCGCAACCGTAACAGCAACAATTTCTCTTTCCGCGCCCTCGCCTACGTGCACCCTCTCCGGCAGCTCATCTCTTGATTATGGAACGGTTGAAAAGCCTGGTTCAGGATCGGGATCGATTACCATCGCTGCCACAACGGGAGCCGTCACAACCTCATTGACACGCAGCGGCGCTCCGAAGCCGGGGCAGGCGCGCCTTCAAGGTTCAAATGTGGCCAATTATTCTGTTTCCAGAGAGTTTCCTGATGACCTGACGAAGTCCAGTGATAAGCTGTCGTATTCAGGTACATGGGCTCAATCTGCGAGTTCCAGCAGCAGTTATACTGCGATTAGTGGCGCCTCATATAGCGGCACCGCCGGTGGTGCCGGGACGCAATTTGACCGCTATTTCCGGTTCGGCGGCACGATTAGCGGGATCGACCTGAATGACGCGAACGGGACCTATACAGGTACCATCACTACAACGGCGACCTGCAACTGATATGACTCGGTTCGCATTTTGTGGCCTTGTGTTGTTTTCCATGACCGCTCACGCACAAACGAGTGGTACGATGCAGATTCAGCTGGAAGTACTCCCCAGAGTTTTGACTGTCAGTGTGAGCAGTAGCCAATTGGATTTTGCCAGACAGCGCGCAGATGCAGGTGCGGTGATCCTTGATCCGGCAACCGGGCTGGCCAATCACAAAGCCGCAGGGGCATTTGCAATGGGAGAAGTGACCGTGCATGGACCAGCAGAAACAGGGTTTCTGGTGAGCATTGACCACGTAATTCCACTCAAACAAGCCGGCGGGAGTCATGAGGTTCGGTTTACACCATCCTGGGCGCAGAGCAAAGGATGTAACCAGGGAGCATTCACACTCAGCTCTCTCAGGGAAGGGGCTGCCGGAGTGCTGGGTGATGATGGATGTGCAACCCTTCGATTTGGAGGAACCATAGATCTGTTTGGTGCGGCCCAGGGTCACTATACCGGACAACTTGCAGTTCGAATTACCCCACTATAAAAAGATGACGAAAATCTTGCCATTGTTATTGATCGCCGGTGTTGGCCTCTCAAAGCAGGTGCACGCTCAGGCGGCACTTAGTGTCACGCCGGCCTATGCTCTGGTTACAGATGAAAAGCCTTATGGGGCATTCACCCTCTACAACGAGGGTACCGAGGGAGTAGAAATCACCATCCGTTCGAACTACGGGGTCATTGCCTCATCTGACTCAACGACCGGTATTGTACTAGGGGAGGCGGGCAAGTTGAGAGATTTAGTTCCGTATCTGACATTTTTTCCGGATCGATGCATTCTTCCGGCGGGGGGTGAACAGACAGTCCGTTATCGTATCCGTTCCGTTCCCGAAGGTGCTCACATCACACTCATGCATTTTGCAATGCAGGAGCGTGGCGCGATCGTAAATGGTCAGGTTCCCGCCGTTGCCAGCGGCCTCAGCATTGTCTACAATCTGATTGCTCCACTCATTTATCTTCAAGGCAGAGGAAGCCCGATCCTGAGTGCTCGCATCCTCGATCGTACATCCGGAGAATTGCATTTGTATCTGGAAAATCACAGTCAGTGGCCTTTTCTTGGAGGGGTTCGCGTATTTCATGGCAATGTGCAACTTGGCAGGGCCGAATCTGCTGTTTATACGACCCGAAAAATACGGATTCCGATATCTCAAACTCCGCTGACCAGCTCTTTACGGCTGGAATTTGATACGGAGTATACAGGTTTGGGGCAGGCGATCCAACGCCAACTTGAAATTCCGGAGCCTATTCATCTGATCGAGAAATGAGCCTGAAGTATTTCTCCCTGATTCTGCTCATCCTCTTCAATCTTCGCACTGCAACCGCTCAGGTATTGATGGAGGTTCCTCTTCTGTTGGAGCTGCCTGGCAGGCAGGAATTGATCCGCGCGTGGCATGATGGAGAGGTTTTTCTGGTAGATGGCAAAGAATTTTTTCAGGCTCTCCAATTTACCGTACAGATCAGAGGAGCAAACTTTGAAGCTCTGGATACGCATCATCATCACATCTTTCCATGTAGCGGCCTCCCCATAGATCATTCCTGTAAAATCCTTTTGACGGATGTATTAGGCCGACTTGGTACTGCACTGCATTTTGATCAGAAACGCCTGCACCTGAGCGCGTCATCGGTTGCATCTACTTTTGATGTAGATGTGCTTCGTGAAAGGCGAGCAAGTTGGATTGAAGCGCCAGGTCCTCACCTCTTCGGGCACACACGCAATTTCTGGGGTGGTGCAATGGTGAATTGGCAACTTCGCAGGGACGCATTCGGAGTTCATCCATCTCTTCGTCTTACTGGCAGTGCATTACTCGGAACCATAGAAGCCGACCTTGGAAACTACTCCGCATGGGCCTATCGAAGCGACTGGCCCCGCGGAAAATGGCTAACCCAGGTGGAGATTGGCCGTGAGGCGAATGGAGGCGCAGGTGCATTAATCACCAATATACCATTAGCCAGACAGCGAGTGCAACGAGTGCGAGCTATTCGCGGAATGTCTGCACCCTATGCACTCATACAGGCCATGATCAGCGGCGAAGTTGTGGATCAGGTACAGGCCGATGCTGAAGGAAAATATCAATTGAATGTCCCCGCCTGGTATGGAACCACAAAATTGGAAATGTATACCCGACCATTGGGGGGCGGACACATCCTCTCCGATTCTCATCATCTGCTCACGCCCTCTTCGCTGAACCCGCCGGGGAAGATGTACTATCAGTTAAGAGTTCGTGAGCACGAACAGGCCCTGAACCTCCGGTATGGATTACGCAAAAGATTGTCATTGCACAGTGTACTGAGTCGTACATATCGTCGCATGGATATGATTGCCGGGTTCACAATGAACCCAGTAACATTTCTGGCGCTTGGCGCCGAGATGCATGTTCCGTTCTCAAAGTGGCAAGCCACTCTGCAGATGTGGCGCTCCGGCGTTCAGGTCAACGCCCGAATCCACGCTCAAACCAGTCAATCTCTGAATATGAGTATAACAGCATCAGTCAATCAGGGGCCACTCAGTCTATGGTTAAGAGGATCACACACAAAGGTTGCTGGCCATTATGGGTACCTGTCTCTACACCCGGAATTCTGGCTGCATCATCCCAGTGGCTTGCTGATGCAAATCAGTATGGAGGTTGACCGCTTGCGTGGCTCATTGGTAGATAATAGAGTCAATCATTATTGGCGCTTTGCCACAGGAAGATCTCTGACACGTGGGCGATTACTCGCCTTTGCTGATCATGGATACATTCATCAGACGTATGGCCTGGAAGGAATGCTGGCGCTTCCAAACAAGTCCATGACGTTCAGTATGGGGTGGGATGCGGCAAATCAGACCATGATCGGTAGCCTCAGTATTCACATCTCATCGGCACTGGGCAGCTTTTTTGCCCGTGGACGGCAGGATCATCGAGGAATGACTCATTCGCAACAGGCGCAAGGAAGTGTTCACATATGGCGTGATGTGAAACTGGCTGCACCTAACCGCCAGGAAAGTGCAGCTGAACTTCAAATTTTTGAAGATGTCAACGGAAATGGCATCCGTGACGGCTCCGAAGCAATTCTTCCACATATTGAGGCACAGCTTTATCAGGGTGGATGGAGACGTCTCAAAACAGGTGCACTCTACGCCACGAATCTGGAGCCCTATCAGCGCTATCAGGTCCAACTCATAGAAGCATCTGTTCATGATCCATCTTTACATCCGGAGACGGGCTTTGAGTTCAGCTTTACAGCGGACCCTGGTCGAAGAAAAATCATCCAGATACCGATGCAGCGGCTTGTTACAGTCAAGGGGAAAATTATTAACATGGATCGAGCGCCGCTGCGACTGCGAGTCTATTTGGATCGGAAAAAAAGTGCAGAAGTGTACCGAGATGGCGGGTTTGCATTCCACGTGAATCCGGGAGACTATATGCTTACCGTCATGGATGTTCTGAATGAGAATGTTCTGGCAGAAAAAATGATTGAGGTAGATACAGGCCCATTTTCTGTAACAATTAATCTGGATAGCGAATGACTCGAGTTGCCCTGTTTCTATTGCTGCTCCTGTATGTACCGATCCATGTTTGTATGGCCCAACTCAGGGTGGATCGTCCATTGTTATTGGGCGAAAACGGTACTCCTGCACTGATTGAGATGATCACTGAACGGGAATACGGTGCATGGTACGATGCAGCTATACAGGGAGGGTTCCTCAGAATGGGTGGCCATACACTACCGTGGACTCCACATCTTTCATGCAATCATTCTCATGACAAGCCCACTACGAGCATGTGTCGAGTTCGGGCTGAGCGCACGCTTTTCTGGCATGTGTACGGCGAGGTAGTCACGCAGTCCCTGCCATCTCCGGGAATGTATCAAGGATCCGTAACTCTTATCGTTCGAGGGCCGACAGGAACCCATTCGATTTCTGTTCCGGTCACATACGAAGTTCTTGCTTCGAAGACAAGTTGTGCGGTAAGTTCATCAGGAGCTCTGGAATTTGGGGGTGCCAAAGCAAACAGGGCTGGAATCATAACAGTTGACCCAGAGACAGGCCTCCGAAAATATCAAGAGAATCATGGCCAAAGCCCTGGAACCTTTGCCCATCAGGTGGCCACTCTTACATTGACTACCAGCTCTCAATCCGCGCTGGTTACGGTTACTTCACCTCATATACTCCAATCCCCTTATGGACATGTGGGGTTTACCAGCCAACTTGCCTATAAGGCTGCTTCGGGAAGTAGATACCTTCCTCTGATTACAGGATCCGGGAGTCGCCGAATTCATACCGGCGGTGAACAGATTGTATTCCGACTCGGGGGCGTAGTAACCACTTATGCAACAAGCCCCGAGTCAGATTATGAGGGACTCATCTCGTTAACTTTTTTATGCGATCCGCTCCATTAATCACAAATAGATCATGACAGATACATTGCAGAATTTTTCTTCCTTTCCACAGGAGGTTCAATCCTTTTCCATTCTCGAGTTATTCAGTCAGGCAGGTGGGTTTCAGTGGCCGATTCTGGCAGTTCTGATTGCTGGTTTGATTATTTTGATGCTCCGCATGGTACGTCTCATTCGAGATGATTTAGCTGCACGACCATTAAAGCAATTAAGCCTGGACTCCATTACGCTTTCTGCATTGCTGGAAGCGCGGAAACGTGCTGCTGACAGCCTCTATACACAGCTTTTGTCCGGATTGATACAGCTTCATAGAAACCCTGAAGCCATGGGTCGGGAAGTCAGCGATATAGCCACTGCATCCCATGCGGCGTACGAACGAACTCAACGAATTGTCAACTATTGTTCCAGTACTGCCGGAGGACTTGGGCTACTTGGCACATTGGTTGGGATTTATGCTCTGTTCTCCACAGGAACGCGCGATGCACAAACTATATTTGCAGGAATTGCTATTGCAGTTGTCTCAACACTCCTGGGAATTATTACCAGCATTCTGCTAGAGTTCTTTGAGGCGGTCATGCATGGATATGTGAGTCGGTATATTGAATCTGCGCAAATGTGGGCTCAGAAGGTGCGGTCTTATATACTTTCCATTACAGAGGGAGACGTATGAGAGGGGCCTTGATTTTGCGATTGGTAGATATCACACTGCTTCTGTTACTAAGTTTGATGGCTACCGCCAGTTTTACTACGTCAAGGACTGAGCCGCCAGTTACCTACAAACTCGCAGAAGAAGGGAGGCTTCAACTCCCAATGCAGATAGAAATTACCACTGACGGGACAATTTTTACGATGGATGGAGCTCCTATTACGCTGGAAGAGCTGGAGTCCATAGCTCATACATGGGCGGGAGAAATTGAGTTCATCGCGGATGCCAATGCTCCCGCAGGCAGGTTACTTGAAATCCACGCCATTGTGACTCAGCAGAATCGACAGGCAGCATTCAGGGTACTGCAGTTACATGCGAGTTCTCCATGAAGCGTAGTAGTGGACATTTACTTCGATTTATTGACCTTGGTCTATTATTGCTGCTTGCATTTTTGTCGGTGGCAGAACTGAATCCCACCCTGCAGGTGGCGCTTCCTAGTAAATCCGATGCATCAGAGAAGGTCATTGTAGCACGAGTTTCATTTAATCAAAACTGGGATGCAACCGTGAAACGTTTGGCCAATTCAGAACTGCTTTGTCAGACAACAACAGTTGAGGAGCTTGCCGCATGCATGGAAAACCAGAAATCTATTCGCTTTTTGCTTGCACCTAAAGAAAACTCGACCGTGCAACAGATAGTGACTCTATTGGATATTTGCAGTGCATTATCGCTCCGGTGTGCGATCGAACCAATACAGACATGAGGGCTTCCACACAAGACCGGTTTCTGGCATGTGCGATCACGGCCGCACTTCTTCTTCTATTATGGCAGATTGCTGCCTGGATTGAAGTGCAAAGCCACATATCAGAGCTACAAGATCTGGAATTTGCTGAATCCTTCGAATCTGTCACCAATGATCCTGCAAGTTCTGTTTCGCCGGTTGCAAAACCATTAGCGAAGCCAATCGTTCGGCGGCGGACTCCCCGAATACCCAAATTAGAGGAAACACAAAATCCAGGGCTCATTCCAAATCAGAGGATATTCACAAATACTCTTAATGCCCGGCGGGGTGGAATTGAGTTGACACCTGGACACAGAAATGCCGTAGCTCCATCTCCAGAAGTGACCACGAGAATTTCGCCGACCTCTTCGGGAATGGCTTTACGGAAAGCGTCGGGAATTGAGTTGCAGGGAAGTGGTCAACCGAATCGTCTCGCAACGGCTGAAGTGACGGCAAGATCGAATGCTCCGAACCAGTCTCCAGAAGCCAGCAAGGGCACTGGCCATCAACCATCCCGTGTCCTTAAAGCGGAAGAAGCCAAAAAAATCATTCAATGGATGCAAATTTCAAGGTCAGAGCTTCCTCCCGGGGTCAAACGTCATGTAGATTATCAGCCAGGTAATTTGACTTCAACAGCATTCCTTGAATACGAAGGTGAAACATGGGAGATTTATCTGATGGCCCGAATGCCGTCTGATGAATTGCATGTTGTGATTGTTCGTGGAGATGACACGTATTATGTGGTTGATCCAAGTTTTAAACGGGAAGGGCGGAGATTCCGGATTGGTGTTGCGCGGCGGGCCGGTAATGAGATCACTGGAATCACCTCCGAAGAGCGGGCAGCTTCCAGTAAAGATGCCGTCCTCCACTATGATATCTTTCTTGCCTGGTGGGATGAAATGCGACTTACACTCCAATGAGAACTACAATTTTGACGCTTGTTTTTCTTACCGCCGGTTGCAGTGCTCCGACGGTAATTATGGAACTTTCAGAACCAGACCGGCCAGTGATCCCGGGTGTAGATAGTATTCGTATTCAGACGGCTTGGCAACTTGCCGAAGAATCGTTTGCAAAAGACATTGAAAAAGCAGCACGTTTAGCCGAGGAAGGGCGAGAATTAGCAGATCTTGCAGACAGTTTTATGGAATCTCCTACGGCCTCCATGGAACGTGATACAATTCGTGCCATTGAGGCATTCAACACGGGAGCGGAGTTGCTTGAACAGTTCACTGAGACGGACAGTTTGCAGTCACTTGAATTACTCAAAGCCGCTGCAGAAAAATTTGAGGAAGCACTTGAAGCCGACGCATTTGATGATGAGGCAAGGCAGTGGTTGGCCAAAGTATACAAAATGCTTGCTGAGCGTTTTCATCAGTCGGGGGCAATTCAGAATCGGCTCCGAGTTTTAGAACGCCTGGTGATGTGGAATCAGAATCGGCACGATTTTATTGCACTTTTAGCCGCTGCCCAGGAAGATCTGCAATCTGAAACATATGGTATGACTGCGGGAGCGCTATGGGAGCGCGCTGCACTGATTGCACTGGATGATGTGGACATGGGATTCAGGTCTGCACCGGATTCTGCAGCCCTGTTTGCATATCATGTACGCGCGAGTCGTGCGTTTATTCAGGCAGATCGTGTTTCGCTTGCCCGAGAGTCATTAAACAGAGCACGCACTTGGCAACGCACAGAATCAGAATATGCTCTGATTCATGCTGACAGCGTTTGGTTGGCCTGGGATGATGGGAATCTGGCTGCCCGAAAGCGTTTTGATGCATTACTCAATGAAGCCCCCATGAACCCGCAAAAAGTGGTTGATGGATTGCTGATTTTGCTTGAAGAAGTTCGGAGTGAAGAGGCTCGTACAGATGTCAGGTATCAATTGGCTCTGGCCAAATATGGATCTGGATTTGAGGGGGAAGCAATTGAGCTCATGAAAGATTTAGTCACGGAAGATCCACAGCGTCGAGCGATTGTAGACGATTACGCGATCATGGCTTATAATTTCGCACAACAACAACGTGAAGCCGGAAACCTGAAAGATGCACTCGCATACCTGCTGCAGTGCGCCTCATTAGATGCCGATATTATAGCTAGATGCGCTTTTGATGCAGCTCTTCTTCTGAGAAATAACCCCGATGCAGCGATTCGGTATGCACACATGGCAGAATCACGCATTGAGGCACTTAATGGTAACGAGCGTAGCGCACTCATCAAGTACTTGGCCGAATTATATCGGAGAAATGGAGATAGGGAGCGCGCCAGAGAGTACATTATGTATTTGGATAGCAGTACAAAAAACTGAACACATACCGTAGAATTTGCATAGAGTTTTACGTTGATTCATTCGTATTACTCGCTGAGTCCCATATAGAATTCAATGGCAATGGACTCGATCGAATACTGCATCCTCTATAAATAGAGATTCTTGCAAAACCTCTGTTTTCGGATAGAAAAGACTCCCTCAGGTGCTTTCAGAGCGATGTTTATGCTCAATTTTGGGGGTTT
>JAPOTE010000049.1 GCA_026709335.1 Bacteroidota bacterium | reverse complement strand
GAAGGCGGTCGCACGGTTGGCGCAGGCGTCGTAACTAATATTCTTGATTGAACCCACGTCCAACTATGACAGGGCAAAAAATCCGCATAAAACTCAAGTCTTACGATCACTCGCTGATCGATAAGAGTGCGGAGAAAATTATTAAGACGGTGAAAGCGACAGGAGCGCTGGTGAGTGGACCGATTCCGCTTCCAACCCAGAAATCAATCTATACGGTACTGCGGAGCCCACATGTAAATAAGAAAAGCCGTGAGCAATTTGAGAGCCGGAGTCATAATCGACTGATTGATATACTCTCAACCAGCACCAAGACGGTAGATGCATTGCTTAAGTTGGAGCTCCCCAGTGGTGTTGATGTCGAAATAAAAGTGTAAGAGATAAGCGTAAGTGTAATTGAAAGCAGATCGTTATTGATTTGATAATGAGCGGAATGATTGGCAAAAAGGTTGGTATGACCAGCATCTTTGATGTAGCCGGGAATAATATACCCTGTACAGTGATCAAGGCTGGCCCAAACCGCGTGGTGCAGGTCAAACAACATGACGGACGGGATGGATATAATGCCGTGCAACTTGGATTTGGCGCTCGCAAGAAGCGTCGAACGAGTAAAGCACTCAATGGGCACTTTCAGGCGGCGGGTGTCCTTCCCCAGCGCGTATTAAAGGAATTTGAGTGGAATGGAGAGGTGCCCGATGTGGGGGACGAAATTCGTGTTGAGGATGTGTTTGATGAAGGAGAAATGATTGATGTTGCGGGGACCAGTAAGGGTAAAGGATTCCAGGGGGTCGTTCGGCGTCATGGATTTCACGGGGTCAATGATCGGACTCACGGGCAGCATAACCGCGAGCGTGCTCCTGGCTCTATCGGTGCCTCCAGTGACCCCTCAAGGGTGATTAAAGGTATGCGTATGGCAGGCCAAATGGGGAATGCCCGAGTCAAGATAAAAAATCTGGATGTTGCTCGAATCATTCCCGAGCATGACCTGTTGCTGGTGCGTGGAGCTGTCCCTGGCCCCATCAACGGGGTGATTGAACTCTTCAAACAAGATTGATCGGTAGGATGGAGCTGGACGTTCTTCAACATAATGGGTCCCCCGCGGGTCGTACAATTACCTTGGATGAGGCTGTATTCGGCGTAGATCCGAATGATCATGTTCTATGGTTGGATGTGTGCAGAACTCAAGCAGCCGCCCGCCAGGGGACGCACAAAACAAAAGAAAGAGGGGAGGTTAAAGGATCAAATCGGAAACTCTATCGGCAGAAAGGTACAGGGATGGCTCGCGCAGGAAATGCTGCCTCACCGGTCCGCCGAGGAGGAGGCCGTATTTTTGGCCCTCGCCCTCGTACATATAATGTGGGATTGAATAGAAAAGTGCGGCGGAATGCAAGATGCTCGGCGCTAAGTTATAAGGTTCGTGAAGAAGCTATCCGTGTGGTAGATCCTTTGAAGTTTGAGACTCCCAGTTCACGGGCACTCCTTACGCTTCTCGAAAATCTGGAGTTGACTGGGCATCCTGTGTTGATTGTCACCGCATCGCACAGCCCTGAAGTTTTTCGGTCGAGCACAAATCTCAACCGTGTCGTAGTACGTGAAGCACGCAACGTAAGCACCGAAGATATTCTTCGAGCTCGAATTTTAGTATGTGAAGAAGATGCGTTCACGGTCTGGAGCGCCCTCTGGGCTTCCACATCAACTCCAAGCGCTTGATTGCTATGAGCCGACAAGTATTGATTCGCCCCTTGGTAACCGAAAAACTCTCTGCCCAGATGGAAGAGGGACATTATGCCTTTATTGTAGATCCAAAGGCAAACAAGATTGAGATTAAGCAGGCGATTCAGCACCGGTTTCCGGCGGTACAGATCAAAGAAGTTCGTACGATCAATGTACGCGGAAAACAACGTCGCCAGATGACACGCCAGGGTGTCAGGTTCGGGCGAACAGCCAGCTATAAAAAAGCTATTGTAACGCTACTTCCTGGCAGCGAGCAGATAGATTTCTTTGAGAGCATATAAGGATTATGGCGATTCGTAAACTCAAACCGATTACCCCTGGGCAGCGCCAACGCTCAGTATCTGCTTTTGACCAAATCACTGCGGGTACGCCACAAAAAAATCTTTTACGTCCGGTAAAACGTCGTGGAGGACGCAATTCCACAGGCCGGATCATGGTACGGCACCAGGGTGGTCGACACAAGCGACGCTACAGGGTCATTGACTTCCGTCGAAATAAAGATCATATTCCGGCTCGTGTTGCCAGTATCGAGTATGATCCGAATCGATCTGCAAGGATTGCTCTCCTTGTTTATGCTGACGGGGACAAACGCTACGTCATTGCACCGGACAAGCTTTCAATAGATCAAAAGGTTCAGAATGGGCCGGATGCCCCCCCTGAAGTCGGGAATTGCCTCCCGTTGGGCCGGATCCCGCTAGGAACCTTCGTTCACGCAATTGAGATGAAACCCGGGAAGGGGGCACAACTTGCTCGCTCCGCGGGCACATTTGCACAGCTGACTGCCCGTGAAGGGAAATATGTGACACTTAAGTTGCCCAGTGGTGAAGTTCGCAGGGTTCTGTCTGAATGTAGAGCCACAATTGGTACGACCAGTAACCCCGATCACATGAATATTGATCTGGGGAAAGCAGGTCGCCGGCGCTGGATGGGCGTGCGACCGAAAGTTCGAGGCGTCGC
The DNA here is from genome assembly GCA_026709335.1 of Bacteroidota bacterium. GTDB lineage: Bacteria > Bacteroidota > Rhodothermia > Rhodothermales > Bin80 > Bin80. The sequence continues at coordinate 17,649 of JAPOTE010000049.1, read as the reverse complement.
GATGAATCCCGTAGATCACCCTATGGGTGGGGGAGAAGGCAAAGCGAGTGGAGGACATCCTCGTTCTCCCTCAGGAGTCCCGGCCAAAGGGTATAAGACGCGCAAGCGCAATTCCTCTTCAGATAAATATATCGTACGTCGACGTGACGCAAAACGCAGATAATCATGGCACGGTCTCTTAAAAAAGGTCCTTTTGTTCACCATAAGCTTCAACGCAAGGTGGATCAGTTGAACCAGTCAGATAAAAAGAAAGTGATTAAAACGTGGAGTCGTGCTTCTATGATTACCCCAGATTTTGTGGGGCATACGTTTGCAGTCCACAATGGAAGACAGTTTATTCCTGTTTACGTGACTGAAAACATGGTTGGACACCGCTTGGGCGAATTTTCTCCAACCAGAAATTTTCGTGGTCACGCCGGATCTAAAAAAGACAGACGAGGGAGCTGATGTCTATGCAAGCACGCGCGGTACGTAAATATATTTCCAGTTCCCCTCGCAAGATGCGGCGGGTCGTGAATCTTGTACGAGGACAATCGGTTGCCCAGGCCCTGAATGCATTGCATTTTTTGCCACATGCCGCAACGCGCCCAGTTTCTCTGGCAATCAGATCTGCTGTACACAATCTGATAGATCAATACCGAAGCGAAAGATTCGATGAGGAAGATCTTGTAGTCAAAGAGATCAAGGTGGATGAGGGACCGATGCTTAAAAGGCTACGTCCTGCCGCTCGCGGAAGAGGCCAACGAATCAAGAAGCGCATGAGTCACTTAACCGTCATTGTTCAAGCCAAAGAATAGGAGTTCTCAAGGATAGAAATGGGTCAGAAAACACATCCAGTTGGCTTTCGCCTCGGTACCATTCGAGGTTGGGATTCAAACTGGTACGCCAGAAAAAAAGAAATTGCTGCCAAACTCTTTGAGGACGAAGAGCTTCGACGTTACTTGACGACCCGCTTAAAACGGGCTGGCCTGAGTCGCGTTGTGATTGAGCGTACACCGAAACGAATCATTCTGACGTTGCATACCAGCCGTCCGGGTGTAGTAATTGGTCGAGGAGGTCAGGAGGTTGAAAAACTTCGTGAAGAACTCAAACGGATCACAACCAAGGAGATTCAGATCAATATCAATGAGATCAAGCGCCCGGAACTTGATGCAAGCTTGGTTGCTCAGAACGTAGCACAGCAGCTTGAAGGGCGTGTATCTTTCCGGCGGGCTATGAAGCAGGCACTCCAGGGAGCCATGCGTATGGGTGCGCAAGGCATTCGCATCAAGGTGAGCGGACGACTTGGTGGAGCAGAAATGGGTCGGGTAGAACAATATCTTGAAGGACGGGTCCCGTTGCACACGATCCGAGCTGACATTGATTATGCCGAAGCAACCGCATATTCAATTTACGGAACTACAGGTGTGAAAGTATGGGTCTATCGTGGTGAAATACTTGGTCGCCCGGATCTAAGTCCGAATGTACAGGCTCAGCGACAGCAATTGCGACAGATGCAAACGGGCCGAGGGAGTGAGAGTAGTAAAGCGCGGGATCGGCGTCGTGGGAATCGTGGGGGACGTGCAAGGCGCGGAGGTGCTCAAGGTGCGAATCGTAGAGCAAGAACTTGACCGTAATAATTATAGGTGATAGAGGCCGTAAATCATGTTGATGCCAAAGCGGACAAAGTACCGCAAACAACAAAAAGGAAGGATCAAAGGAAATGCTACACGTGGTACGCATGTGGACTTTGGAGATTTTGGAATCAAGGCCATGGAGCCTGGAAGGATTTCCAGCCGCCAAATTGAAGCCGCAAGGATCGCAATGACTCGGCGGATGAAACGCATTGGTAAAGTATACATCCGAATCTTTCCGGATAAGCCAATTACGAGCAAACCCGCAGAAGTTCGTATGGGAAAAGGCAAGGGGGCAATTGATCATTGGGCTGCCCCTGTTCGCCCCGGTCGAATCTTGTTTGAAGTCGGTGGTGGAGTTCCGCTGGATCTCGCCAAAGAATCCATGCGACTGGCACAGCAAAAATTGCCAATCAAGACAAAGTTTGTTGTACGACCTGACTATGTGGAGAATTAAATTATGATGAAAGCCCCAGAAATACGAGCCCTTAGCATCCAGGAGGTGCAGGAGCGAATTCGTGAAGAAGAAGAACAGTTGTCCGAATTGAAATTCAGACATGCGATTGCACAATTGGAAAATCCAATGCTTCTCAGGGAAAAGCGCCGTTTTTTGGCACGTTTAAGAACAATTCTGAAAGAGCGAGTTGCCTAGAAGAACATGAGTGAGGTAAAAAGATCTTCCCGTAAAGAACGAACCGGTATCGTGGTGAGTAACAAGATGGACAAGACCATCGTGGTTGGTATCCAACGCCAGGTAAGGCATCCGATTTACGGAAAGTTTATCAAGAAAAGCAGTCGTCTCTTCGCTCATGACGAACAAGAGCAGGCTCATGAGGGGGACACAGTTCGTATTACAGAAGTACGACCGATGAGCAAGAAAAAACGTTGGCGTCTTCTGGAGATAGTGGAGCGCGCGAAATAAGTTGATTCAATGATACAGCAAGAGTCCAGACTGGCCGTGGCTGATAATAGCGGTGCTAAAGAAGTGCTGTGTATCCGAGTTCTTGGTGGTAGCGGTCGCCGTTACGCACGGATTGGAGATCGCATTGTAGTCTCGGTAAAGTCTGCAATCCCCGGTGGAAATGTTAAGAAAGGAGATGTGTCTCGAGCCGTCGTTGTACGCACCCGTAAGGAAGTCAGACGTACAGACGGGTCATATATCCGGTTTGACGAGAATGCAGCCGTCTTGCTGAATGCTCAGGATGAGCCCAGAGGAACAAGAATTTTCGGACCGGTTGCCAGAGAGTTGCGTGAAAAACAGTATATGCGCATTGTTTCGCTGGCTCCAGAAGTGATTTAGAGGAGTTAACACATGTCTCAATCCCGAAGAAAAACGAAAAAAACCCATGTCAAAAAAGGTGACATGGTGATGCTGACCAAGTCAATTACCGCTTCAAAGGGAAGTCCGGACAGGGATCGTGGGTATGTAGGCAAGGTTCTTCGGGTATTCCCGGAACAGGAGCGCGTAATTGTAGAAGGTGTCAATTTACGAATCCGTCATACCCGCCCTAATCAGGTATATCCTCAAGGGGGCAGAGTACAGCGTGAGATTGCTATTCATATTTCTAATGTACAACCTGTTGACAGCAACGGGGAAGCAACTAGAGTTGGGCGGAAACGTATTGCGGATACCGAGACCGGGCGAGGCCACTGGATCCGCTATGCAAAGACGACGGGAGAAGAATTGAATTAGCATTATGGCAAACTATGAGCCGCGTCTAAAAACGCGCTATAAATCAGAAATCGTTGATCAGCTCAGCAAGCAGTTCTCCTACAAGAATCGCATGCAGGTTCCGCGTTTGATCAAAATAACGGTGAACAAGGGAGTGGGCGAAGCAACCCAGAACAAGAAGTTGCTTGATGGTGCAGTTGACGAATTACGTCGCATCACCGGTCAGCAGCCAACAGTGCGACGTGCTCGAAAAAGTGTTTCAAATTTCAAACTCCGTGAAGGCATGCCAATTGGGGCTACCGTCACGCTCCGTGGAGATCGTATGTGGGAATTTCTAGATCGTCTCATTACTTTGGCGTTGCCGCGTGTAAGAGATTTTCGCGGTGTCCCTGATGGTAGCTTTGATGGACGTGGTAATTATTCTCTCGGAATCAAGGAGCAGATTATTTTCCCTGAAATCAGTGTAGATCAGATCGAACGAATATCTGGCTTAGGTCTCACATTCGTGACGAGTGCGTCTTCCGATGAAGAAGCTTTTTCGCTGCTCAAGGAGTTGGGAATGCCTTTTGTCCACAGACAAAATACAACTGCCTGACATTAAAGTAAGAAGATTGAGTAAATGGCAAAAAAGAGTGTAATCGCTCGTCAGAAGAAGCGTGAACGGATGGTAGAAAAATACGCTGAACGCAGGAAGGAATTGCGAGCCAAAGGAGACTATGTCGCCCTGCAGACCCTTCCACGTGACGCAAGCCCGTCACGGCTACGCAATCGGTGTCAACTCACCGGGCGTGCACGTGGGTATATTCGGGTATATGGTCTATCTAGGATTGCTTTTCGTGATATGGCACGAGCTGGCAAAATTCCCGGAATTCGTAAATCAAGTTGGTAGGTGAAATGGGTGTAATTACAGATCCGGTTGGGGACTATCTTGCCAGATTGCGGAACGCGCAGATGGCAGGCCACAAGTATACTGATATTCCGGCATCCCGGATTAAACGGGCAATGACTCAGATTCTGAGGGATAAGGGATACATCACGAGGTTCTTAAATGTAGATGATGAGGGGCAGGGGCGTCTGCGAATTTTTCTCAAGTATGATCGCCATGGAAATGGAGCAATTCGTTCCATGAAGCGAATATCCAAGCCGGGTTTGAGGGTCTATGTGAAGGCGGATAATCTGCCGCGTGTTGAAAATGGACTTGGCGTCGCAATTCTGTCCACCTCTCGAGGAGTTATGACCGATAAAGAGGCCCAACGTATTCACATTGGTGGTGAAGTACTTGCATACGTATTTTAAGATGTCAAGAATTGGAAAAAAACCCATTACGGTTAGCGAGGGAGTTCAAGTTGAAATCTCCAAGGGGAATGCAGTCACTGTGACCGGCCCCAAGGGAACACTCCAACTCCAGGTTTCTCCTGAACTGACCTTGTCGCAGGATGCACCAGGTATTCTCGAGGTTTCAAGGCCGACGGATCAAAAACGTCACCGTGCCATGCATGGTCTCTATCGCTCACTTCTTGCAAACATGGTTGTTGGTGTCAGTCAAGGGTTCCAAAAACAGCTGGAGATCATTGGCGTAGGTACGCGTGCAGAGGTTAATAATGGAGTATTGGAGTTGGCGTTGGGGTTTTCTCATCCGGTTTATTTTGTCCCCCCTGATGGAGTGAACATTGAAGCTGAGGGTGGTGGACGAGGGCGAACTCCCAGGGTCATCATATCGGGAATTGATAAGCAGGTGGTTGGTCAGGTTGCTGCAAAAATCCGCTCCCTCCGTCCACCGGAACCCTATAAAGGGAAAGGAATTCGTTACGTGAACGAGTATGTACGAAGAAAAGCCGGCAAAACGGCATCTAAATAATTGTCAGGGATATGTCTACTTGCAAGTTTAAGTCAACTAAATCTGTGCGTAGATTTCGTGCGAAGCGAAGCATTCGTCGAAAGGTGCATGGTACAGCGGAACGCCCCAGACTGACGGTGTTCCGGAGTAACCGCAATATTTATGCGCAGTTGATCAATGATGATGATCGCCGGACTCTGGCTGCTGCTTCAACACTTGATGAGGGCCATCAGGCAGATTCTCCTGTGAGCGCCGGCGCAATTGTAGGGGAGCGACTTGCTGCTCGTGCGACTGAGCATGGAATCAAAAAAGCAGTTTTTGATCGGAATGGATATCGATATCACGGACGTGTCCGGTCATTGGCCGAAGGTGCACGTAAAGGGGGATTAGAGTTTTAACGACTGAGAAAATAGAGCGAATGCAAAGTACACAAGGACAGCAGCGTAATCGTAGCGAATCAGCGGATCAAACGGAATGGATTGATCGCCTCGTCAAGGTGAAGCGCGTCGCCAAGGTCGTAAAGGGAGGCCGCCGTTTTTCTTTTAACGCGGTTGTTGTGGTCGGTGACGGCCAAGGCCATGTAGGCGCCGGACTTGGGAAGGCGAATGAGGTTGCGGATGCCATCAAAAAAGGGACGGAAGATGCAAAAAAACGTCTGATTTCCGTTCCTGTAACTAAAGGCGGCACGATTCCGCATCAGGTCATTGGGAAGAAAGACGCCGGTCGTGTACTGTTGAAGCCTGCATCCCCCGGGACTGGCGTGATTGCCGGTGGAGGGGTTCGTGCGGTTCTTGAATGTGTGGGAATCACCAATGTGCTATCGAAATCGCTTGGTACCAGTAATCCGCATAATCAGGTTGCTGCTACCATGAATGCACTGAGAAGCCTGGAAGATCCACTGGAAGTAGCACGTCGTCGAGGCATTCCACTGCGCAGGGTATTTGAGGGATAAAATGACAGCACTAAAAATTACTCAGTCGCGAAGCCTGATTGGTTCATCGGGGCGTCAACGCCAGACAATCAAGGCATTAGGGCTTCGCCGCATGCATCATTCTGTAACTCGCAGTGATACCCCTGTAATTCGTGGCATGTTGCGCGTTGTATCTCATTTAGTAGAGGTTGAAGAAGTGATTGATCAAGAACAAGAAACTGAGTCAAACGAATGAACTTAGCGACATTGAAACCCGCGAAAGGATCCACTAGACCGAATAAGCGACTCGGTCGTGGCGTTGGGTCAGGGAAGGGGGGGCATAGCTCATCCCGGGGAAATAAAGGGCAGAAGAGCCGTACAGGTAATCATCGAATGCCATCCTGGTTTGAAGGTGGTCAAATGCCTCTCCAGCGTCGGGTCCCCAAATTTGGTTTCAAGAACCCCAACAGAGTTTCCTATAACGTGTTAAACTTGGATCAAGTGGGTGCACTGATTGAATCAGGGAGATTAAATGCAGATACAGTGATTACCCCGAACTCTTTGGTGGAGGCAGGGGTAATTCGCAAGAATGATCTTGTGAAGATTCTTGGCGGTGGTGAGCTATCCATTGCCTTGAACATTGAGGTCCATGCATTTAGTAAGTCAGCAGAAACAAAAATTCAGGCCGCAGGCGGTTCAATCCAGTGCCTGTCCTCTAACTAAACGCCCCAAGGTATTTTCGAATGGCAGGATTTGCCGATAGTTTACGCAGTATTTGGAAGATTGAAGAGCTGCGCAAGCGCATAATTTATACTCTTGGTATTCTGGTTGTTTATCGGGTTGGAGCATATGTACCTCTGCCAGGAATTGATGCTGCAGAGCTTACCAGTGCATTTGCGCAGGGGGATCCAAATAATCTGTTTGGATTTTTCAATCTTTTTGTCGGTGGAGCCTTTCTCCAGGCCGGTGTGTTTGCACTGGGGATCATGCCATACATTACGGCATCAATTATCATTCAGCTTCTTGGAGCTGCGGTTCCCTATTTTCAGAAGCTCCAGCGTGAGGGAGAGGAAGGTCGGAGGAAGATTACACAGTTGACGCGTTATGGTACAGCCGGGATCACTATGCTTCAATCTATTGGCTACAGCCTGTTTTTGTGGGGTACGGTTCCGTCTGCAATTGTGATTCCCCAAGGATTTTTTATGATTTCAACAGTCATTGTGCTCACAGCCGGAACGATGTTTGTCATGTGGCTGGGAGAGCGGATTACTGAAAGTGGGATTGGCAATGGAATCTCACTCATCATTACCGTTGGAATTATTGCATTTTTGCCGCAAGCGTTTGTCAATGAAATTCGGCAGCAATCGGAAAATTTCTTCCTTATCATTTTTGAATTAGGCGTACTGGTCGTGATAACTGCATTTGTCGTATTGATGACCCAAGGTACGCGGCGTATTCCGGTACAGTATGCGAAGCGTGTAGTCGGACGTAAAGTATATGGAGGTACAACCCAGTATTTGCCAGTTCGGGTCAATGCAGCGGGAGTCATGCCAATTATTTTTGCACAGTCAATCATGTTTGTGCCTGGCACAATTGCGCAGTTCGCACCAAACAATGAGTTGATGCAACGTTTTGGAGCTCTCTTTTTGGACTTTACCAGTTGGGGATATTCAATCATTTTCTTTTTCGTGTGTGTATTCTTTACCTACTTTTACACTGCGATTGCCGTCAATCCCAAAGAGATGGCCGATACGATGAAGCGTCAGGGAGGGTTTATCCCTGGAATTCGGCCGGGCAAGCAAACGAGCGAGTTTATTGATTCAATTCTGACACGAGTGACACTCCCGGGTTCGCTGTTTATTGGCTTTGCAGCGATCTTGCCTGCATTTGCAGTACAACTGGGGTTAACGCAGACTCAGCAGTTTGCACAATTCTTTGGAGGAACCAGTCTTTTGATTATGGTTGGTGTCACACTGGACACTCTGAAACAGGTGGAAAGCCATCTCTTAATGCGCCATTATGATGGATTTATGAAGAGTGGCCGCATGAGAGGAAGAAACCGTTAGATGGGTATGCTGAAAACGACTCATGAGATTGCTCTACTTCGACAAAGTGCGAATTTAGTCGCACAGACACTGGCAGAGGTAGCCAAGCACGTATTTCCCGGCCAGGAAACGTTGGTACTTGATCGTATTGCTGAGGAGTTTATTCAAAGTCATGGTGCTGAGCCTGCATTCAAGGGATACGGAGCGCCCTCGCTATCTCCATTCCCATATACACTCTGCATATCTGTGAATGATGTGGTTGTACATGGCTTTCCCGGTAGTTACACTCTACGCGAGGGTGATTTGGTATCGATAGACTGCGGTGTCCTGCTTAATGGCTATTTCGGTGACAGTGCCTATACATTTGGAGTTGGAGATCTGAGCCCAGAAAAAATACGGCTTTGTACCGCGACGTACGAAGCCCTCCAGTTAGGGATCTCTGCGGCTTGCCCCCACGGCACTGTTGGAGACATTGGTTTTGCGATTCAGAGGCATTGCGAAGTGCAGGGTCTTGGTGTTGTACGGGATTTGGTTGGTCATGGAATTGGTAGCAAATTACATGAAACTCCCCAGATTCCCAATTTTGGCAGGCCACGTAAAGGGCGTCGCCTCAGGAAGGGAATGACGCTTTGCGTTGAACCAATGATTAATCTTGGCACGTCTGACGTAGTTATAGATGCAGATGGATGGACGGTTCGTTCCGCCGATGGTTCAGATTCAGCACATTATGAACATATGATCTGTATCAATTCGGACGGTTCAGAAATACTCACAACGTTTGAATATATCGAACAACATATCACGCCTCCTTACAAGATGAACGAGACACTAACGTATGGCTAAACAGAAACCGATTGAACTGGATGGTGAAGTGACAGATGCTTTGCCAAATGCCCAATTCAGAGTTCGCCTAGAGAATGGACATTCCATTCTCGGACTTCTTGCTGGAAAGATGCGAATGTATCACATCAAGATTCTTCCAGGCGATCGTGTAAAGGTAGAAATTTCACCTTTTGACCTTTCAAAAGGTAGAATTGTATATCGATATAAATAGGAACCCGTACGATTAACAATGCGTATACCTGAACTTTGCCTCAAAATAATTAGGGAAATACACGCAGAACAAGATAGATCAGAATGAAAGTACGAGCGAGTATCAAGAAACGGAGTTCGGATGACAAGATTGTCAGACGCAAGGGCCGTCTTTACATTATTAACAAAAAGAATCCGAAGCACAAGCAGCGGCAAGGATAGTATTGTATGCCTCGAATAGCTGGAGTTGATGTGCCGCCAAACAAGCGCGGCGAAATTGCACTCTCGTCCATTTTTGGAGTAGGACGTTCACGTGCAAAAGAAATTCTGGATCGAATTGGCCTAGATCCAGATGCCCGTCCAGAGACATGGACCGAAGAACAGACCAAAAAAGTTCGTCGATTGATTGAGGATCATTATGTGGTTGAAGGGCAGCTTCGATCCAAGGTCCAGATGAATGTGAAGAGGCTCATGGATATTGGCTGTTATCGTGGCTTACGGCATAGACGGGGATTGCCCGTTCGCGGCCAGCGAACTCAGACAAATGCCAGAACACGCAAGGGGAGAAAAAAGACTGTGGCCGGCAAAAAGAAAGCCCCACGCAAATAGGAAATAACACAGATCAATGGCAAAAAAGCAAGGACGTAAGGGACCAGGTCGCTCTGGCAAAAAAAAGGTGGTTGTCGAATCAAACGGCATGGCCTTTATTCGGGCAACCTTTAACAATGTAATTGTGACGATTACGGATCAGTACGGAAATTGCATTTCATGGTCTTCTTCGGGAAAAGAGGGGTTTAAGGGTAGTCGCAAGAGTACACCATATGCTGCTCAGGTTGCATCCACGACTGCTGCCACGGAAGCAGTTAATTTGGGGTTAAAGAGAGTGGATGTATTCGTAAAAGGCCCTGGATCGGGTCGGGAATCAGCCATTCGTGCATTGAATACTTCAGGCCTTGACATCACGACGATTCGCGATGTGACTCCAATTCCGCATAATGGCTGCCGTCCACCAAAGCGTCGGCGTGTTTGACCTATCTGTATATCATCATAGAATTTGAGTAAAAACAGTTATGGCCCGTTATAGAGGTCCAAAGCAGAAGATTGCAAGGCGGTTTAATGAGCCGCTTTTCGGAGCTAGTAAATCATTGGAGCGTAAGCCGAATCCGCCTGGACAGCACGGCCAAAAGCGGCGTAGGCGTGAGAGCGAATATGCTGTCCAGTTAAAGGAGAAGCAGAAAGCAAAATATATCTATGGGGTTTTGGAACGGCAGTTCAGGAATTTGTTTGAGAAAGCGGCTCGCAAGAAGGGAGTGACCGGCGAAAACCTACTTAGATTTCTGGAGGCACGCTTAGATAATACTGTATTCAGACTTGGATTTGGTGCCACGAGGAGGCAGGCACGGCAGATGGTTACTCACAGACATATTCTGGTCAATGGTGAAGTTGTAAATATCCCTTCATATCAATTGAGGCCAGGAGATATTGTTGCGGTTCGCCCCCGGAGTCGACAAAACCCTGTCTTTATTGATAATTTGAAAAAGAGTCGCCGCGTATTTTCGTGGCTGGAAACAGATCGAAAATCTTTAAGTGGGAAATTCCTTGATTTTCCCGAGCGTTCCGATATACCGGAAAATATTCGAGAACAGTTGATTGTTGAGCTTTATTCCAAATAGTCAACTGTGAATTATTGAACTCAATTGCGTATATGAGCAAACACGGAATTCAAATGCCAACCGGGGTTTTGACCGAAGATGTCACCCCAACATTTACAAGGTTTGTAATTCAGCCACTTGAACGTGGATTTGGTCAGACCATTGGAAACTCCCTTAGACGAGTTCTGTTATCTTCACTTGAAGGGACGGTTATTACTGCGGTAAAGATTGATGGAATTCAGCATGAATTTTCAACCATTGAGGGAGTTGCTGAGGATGTTTCCGATATCATTTTGAACCTGAAAGGAATTCGATTCCAGCCCAAGGACTTTGCGAGTGGCGTCATTAATATGAAGGTCAGAGGGGCAGGAGTTTGGACTGCAAAGGATATTGAAGATGCTACGGGAGAATATCAGGTATTGAACCCTGAGCATCATATTGCTACGCTGTCAGAGGGTGTGGATTTCGGCGTTGAGTTGCGTGTGGAAACCGGCCGCCGATACGTTCCTGCCAATGAGAACAAGCGCGAAACGGATCCTATTGGGGTAATTGCTCTCGATGCAGTTTATACACCGATCAAAAGTGTTCGAGTTACTGTAAAACCTACTCGCGTTGGTCAGCGCGTTGACTATGAGCGCTTGGAATTGGAGGTGTCCACAGACGGTACAATTCTCCCTCAAAATGCTCTTAGGGAAGCAGCAACCATTCTCAATGATCACATTGATCCATTTATTGAAATGGACTATGTTGCGGCTGAATCCCAAGAGGCGCCAGCAGTGGACTTTGATAATATCCAGATTCTGGATCAGGTCAGTCAATTGATCGATACGTTAGACCTATCGGTTCGTGCCAAGAACTGCTTGAAAGCTGCGAATATTAAAACAATCAGGGACTTGGTTACACGTGACGAGGCAACCATGTTGAAATTCCGCAACTTTGGAAATAAATCTTTACAGGAACTTAGAGTTGTACTTGAGCAGCAGGGCTTGAGTTTTGACATGGATATTCCCGAAATTGACAGTCAAGTAACTGCTTCATAGTAGTTAGCACACTGAGATGAGACACGCCAAGAAGGGATATAAATTAAGTCGTACTGCCTCGCATCGAAAGGCGACGCTATCAGCACTTTCTGTAGCACTGATTCAGCATAAGCGCATTACGACCACCCTCACAAAAGCCAAGGCGCTACGGACCTATGTCGAGCCGTTAATTACACGATCTCGTGTAGATACAATGGTAAATCGTCGTCAGGTCTTTCGTAGACTGATGGATAAAAATGCTGTGACCGAACTCTTCAACGAGGTTTCAGAGAAAGTAGGAGATCGTCCAGGTGGTTATACCCGGGTTCTTCGGCTGGGACAGCGCGAGGGTGATGCCGCGGAAATGGCGATTATTGAATTAGTGGATTACAATGACTCGACTCCTGAGGATGCCCGTTCCAGCCGTCGTCGTACTCGTAGAGGTCGGCGCCGTCGTGGTTCAGATTCTCGGCAGCAGGTTGAGGTTTCGGATACAATCTCTGATGATTCACCTGTCCAAGAGGCGGCTGATGCCGAATCAGTGGCTGAAGTGATTGAGGACGAGGTAACCGAATCTGATCCGGTTGAATTAGACGTTCAGGAGATGGAGGTTTCGAAAGAAGGCGCGGAAAAACTGTCTACTCGTGAACCTGATTCAGTGATAGTTGAGGGAAATACTGACTATAATGAAGTCGAGTCTGATGTCTTACCCCCTGAGAGTGGTGCGCCTGAAACTGGAGAAGAAAAGCAAAAGCCTGAGTGAGTGCCATCTTCTCTGATATTCAGGAGAAAATATCTCTTGGATAGTTCTGAGGAGTACTGACGGCCAGTTTTTCTATTGAAGATTCGCACAATCCGAATATTCTGCGAATCCTGTCATCTATTCTTATTCAACCCGAATCAGTTTCCCTACTGAATTCGATCGATTTTGGCAGCCGTCCGAATGTGATTTGTATTGATTCTTGTCGTGTTTTCAGTTATAAGTCGGAGTCTTTGGCAAGTTATCCCTAAAATTGAGGTGGAAAATGAAACTCGAAATCTCCGTAGAAAAAACAGGGAAATATCCCCTGGATTTATGACTCATCTCACAATAAAAGCTGAAGCCCCAATAATTAACGGTACAAGATATTAGGTATGAAGCGTAGAGTCGGAGTACCAAGCTAATTGGTAAAATGTAGAAGGTAGATGTCCCTTAATATACAATCGGATCAAAACTATCAAAGTCTGTGCACGAGGATTCCGAAATAAAGAACGCTTTGCCGATGCAATCTATTTTTATTTTGGAGGATCGGGGCTTTACTCAGAAGGCTTCCAGAGATAATCTACCCACTCAGAAAAGTGAAAAGTCTTTCTTCGGATCTAAAGAAAAATGGTGGAATGATTCTAGATCATTTAATTGGTTTGTACCTTTAGGCTATTAAAATAGACCAATTATATGCTAGATGTTGGAAGCATCGGGGATTCTTCAAGAACGTGATGTAAAGATTGCAGAACCTTACAGGCACGAGTTGGATGAGTTGGTTGCAGAATGCCACCAATTCCTTCCTTCGGTTGACGAATTGATGATTCGGCGAGCATTTAAACTTAGCTACTGGGCTCATAGAAATGACCAGCGAGCCTCAGGCGAACTTTATATCTCACATCCCCTCGCTGTTGCACGCATTGTAGCCCGGGAAATCCGACTTGATGACACCAGTGTTGGTGCAGCACTGCTACATGATGTAGTAGAGGATACTGATCTGACAATTGAAATTATCCGATCGGAGTTTGGAGAACAGATGGCCCTGCTGATTGATGGGTTGACAAAGATTCGAGGTATTTATACGAACCGCGCTCTTGGTCAAGCGGAAAATGTTCGTAAACTCATTCTTTCTATGGCACAGGATGTACGTGTTATCTTCGTGAAGTTCGCTGATCGCTTGCACAACATGAAGACACTGGAATCGCTACCTCACTCCAAACAACTTAAGATTGCCACAGAAACATTAAGCCTGTTTGCTCCTTTGGCTCATCGTTTTGGGTTGCAACGAATCAAAAGTGAGTTGGAAGATCTAGCCCTTAAGATTCTTGAACCCGAAGCATACTCTACCATCGTTTCCGGGTTGAAAGGGAGTAGGCAAGAGAGAGAATCTCATATACTCCGATTTATTGTCCCTCTTCGTAATAGTCTCCATAAACAAGGGTTTGAGTTCGAAATCAAGGGGCGTTCTAAGAATCTATATTCAATTTTCCGAAAAATGCGGATTCAAAATAAACCGCTCCAGGAAATCTACGATGTATTCGCCATTCGGATAATTCTAAAGACGGGCGGAGGAAAAGGCAAAGAAGATTGTTGGCGGGTATATTCCATTGTAACGGATCTTTACAAGCCGATTCCGGAGCGCTTCAGGGATTTTATTTCTGTCCCCAAGTCAAACGGTTATCAGAGCCTACATACAACAGTATTGGATTCGGAGGGGCATCGCATGGAGGTTCAAATTCGGACGCAAGAGATGCATGAAATCGCCGAACGTGGTGTCGCAGCTCACTGGAAGTACAAAGAAGGGGTAGAGGGAATGGACGCCAAAATGGATCAGTTCCTGAGTTGGGTTCATGATTTGATGGAGAATCCTGATACCGAACAGGCAACCGAATTTGTTCAGGAATTTAGCTTGGATCTCTATACAGACGAAATTTATGTGTTCACTCCACGCGGGGATCTGAAGACACTTCCCAAAAGTGCCACACCGGTGGATTTTGCATTCCAGATTCACACTGATGTAGGGTTTCACTGCATTGGTGCAAAAGTCAATGGAAAAATGGTTCCTCTCTCCCACAAGCTCACAAGTGGTGACCAAGTTGAGATCATTACATCCAAAAAGATTACCGCCAATCCGGGATGGATCAAGTTTGTGGTAACACATAAAGCGCGTAGCCAAATTCGTCATCGCATCAATGAACAGCGGCGTGAAGCTATACGCTATGGTCGACAGCTTTGGGAAAAGAAAGCCAAACGGGCAAAAATTTCGCTGACGGAAGAGGAATTGATACGTCTGGCAACCCAGTTCAAATATGCGACACCAGCACAAATGTTTTATGAAATTTCTTCGGGCCTCCTTGATATACAGGATCTGATTCAATATTTGCGGACGGGTAATCCTCCAGAATCTGAGGAAGTAGAAGTCGAGGAGGAATCCCCAATTTCCTTTCTTGAGCATGCACAGTATAGTGGAGCAGAAGCTTTACTCATCAACGGAGAGCGGATTAAGGGCATTGCCACGGTATATGCTTCTTGCTGTAATCCCATTCCGGGTGATGCGGTCTTTGGGTACACAAGCAAATCTGGTTCAATCAATATCCATCGCACCGGATGTCGAAATGCCGCACATCTCTTGATCAATTACCCTGATCGAATTCAATCCTGCACCTGGAGTCGACAGAAGGATGTACGATTCGTGGTGGGTTTGCGAGTCATCGGAGAAGATCGGGTTGGAATCATTCACGACTTAACCACTGTGATCTCTCGGAACCTTAAGACCAATATCCGATCAATCACGTTGAAAACAGAAGATGGATTTTTTGAAGGAACGATCATTTTACAAGTCAGTGACCTTAAGCATCTTAAGCGCTTGATTGAGCGTATCAAGCGTGTTGATAATGTCCAAGGCGTCTATCGTTTTGAAGAATAATCAAGGAATAAAGCATCCTCGTATCGTGTCCGTTGATTACGGTACCCAGCGAGTAGGTTTGTCACTTGCAGATCCATTGCAATTATTTGCGCAACCTCTGACTACCTGTAGTCCTAGATCTGCAATTGAGAAATTAATATCTCTTCATGAAAGAGAGACAATTGGTACGATTGTGATTGGCTGGCCCCTCAACGAGGATGGATCTGAGGGGGAGGCTACTCGGCGGGTTGATCGATATATCCGAAAATTGGATGCACGGTTACCCGGGGTGGAAATTATTCGGTGGGATGAGCGTTACACGTCTGAGGAGGCGAAATCACGATTTATTGGTCGGAAGAGTAAAAAGAAGCAAGGCTATGTTGATCAGATTGCGGCTGGAATCATCCTACAGGAATATTTGGATTCAATTTCCGAAACCACCGACCATGAATGACGTACGCACAGTAAAGCTATATCCTATAAATAAAATATGCGTAATCCGAGTACATTAATACTTATCGTTGTTGTTCTTCTATTGGGATTTGCAGGTTGTGCCGGTTGTGGAACCTACAACAGTTTGATCGAGCAGGAGGAGGTGGTTGAAGAAGCTTGGGGGAATGTTCAGACTGCGTACCAACGCAGAGCGGATCTGATCCCCAATCTTGTCAATACCGTGCGAGCGGCAGGAGATTTTGAGCAGGAGACTTTGCAGGCGGTTACCGAGGCACGTGCCCGGGCGACCTCCATTAATGTCTCGGCAGATGATTTACGCGATCCGTCCAGTCTCGCACAGTTCCAGCAGGCACAGTCCCAGTTGTCTGGTGCTCTGGGCAGGCTTTTAGTCGTCAGCGAGAATTATCCGCAGTTGCAGGCGACTGCAGGATTCCGTGATTTACAGGTACAACTTGAGGGAACGGAAAATCGTATCAACACTGCTCGAACCAGGTACAATGGTGCCGTAAGGCAATACAACACTGCAATTCGCAGATTTCCGGCAACTATATTCGCCGGTGTGTTCGGCCATAGTCGCCGCTCTCCATTTGAGGCGGAAACCGGAGCACAAAATGCACCTGAGGTTGATTTTGATTCGTAGTTCAAATATTCGGGTTTGGTTTTTTCCAATAGCCCTGATTGCGCTCGGAGTTGTTTCTCATCAAGCTCACGCGCTGCAACAACAGATTGTTGTAGATGACGCAGGAGTACTGACTCCCCAGGAAGAGCAGCGTCTGTCACTTATATTGCGTCTGTATGCTGACAGTACATCAAACCAGATTGCAATCCGCACCGTGCCATCATTGGATGGGCAAGACATTGCCGAGTATGCAACGGAGTTAGGACAATCTCTCGGAGTAGGCCAGTCAGAAAATGATAATGGCGTACTGATTGTTGTCAGCACAGGTGATCGTTCGGTGTTTATTGCGGTTGGGTATGGCTTGGAAGGAGCCATTCCTGATGTATTAGCGGGTCGGATTGTGCGAGATGTAATTGTACCGAACTTCAGGCAAGGCGGGTATTATGCCGGCTTGGCAGGTGCAGTTGACGCAATTATGTTAGCAGCGGCAGGTGAATATTCTGTCGACTCACTTCCCCAACAACAGTCCTCAAGCCGGAAAGGCGACCTGGGTGGCATCATCCTATTCTTAATGGTTATCGTGTTTGCAGTTACCATGATTTCGAGAAACAGGGGAGGGGGAAGAGGTCCGGGAGGAGGCTATGGTAGCGATGGAATTCTTCCATTAATGTTTTTGCTAGGACATGCCAGTGGTAGAGGATCAGGCGGGTTTGGTGGCGGTTTCGGCGGAGGTGGAGGGTTTGGTGGTGGATTCGGAGGCGGGTTTGGTGGAGGTGGATTTGGAGGTGGAGGTGCCGGCGGGAGTTGGTAGGCTACCCGATTTGTGTTGAACTGATTGGCTTGCAGTCTATCTGAGCGATATGGATCGAATAGGGGATTATATAGGATGCTACTCAGTTCTTGGAACCTTAGTGTAGTAGGTGGATACACGGACACAATAGGCAGGAGCGCAATCCTGCCTATTGCTTACCATAACGTTACCTATATTAACGCCATGCCCGTGGGGAATTCAAACAATAAAAATCAAGACTGTTCCTACCGAGGAATTGAGTACCGTCTATGTCCGGGTACGCAAGGCAAGGCAAAGAAGTTGGTAGGATTAGCGGGTGCATGTCGATTTACGTGGAACGCCATCCTTGCCGAATGTAAT
>JAPOTE010000013.1 GCA_026709335.1 Bacteroidota bacterium | reverse complement strand
CAATGAATATAACAAACGCTCTGAAACCAGTCCAAGTGACGCCATACGCGCTCCTTGCGACGGTCATAAAATACCCCGGGTTCTCTCGTTTCTGGACAGATCAGGTTCTGTCCCGAATGCGAAAGGGAGGTGCTGAAGTAGGACCAATCTCAAATGTGCGGACGCAAGTCATTGGAGAAGAAGGTGGGCGACCAGATCTCGTGGCTTTTGATGAGGACGGTTCCAAACATATCGTGATTGAGGCAAAATTCTGGGCAGGACTGACGAAAAACCAACCCCTCACTTATTTCCGGCATCTCCCCCAAAAAAAGCCATCCGTTTTGCTCTTCATCGTGCCTCACGATCGGAGGCAATCTCTTTGGGATGAGTTGAAACAGCGTATCGTGAAGTCAGAATTTGATATTCCATTCAAGATCGAAAAGAACCACGAAGGACTACTCAGTGCGCATGTTGGAGAGGTACGTTGGTTGATCTTGGTCAGTTGGAAAAAACTCCTTGATTGTATGGCAACTACAGCGTCTGCCGATGGAGATCTGCAGACTGAAGCTGACATTGTGCAACTACGTGGCCTTGCGGTTCACGCGGATGCTACCGCATTCATGCCACTGAGCTCTGAGGATCTAGGACCAGATATCCCACGCCGATTGATAGGACTAAAGAATCTCGTTGATCGCGTAACAGAACGATTAGTTGAAAGTGAATTGGCGAGTACAGAGGGTCTTCACGCTTCGTCTAATATTAAATGGTATGTTCGGTACATGAAGTTTATTGGAGTATCAGGGAAGTATCCCGTCGCAGCTTCATTGGGAATTGATCATAAAAAATGGGCTACATACCGCGATACTCCCTTGTGGCTGACATTTTATGAATGGAAGAAGGGCGGTAATACAAAACCTATCCGTGAAATATGGAAAAATTTAGCTCCTTTCCGCCAGTACAATCCACCAGAGGTTCTGGATATAAAAGGGAATCCCGTGATGCCTATTGAATTGCCTCTTGGGAAGGAGGAAGGCGACGTACTTGATTCAATCTTTGAGCGCATAGAGGAGATTGCACGTCAGATCCGTTCCACATAGATCGAGATCGTTCCATGAATTTATGACTCATCTCACAATAAAAGATGAAGAATCATCATTGGAATAAAGTCTGTGCTTTTTGTTCATGTGAGTTGGACAAGAAAAGTCGTGAACACATTTTCCCACGATGCTATAGGTGGAATTGATATTGTGCACGATTTTATCTGTAGGGCTTGTAATAATAAAACTGGACATAAATGGGACTCAGCTCTTGAAAAAGAATTGCGTCCTTGGGCTGTACTTTATGGATTATCTGACAAAAATGTGGCTGGTATTACAGAGTCTGGAGAGAACGTACAATATCACCCCAAACCGAATCACTTTCGGTATGACAAAGGCTCTATCTTTGATAAGTTTGATAGTGATGGATACTTAAACTCCAAGGAAATGATTGATGAGATGAAGAAGAATAAGGGTAAGACTATTTCCGTTTCTGCGACTGTATATAGAGCGAGGGATCTCATGGATCTTGAACAGAAAAAGAAACTAATTCTCCAAGAATTAAAACACTCTCCTCCAGGTTCTAACCTCAGTTTTGATATCTTAGAAAAACCAAGTCGAGATGAATTGTTTGGTATTCCTGTCCCAAATTTACTCGTGAGCCCACAATCCAAGAAATCAGCTCTAAAGACTTGTTTAGCAACTTTGTACTATGCCAGCTATTCTCTCAAAGAGGTTAGAGGTATTGGTATTGATCAATGCGATATGATCAATAACATTTTGATCGATGATGGGAACATTGATCTAGTGGATATGAAAGAAATCTCAATAATAAAAGATGATTCAGATCTTACTCTTATAGATTTACTTATTCCTCCACCAGTTCATTGGGTTAATTGGATTGGCGATAATTCTGGTAATTTATTGGCAAAGATTTCGTACTTCGATCGGATAACTATGGAAGTAAGGCTCTCTGCTACATATATAGGACCGACTTTCTCTTTCTTGTATTGTATTCCTGTTAAGTTTCTCGATACTATGTTCTATCGATATGGTTTGGAACAGATTCTTGAAGCATTTGGAATTGGCATATCTAAACTGTGATGTCCGAGCGTAGACGACGAAATCTTTCTTTGTCCAAGCGTGATGGGGGGTGATGATCGTGAGTTGAGTTGTGAGGAAATTGAGGAATGTGCGTTGGAGTTGGGTGAGAAGGTAAATGGAAACAGACATAGTCGAATCGGGGAATTGACAGGGGGCAGGAGTGCTTGTGTAAGTGGAAGCACTCCTGATTTTGAGGGCGAAACCCTTACCGAAAAATGCTCAATTATATATAATTTCCTCAATTTTGTACCTGCGTTGCCAGATAAGACAATCGTAAAATCAGTGAAATTGTCGCCATACGCATCATCTTATTCGCTCTTCAATTCTCATCTTGAAAATCCCCTGTTATCGTCTCATATTTTTTCGATTAGCATTTAATCCTAAAATTCGTCCTACCAAGCTACTTTCTCCGCTTTGTACGCCTTCGTCTTTTTGGCGGCTCTGCAGCTTTCTTGTCCAATAATTCAACGGCCTCCTCTAACGTAATATCTGTCAAATTCAGTCCTTTTCGCACAGAGGCATTCAGTCTTCCACGCTTCACATATGGCCCATACTGCCCTTTGTCAAAAAATATCCGCTCTCCGCTCTTGGGATCCAGACCCAATTCAACGGGGAATTTAAGTAGCTCCAAGGCAAATTCTAATGATACATCCTCAAGCTTAACTCCTTTTGGAATTGATTTTCTTTGAGGTTTCTCCGAGGATCCTTCAGGTTCTGTAATTTCAATATATGGACCGTAAGCGCCACTTTTGAGCAATATAGGACGTCCCGTATCAGGATGAATTCCTAATTGTTCGGCGGGAGCTTTCGCTGATTTTAACAAAGCCAGTAGCTGTTCATCATCTACATCCGCCGGCAACCAGTGATCGGGGACCTTACTTCGCATTTCTTTTCCTTCCACCAAGACCTCTACATATGGCCCATAGCGTCCAACCCGAACGAGACATTTTTTCCATTTGGGAGAGCTGATCGTAGAAACTTCTCGTGCATTTACCTGGCTTAGAGCTATTTCTACAAGGGTTTCAATTCCCTTTTCTCCTTGATCAATACGGTATAAAAACTCTTGCCCCTTTGCTTTGCCTTGTGCAATTTCATCGAGTTTCTTTTCCATCTGGGCAGTGAAACCTGTGTCTACCAAAGACTCAAAACCATCCAGCATGAGTGCATTTGTTGCAAATGCGCGAAATGTCGGGCCAAGCGCCGAACCGGATTTGACTACACTGCCCCGGTCCTGAATCGTACTGATAATCGATGCATACGTGCTCGGTCGACCAATTCCCTCTTTTTCGAGTTTTTGGATTAAGGATGCCTCTGTATAGCGTGCCGGCGGCTTGGTTTCATGGCTTTTGGAGTCAAGATTTAGGCACTGCAAGGGTTGTTCAGCTTCAAGATTCGGCAAGTGCTTGGTTGCACTCTCCTGAGCTTTTTGGGGATCATCAGTTCCTTCAACATAGACCAGCAGAAATCCCGGGAATAATATCTGACGCCCGGTAGAACGAAATTGCGCTTTGGTGCCGTCTTCAAGGATCGCTGTAGAATCAGCCCGTACGTCGCGCACTCTGGCATCTGCCATTTGGCTCGCAACGGTACGCTTCCAGATAAGATCATACAATTTCTGCTCATCTCCGCTTAAGCCCAATTGAACGCCAGTTTTCATTTCGCGACCAGCAGGGCGAATAGCCTCATGAGCCTCCTGAGCATTCGCTACTTTACTCTTGTATCGACGAACGCCCTCGCTCAGATTTTCTGAACCATAGGTCCGTAGAATTGCTTCGCGGGCCGCCGAAAGAGCTTCCTGCGAGAGTGTGACTGAATCTGTGCGCATGTAGGTGATAAACCCACGCTCATAGAGCTTCTGGGCAACCATCATCGTTTTCTTGGCCCCCCACCCAAACTTGCGACTGCCCTCCTGTTGTAACGAGGAAGTGATGAAGGGGGGCGCAGGAGTTCGCTTACGTTCTTTAGACACCACACTTGATACGCGCCAGTCAGCATAGGGAAGCCTAGAAGCCAATCCTTCAGCTTCCTCCCTCTTGAGTAGGAAAACATTGGACTCCTTCAGGGATTTTTTGAGTTCACCTGTATTGTCATCAAAATCTCGCCCCGTTGCTAATCTCTTTTCATTGAGGTGCGTCATGGTGGCATTGAACTGATCACTGGAGTTGGCCTGAAGCTTCACTTCCAGATCCCAATAAAGAGCAGGCACGAAAATCATGCGTTTTTTCTCTCGTTCAACTAAAAGTCGCACTGCTACGCTCTGGACGCGGCCTGCACTGGTTCCTTTACCGATCTTCTTCCATAGCACGGGTGAGATTTTGTATCCTACCAGGCGATCGAGTATCCTTCGTGATTCCTGGGCTGCAACCAAATTGTAATTCACCTCACGTGTGTTACTCAACGCTGTATCTATTGCCCGTTTGGTGATTTCATGGAATACCATCCGACGAACAGGAACCTTGGGTTTAAGAACCTCAACCAGATGCCACCCGATGGCCTCACCTTCGCGATCTTCGTCCGTTGCAATCAAAAGTTCATCAGCCTCTGAGAGTGCATCCCTGAGTTCCTTTACTACTTTGCGCTTTTCCTGAGGAATGATATAAATCGGTTTGAATTCGCCGTTCTCAATTCGAACTGCAAGAGTGGCCCAGCTTCCATCCTTCTTGTACTTAGCTGGAACTTCCTTTGCGCTTTTTGGCAAATCACGGACATGCCCCAGACTGGCCATCACCGTATATTTTGAGGATGGCAGAAAACGACTAATCGTTCTTGCCTTCGTGGGAGATTCAACAATGACCAGACTTGGCATGAATGTTTTTGATTTTGGCGCCGTTCACGCACAGTAAGATATAACGTTCCAACATTTCCAGCTGAATTCTGGTGATGGCAACGAATTTTGGAGTAAATTTCTCGAATCAAGTAACAAATATCTGTTACCACTCAACATACAACAACTCTATATACTGATTATGTCCACTCAATATGTGTATCGCTTCGGTAGCGGAGCGACCGAAGGCTCAAAAGAGATGAAATCTCTACTTGGCGGCAAGGGCGCAAACCTGGCGGAGATGAGCTCCATTGGTCTCCCTGTACCTCCCGGCTTTACTGTAACCACAGAGACCTGTCATTACTACAGTAGCAATAATCATTCCTGGCCCGATGGACTTGAAGACCAAATCAAGGACGGGCTGCGCCATCTGGAGCAGGCTTTGGGGCGTATACTTGGAGACCCAACCAAACCACTTCTGGTCTCCGTTCGTAGCGGTGCTGCCCAATCAATGCCAGGCATGATGGATACCGTACTTAACCTGGGAATGAATGACGAGGTCGTTTTGGGACTTGCCAAAGAAAGCGGCAATGAACGCTTTGCATACGATGCGTACCGCCGCTTTATTGACATGTTTGGAGATGTTGTGATGGGGGTTCATCATCACTACTTTGAAGAAGCGATCGATACCATGAAAAAAAGCAAAGGCGTCACAGAGGACCTGGATTTGGATGCTGAAGACCTGAAGCTTCTGGTAGAGCAGTTCAAGTCCATCTACGAAAAACATGCTGGCCATTCCTTCCCTACCGATCCAAATATGCAACTTGAGCATGCAATCAATGCGGTGTTCAACTCATGGGATAGTATTCGAGCCATCAAATACCGTCGTATTAACAAGATTACAGGCTTGCTGGGAACCGCTGTCAATGTACAAGCAATGGTGTATGGAAATATGGGAGAAAGTAGCGGAACCGGTGTTTGTTTTACCCGAAATCCCTCAAATGGAGACCCGGAGCTTTATGGCGAATTTCTGACGAATGCGCAAGGCGAAGATGTGGTTGCCGGAATCCGTACGCCGAAACCCATTTCTGAAATGGCAGAAGAATTCCCGCAGCCGTATAAGGATCTCCTGAGGATGACGACTGATCTTGAAAAACATTACCAGAACATGCAAGATATCGAGTTTACGATCCAGGATGGATCCCTCTATATCCTGCAAACTCGTAACGGCAAACGAACCGGACGCGCTGCACTCCGCACTGCGGTGGACCTGGTTCGTGAAGGAATCACCGACAAGGCCACCGCAGTCCGAGATCTGGTTGAGCCTGGACATCTGGATCAATTGCTCCATCCGGGATTCAAAGATGAACTTGCCTATCAGGATGATGTACTCGCTACCGGACTACCCGCTTCACCTGGCGCTGCAGTTGGACAGGTTGTATTTACTGCCGATGAAGCGGAGTCTTGGGCACGAGATGGGAAAAAGGTGATCCTGGTCCGCATTGAAACGAGCCCAGAAGATGTAGGAGGGATGGATGCCGCACAAGGAATCTTGACTTCAAGAGGCGGAATGACCAGTCATGCGGCCGTCGTAGCTCGAGGATGGGGGAAACCATGTGTTGCGGGCTGTGGAGATGTAGTTATCAATTATGCGACCAAGTCCTTCAAGGTTGGAGATGCAACAGTAACTGAGGGAGATTGGATCAGCATTAATGGTTCCTCCGGAGAGGTCATCCAGGGAGCACAAGAACTGGTTGAGGCGCAGATGAGTGAAGACTTTGCAACCTTCATGGAATGGGCCGATGAAATTCGTCCAATTGGTGTTCGAACGAATGCCGACACCCCCGAAGACGCAGAAAAAGCGATCTCATTCGGCGCCGAAGGGATTGGACTCTGCCGCACGGAGCATATGTTTTTTGAAGGAGATCGCATTCAGAGCGTCAGGGAAATGATCCTGGCTAAATCTGAAGAAGCACGTAGAACTGCACTCAACAAGCTGCTACCCTTCCAGAAAGATGATTTCATTGGAATTTTCCGCGCAATGTCCGGGATGCCCGTTACAATTCGCCTACTGGATCCGCCACTGCATGAATTTCTCCCCCACGATGATGCCGGTAAACATGAAATGGCAGAGCTGATGGGAATTACCGTAGATGAGGTGCAGGCAAAACTTCATGAACTACACGAATTTAACCCAATGCTTGGCCATCGAGGCTGCCGCCTCGGAATTACCTTCCCCGAAATCACTGCCATGCAGACTCAGGCAATCATTGAAGCCGCTGTAGAAGCCAAAAATTCCGGAGATGATCCCTTACCGGAAATTATGGTCCCTCTCATCGGAACCGTAGAAGAATTTCTTAACCAGAAAAAACTGATCCAGGAAACCGCTGAAAAAGTTTTTGAGCAAACAGGAACTCGAATTGAATATCTAATCGGAACGATGATTGAAGTCCCGAGGGCTGCGTTAACAGCAGATCGAATTGCAAAAGAAGCAGATTTCTTCTCCTTCGGAACCAATGATCTTACCCAGATGTGCTTTGGATACAGCCGGGATGATGCCGGTAAGTTCCTGCCTGGTTATGTGGAGCATAAAATTCTACCCGAAGACCCATTCCAGGTCCTTGATCAGGAAGGAGTTGGCCAACTTGTTCAGATCGCCACAGAGCGCGGCAGAAACTCCAATTCAACTCTGAAAGTTGGAATCTGCGGAGAGCATGGCGGGGAACCGAACTCGGTTGGGTTCTGCTATCGCCTGGGCTTGGATTACGTCTCGTGTTCTCCGTTCAGAGTTCCAATTGCACGCCTGTCTGCAGCTCAAGCACATTTGGAAAATCAATAAACTAAGAGATGGGCTGGCTGATAGGTTTTGCAGGAATTTCCGTACCTGCAAAACCTATTTTCCAGCGTGAGCATGCCCGGTACACGATTCAAGAAACGGGTTTCCATGCTCAAGCAGGAGGGATCCAGGAAACCTGCTGTGGTGGCACTCTTCCCGCGGGTGGAAAGTTTGTCGTACTCGGCATTGGAATTCATGATCAACGAATTCTACGAGAAGAGGATTGGAGGACCTACCTCAATCCCCCCCGAATCGATGTAGATGAGCTGGACGGTCACTTTACCCTGATTCGATGGCAATCCGATCAAGTTGAACTCCTGACTGATTCCACCGGCGTTCGGACTCTCTACTGCATTGAACGTACAGAGGGTGTGTATTTTAGCAACCGACTGGATTGGCTCGTTGCATACACAGGCCCACTAGAAATTGACTATAGCAATTTTGGTGCGCAGTGGATTCTTCCCAACTCCATCTGCACCGACAGTATGGTGAAAGGGGTTTCCCGAATTGGCCCAGGAGGATCTGCTGTAATTAAGCGTGGCCACCTTACCATCAGATCCCGCCCTTGGAATCCCTCTATCAGCCAGCTTGACCAGAATGGGAGTTCGTACGAGCGAACTCTACAAAAATCTTTGGACCTGAAGGGACCACAGGCCTGGAGTCTTGGCTTATCTGGCGGGCTGGATTCACGCGCCCTATCCGCTCTTCTTGGAAGCTGTAAAACTCATGTCTGGGGACCTTTCGATCACCCGGATGTGCAAATATCCAGAAAACTGTCTCGAATTCAAGGACTGGAACAAAACTATTTTCAAGATGAACTCCCTGATATCACGCAATGCATTGACCTCATTCGAGAACGTGTGGGACTAACCCAAGTTATTACACCTGCCTCGGCGGCCATGGAGCGAAATGCTTACAGCAGATTATATGCCATGGGGTATGGAGTTTTGGATGGCGGTTTTGGCGAAATTGCACGGCGCCAACTCATGAACCGGGCTGTGCTTGAACGCATCCTCTGCAGAGATTCTAGCAATCGCTCCCTGCCGATTCCGAATACCGGAAAATCCGACATTTTTGCCCCTGAGATCCATAAAATCATGGCACACGGTGCTGCTGAGCAATTCAATACGGCATGGCATGAATTACCGAAGTCCATGACCATGGCGGATAAGGCAGATTTGCTCAGCGTCCACTCTCGCCTTCCGAATTTCTTCGGCCTTGAGCAAAACTACCTGGATCAGGTTTGTGTTTCATATATGCCATATGCTCAACCATCGGTGCTCAGGGCATTATTCCAGGTTCCACTCCGACTTCGCTGGAATGGACGCCTACTGCGAAGATTGATTCTTCAACATGCTCCGTCCCTCTCGAAGTTACCCTTGGTGAAAGGAACCGTGCAGTATCCTTTCAGACTGGGGACCATTAGTTCTTTCGCCTACACTCATCTTATGAAACGAATTGGAAAGAACTACCATGACCCTCGCCCCCAAGCATTTATCCACCACATGGAGGAGTTCGTTCTAGATACTCTCCGAAGTGATTCCGTTCGGAATTATACGCCCTATGACCAAACTAAACTGCGGCTGATGGCCGACAGCCTCGCAAGTGGAGACACCCGATATGTTGGACAGCTTGACTGGTGGCTTGCCTTTGATACATGGCGAAGAATACTGGACAGGCCATCTCACTGATATCGCTGTGCCAGATTTACTTTACAGTTTGGTCATTCCCACGCGGAACGAAGGCTTGGATTCCCGTAATGGCACGCCCCAATATGAGGCCGTGTATATCATAGGTTCCCTCATAGGTGTTCACGCTTTCGAGGTTCACCATGTGATGAATTACCCGAAATTCGCCGCTAATTCCATTTCCTCCCAGCATATCTCGTGCAGTTCTGGCAATATTCAGAGCAGTATTGCAGTTATTTCGTTTTGCCATAGAGATTATTTCAGGGCTACATTGGCCTGTATCCATGAGTTTGCCTATCCGCCATGCCAGGAGTTGCATTTGCGTAATACTTGTGATCATATTGGCAAGCTTCGTCTGTACGAGTTGCATGGAACCCAGTGCATGACCAAACTGGCTCCGTTCCATCACATATTGATGTGCTCTATCGAAGCAATTCTCTGCAGCCCCGCATGCTCCCCAGACGATACCATAGCGTGCACTATTCAGGCATGTGAACGGTCCTCTGAGACCTCTCACTTCCGGGAAGACCCTTGAATCAGGAACAAATACATCATGCAGCACGATTTCCCCGGTAATGGAAGCACGAAGGCTCATTTTATTTCCTGTTTTTGGAGTCGTAAACCCCTCGCTTCCCCTCTCAATAATAAAACCGCGGATGATGCCAGGATCATCTTTGCTCTCTTTTGCCTTCGCCCATACCACTGCAAGATCTGCGACAGGCGAATTGGTAATCCACATTTTTGCCCCGTTTAATCTCCAACCACCAGACTCACGAATTGCGGTGGTCTCCATAGAACCTGGATCAGATCCATGATTCGGTTCTGTCAGTCCAAAACATCCAATGATTTCCCCGGTCGCCAGACGGGGCAGAAATGTCGTCCGCTGTTCTTCTGTACCAAACTTCCATATAGGTAGCATCACAAGTGAAGATTGCACAGACATGAATGAGCGGTATCCGGAATCTACACGCTCCAGTTCACGGGCTACCAAGCCATACGCTGTGTAGCTGACTTCTGCCCCTCCATATTTCTCGGGAATAAAAGATCCCAAGAGTCCAATTTCTCCCATCTCCTTGGCGATTTCCATATGGAAGACTTCTTCCTGATTGCCTTCAAGTACACGAGGCTCCAGTTTGTCTTGGGCATAACGCTTGGCAGATTTTTGAATAAGATCTTCTTCTTCACTTAACGTATCCTGGAGATACAATACATCCTGAATGTTTAATGGCATAATTTTAATAGATCCTGTGATTACTTGTGTGCTATGCTATGATAATCCTCCTGTCATCGTTGTAGCTTTCGCTACAGCCTGAACCCATCTGACTCAGATTTAGGGCTATGATGCCGTTGCATTAACATGATCATATCGTTATCATGAAATCCAATCTGCGAAATATTGTTTTCTGGCGGCAAAACAATATTCGCAACATATGACGGCTTTCTTGGTTTGACGTCCTAGTACTTATACTTGCACTACTGCGATGCGATTGAGTTCTGGAAAAACATTGATCTTTTCTATCATTTTCCTGTCGGTGATCCCGAATCTCTATGTTCAAGCCCAATCGTTTACACCTAGACTTGGATTTGGACTAAGTATCGTAGGAGGCACAACCGATCAGGCGGTTGGCATTGGTATAGATACTCGCCTTGCTTGGATCGTCAACCAAGATCTTTCAATTTCTACCAGTGCCAATTTCATTAACTATATCTTCAAAGGAAGGGATGAGGCAGCCTACTTTTTCCACCCACAAATCTCGGCAATTGTCACTCTAAATGCCGCAAACGTACAATCGCCTTACCTCATCATGGGGCTTGGTGGGAACATTCCCTTGGGCGGGACAGCCGAGTCCCACGATTCTGGGCCGTCACTCCATGCCGGCACGGGCTGGGTATTTTCACTCCAAGCCACCTCATTGTATCTCGAGATTACTCCTGCCCTGATTATCGTTCGTTCGTCGGTTGAGGTACAGCTGCCTCTTCGTTTCGGAGTTATTCTGTAACGGAATCTCTCTGATTTTATTGTGTTCACCCAGTGTATACAGGAGACTCTTTTTTTGATCTGTAGCCGTCAGGGAAAAGGTCAGCGTATCAAAGGAAGGTTTCAGGCAAACCGAGCCCTCCAAGATTTGGAGAAAGAAATTGAAGATTTTAAGTATTCAGTCAAGTATCGGACTTGAAATAAAAATTTCTTCCAGATTCATCACACCAAGAACGATGTTTTTTTAAATAATTCTATGGGCCAAGAGCGACAGGATGCCTCCTTGTACATACACATTCCTTTCTGTACGCAACGCTGCTCTTATTGTGACTTTTTCTTCGTAACATCAAAGCATGGACATAGCGAATTTGTCGATGCACTTTGCCTTGAAATAAGACAGGTAGCCCGGAATCATCCCAACCAATCACTATCCACCGTGTACTTTGGCGGGGGAACGCCTTCACGCCTACATTCACATGCAATCCACAAAATTCTGTCGAGCATTCATGCATGTTTTGAACTGGACCAGGTATGTGAGCTTACGCTGGAAGCAAATCCCGAAGATATTTGCGCTGATAGCCTGGAAATCCTTTTGAAAATCGGAATCACCAGAATCAGCCTTGGCGTGCAATCTTTCATGGACAGGGATTTAACGTTCATGAATCGATGCCACAACTCCGATCAGGCATTCCACGCGTGTAACCTGATTCGTTCAACTGGATTTACCAGCTGGTCCCTCGATTTGATCTTTGGAGTTCCAAATTCCCCCATGTCTGACTGGGAGAAGAATTTGCATCACGCAATTGAAACAGGGGTTCCCCATATCTCCACATACAGCTTAACGATTGAACCTAATACTCCACTCCATAAACAGGTTGATAGAGGAAAGGTCACGCCGGCTTCTGATTCGCGAACACGAGATCAGTTTCAGCGTGCCACAGAAATACTTAATGACGCAGGTTTTGAGCATTATGAAATTTCAAGTTTTGCCCGTCCGGGGCAGCGTTCACGGCATAATACGCGTTACTGGCATCATATGAATTATTTCGGAGTCGGTCCCAGCGCTCATTCATTCCTGTGGCAGAACGGCCAAGCACTCCGTTGGGAAAATATCCGTAACCTGCGTACGTATTCTGAATTAGTAACCGCGGGAAAATCCCCTATTCATTTCAAGGAACGTCTTTCGATTCAGGATCTTACTCGAGAAAAAATCATGCTCGCACTCCGTACATCCGAAGGACTTGATCTACAAAACCTGCAGAGCACTTATGGATTTAGCCTGTCCAGGCATAAACGAAAAGAGCTTGACACCATGGAATCCAATGGTCTAATTACATGGCACGGATCAAGTATACGCCTTACCCCAAAAGGTATGCATATCTGCGATCACCTTACTAGACAGTTATGGCCGGACTGAACCGGCCATGTACGATCCGGTTGAAGTTGGTTGCATTTTTTCTTTATCCCTATGAAACGAATACTAATCATGTTCATCGCCCTGATTTTGTTACAGGGATGTTCAGATGAACCTGAAGAACTTGCAGTTGGGCAACTTGACTTTGTGAGCGAAAATGGAGAGATCATTCGTACGATTGAGGTTGAATTTGCAGAGGATGAGCAATCCCGGGCACAAGGATTGATGCACCGCCGACAACTCTCGCTCAGCCAAGGCATGTTATTTGTATTTCCAGCTCCGGATTCCCTCAGCTTCTGGATGGCTAATACACCTCTCCCACTAGATATCATCTTTGTAGGAGCAGATTCCGGGATTGTGAACATTGCAAAAAAAACAACGCCTTTGTCTCGTGAATTTATCCGCTCAACAGATCTTGCCCAATATGTTGTTGAAGTGCGAGGAGGCTTCAGTGACCGATTTGGGATCGATACGTCAACACAGATTCGATGGCGAAAAACATCTGACGTCCAATGAGATATTGCTTTGCTTCGCTTCTTCTTTTCAGTATCCTGGTAGCTTCCTGCCAAAACACACCGGATCCATCTCCGGCGACACCGGAGATCCCATTCAGGGTTGATGGCTCACTTGACTTTGTTCGAATGGACGAGCCTGTCCTTTCACTGAATATTGAGATTGCAGATACCGACTCCCTCCGGGAGAGAGGCATGATGCAGCGCACATCTTTCCCCCCTGAGTCGGGAATGTTGTTCTTGTTTGATCATCAGGAGTTTCGCCAATTCTGGATGAGCAATACGCCTTTATCCCTTGACCTATTCTTTATTTCGAATGACTCAACGATTGTTGATATCTCCAAATATGCAAAACCCTATTCAGACGAGGCAATCGTAAGTAACGCACCTGCAAAATTCGTACTGGAGGTTCCAGGTGGGTTTGCAGATACAAAAGGAATTGTAGTGGGGGATCAGGTTCGCTGGGTTCGTCATTGACCTGCAACCCTGATTTTAAGACTGCAGTCCCGAAAACCTTATGGGTAGCATTACATCTAAACCCCATGCTCGAAACCCGTCTGACGTCCAACTTGATTACGGATCACAGGGCCTTTCACTGAATCTTGATGGATTTAATGCAACAGTTCTCCGCCCGCGCTACCTCAGAGGCTTGCCGGATGAGCATGAGACATTCATTGAATCTGTCCGCAATCCCTACAATTCACCCCCTCTTCGGAAACTAGTCTCTCCCGACGAAACCGTTGCCGTTGTAATTCCTGATATCACGCGGGCGCTTCCCAGTGATCGGCTCTTGCCATGGCTCTTTGAAGAGCTCAGCGAGCTTCAACCT
Source organism: Bacteroidota bacterium (assembly GCA_026709335.1). Classification (GTDB taxonomy): domain Bacteria; phylum Bacteroidota; class Rhodothermia; order Rhodothermales; family Bin80; genus Bin80. Next base: position 6,736 of record JAPOTE010000013.1, on the reverse strand, counting down.
GAAAATGTCACCATAATTGTCGGGACCGGTGCACATCGTGGCAATACACACGAAGAGCTACTTAGAATGGTCGGCCCACAAATCGTGGCCAAATATCGAATTGTTAATCATGATGCCCGAAATTCTAGTTCTTTGATTAGAGCGGGACGTAGCCAATATGGATACGACGTTTTCTATACCGCTGAATATGTAAACGCAGACCGTCGAATCCTCATGGGATTTATTGAGCCTCATTTCATGGCGGGATTCAGTGGAGGATACAAGGCGGTATTTCCCGGAATTGCTGACCTAAACGCAATCCAAACATATCATGGGTTTGCAAATATTGCGCATCCGAAAAGCACATGGGGCATTCTGGAAGAAAATCCAACCCAAAATCATGTCCGCTCAGCAGGCAGATTACTGCCAATTGATTTTCTGGTTAATGTAACCCTGAATACTGACCGTCAAATTACAGGGTATTTCTGTGGGGATATAACAGCTGCCCACGAAGCTGGATGTGCATTTTCCAAGGACACGGCAATGGTTAAGGTCGAAAGAGAATTCCCGATTGTCGTGACTACCAACAGTGGTTATCCGCTTGATCTGAATTTGTATCAGAGTGTCAAGGGAATGTCTGCAGCTCATTCAATTACAGCAAGAGACGGGCTGATTATCACAGCGGCCAGATGCAACGACGGATTTCCCGAACATGGTGCATTCAAGAATCAAGTACTTCGATGGGCAAGCCCTGATCAAGCCTGGAGTGCGATTCGTGACCCCGATTTTCGTGAACCTGATCAATGGCAAACACAAAAACTGTTGCAGATTTTGCAGCATTGCCGTATCCATCTGTTTAGCGAATTGGATCCTGCTTTGGTCCAAAAAGCACACTTAACCCCGATTGACAATGTGCGTGACGCGATTAAAGCCGAATTAATCCGACTCAAAAATCCTGAAACACCGATTGCTATACTACCGGAAGGGCCTTTGACAATTCCATACGTAGACTAAACCTTGATCATAGCGAAGTTGATATACCATGGCATGGTTGGAGCATCTGCTGCCGCTCACTGGACCGATAAAGTCGACTTGAATAAATTAGATGCCGAGAACTTCCCGAAGTTCTCGGATCATGAAATCAGCCACAAAACGATTTCCTTTCGCATTGAGATGAACTCCATCCGTTGTTAATACTCCCTCATAGAGCCTGTCGCTGTTTTGCTCCGTGAGATAGGCTTCAAATGCAGCTCGGAGGTCGCAGAGATGAACCCTTTTTTCTTTTGCTACATTCCGGATCAGCTGTGCATATTCGGAAAGACGCTGATTCGCCGCAGCATCACTTTCTGTATCCTCTCCGATCACACTGGGGGTGCATAGTAAAACGGTAGCATCAACCTGTTCAATACGATCAATCAATTCTCTCAGTCCCTCCTGAAACGTGACTGAATCAGTGCCCATAACATGATCAAACTCAAAATGATGCCAAACATCATTGATTCCGATGTAAATCACCACATGTGTTGGTGTATGGCTTAAGACATCCTGATCTAATCGTTCCAAAAGATCGGGAACCTTGTTACCACTGATTCCTGCTCCCATCACAGCGATATCGATCTCTAGGGCCTGCATTGAATCTGCAACCAGAGTGACATACCCATCCGGGTTTGCACCCGCCTCCGTAATGGAGTCCCCCAGAAAAATGACTCGAGTTTGCGCCTGAGCAAGATGCAAGGTCATCAGAAAAAGAAACAGTATAAAAAATGTCCTACGCATAGTAAAGATCTGACATGAAGTTATGAAATTCATAGAGCCCAAAATAACACTGCCCGCCTTCTCAACCAAATACATGGATCCATACGCAAATTCTACACGTCTTTCGCTGATTCAGAATAGAATTGTGACGCATGAATAAGTTTTTACTCTTGATGTATATCTGAAGAAAATTTCGTCTTTGCATTGGATGCTCCTTTGACCTTCGGAACCATCACCCTTGTATCCTGTCTAATTACCATAGAAAGGCTTCAAATCTGTACTATGCCAAAGCCTCAGATTCCCTCTGCTACTTTTTTAACCAAATCAACGCATGACCGCGGCCCTACTCCATATTTTCATGGACGAAGACGTATTCTCCGAGACTTTGCCAAACAATTAAAGCTTGCAGCGGAGGAGAAGGATGGAACAGTTTTCCTGATCCAAGGCGCACCAGGTTCGGGAAAAACTGCCCTGCTTCATGAATGTGAGAAGCTGGCACTGGCGAATGGATGGGAAACCACCAAAAAGAAAATATATCCACAGGCTCTTTGGACCCCGAGTGAATTACGCAAATCTCTCGGGCAGAACATCAGGGCTAAATTTTCGGGGACCGGAGGGGTTATGATTCAGGTGGCTCCAATAGGAGTCAAAGCGGAATGGGCACAAAAGACAACTTTAAGCATACTGGGTAGTGGAAAGAAACCGTTGCTCCTACAGTTGGATGAAGCTCAAACAATAGGAACGACCAACGCACCCCACACCCCCGAACTGAAGAGCGTTGCGACCAACGTGCTTCAAGCCATTCATAATGGTGAGTTAGGTAGACCTGTTGTGCTAATCGCAGCTGGATTAGGGACGACATCGGACGCTTTTGGGGCCTTGGGAATCTCAAGATTCGCAGAGAGCTGTTTTGTGGAATTAGGAGCCTTAAGCAGGGAATCCGAGCGAGCGGTGATTTACGACTGGCTCACGAAAGAAGGAGGTGCTCAGGGAAATCCGACTGTATGGATCGATACGATTGTACAGGAAACGCATCAATGGCCCCGGCACGTCCATTCTTATGCAAAACATGCTGCAGAGCACTTGAAAGAAAATGGCGGAATCATGACGACGCAAGGATTGAATGCCGTCATAAAATTGGGACAAGAGGGGCGTAAGCAGTACTATAAACAACGCGTAGCTGGTTTTGACGGAGATGAAATTGCCTGTTTATATGAAGCGATCGCGAGTATTAGGTCGGGGAAGCGATTCAAAAAAGATCTGATATTAGCCCCCCTGATCAAGAAGTATGAATCGGATAAAGCAGAAAGTTTGTTCAAAAAATTAATAGACAAAGGAGTGATCTCGACAGATGGAATTCTATACTCTGTTCCGATTCCGTCTATGCATGATTGGATGCGCTCTGAGCTTGAGCGAGCAAAAGAACAAATGACAGCACTACAGGATTGTTAGAAATCAGCCCGATAGACAAACATACTTCCGCTTCCTCAAGCCTCCTTATCTGGAACATTAGCTAATCCAGATTTTCAAATCTTGTGCCCTTTTCGTGTTACTAGGATACGATCAAACAGAATTCAGGCGAAATGAGTACACCTTCGTTTGGGGCTTTTCCTGGTATCTACAAATCCGCAAACTGGAACACTTGGATGTCAGAACTGTCCAATAACCAGTAGAGCACTTTGTTGTAATGACTGAATATCCACGCCCCGATGCCTCCAAAGTACCAGATTTCCTTGAAGACCGAGGTCCTGCCGAATATTTTCACGGGCGTACCAAAATCCTGGATAACTTTGGAAAACTTTTGGAGCATGCAGTGCAGACGGACAGGGGCACGACCTTCCTGATTCAGGGTGCACCAGGGGTGGGGAAGACTGCCCTGCTGGAAGAAATGGCTATAGATGCCATGGAAAATCGTTGGGATGTTGTTAAAATCAATTTTGATGATTTATACAATCCTGTCCATATGGCACAGACTCTTGGCAAGCCCTACATTTCTCGCAAGCAGACGGCTAGGAAAGTTGATAGTAAGTTGTTATCAATAGAGCACATCAAGGAAGTTGCGGGGGATTCAAGCGTATCCCATGTTCTTGAAAAAATGAACCCCAAGCGGGGGGTACTGTTAATTCTTGACGAAGCTCAGTATATTGGTCGCTTCTTCAATACCCCGAATGAATTAGCGGTGACATCAACATTGAACAGGATCCATAATGGTGAATTGCCCCATCCAGTCATTCTGCTCGCGGCGGGATTGGGGATGTCAAAGGCGTCATTCGGTGACTTGGGGGTTTCGAGATTCAAGGGAGGGTGTTTTGTGGAATTGGGGGCGCTGAGCAAAGGTTCTGAACGTGCGGTGATCCATGATTGGATTATAAAAGAGGGAGACGCCAAGAGGGATCCTACTCCATGGATTGATGCGATTGCCCAAGAAACGCACGGCTGGCCTCAGCATATTACTGCCTATGGAGATGCCGCAGCCAGACAAATCCAGAAGGACAAAGGACGCATGACCCCCGAGGGGCTTGAAGTCGTCTATAGAGTGGGGAAACAGAGACGTGAGGCGTACTATAGACAACGCATAGGCAAATTTTACGGTGATCAACTTCAGTGCCTTGCAAGTTCTATTTCTAACAACCCGTTGGGAGAGCCTATCTCCCGTCTTGCTATAATATCTTCACTGGCAAAAACGTATGACGACGATAAAGCTGAGGATCTACTTAAAGATTTTATTGAAAAAGGAATTTTAGAGAAAGGCCGAAAGGGCCTATCCATTCCCATTCCTTCCATGCATACATGGTTAAAAGAGGAATATGGAAGTGATGCGTCCTAATCTCCCGAAGAATTTTGATATGGAGCGTTAGCTGACATAGGTTTGTCTATAGTTAAGACCACATCTTGCGTACTTTATCGTACTTGGACGCGATCAAATAGAACCTGGGCGAAATGATCGCGACTGTGTTGAAGGCTTGTCTCTTTATCCGACCTCTCATCCCTAGCAGGGTGATTGACTCCCTGCAAATCATTATCCTCCCGACCGGGTTCTTTCTAGGCACGCTTCAGTTTCTTGGCCTAGTTAGACATCTGCAGTCTGGACTGCAGATGTCTATACTCACAGAACAATACGCAAAAATCTGAATTTCGCACCTCAAACAGGTTTCGTGAATCGAACTACAGGGCACCAATCAAACAAATACAAAATACTTTAGAGAGCGTCGATCTTCAGGTTCTCTTTGAAATCGGCGACCGTGTGACATTTGAAACAAGGTCTGGAGCCTTGACCGGCACAGTTGTAAAACTCAATCCAAAACGGGCCGTAGTAGAGTGTCCTACCGCAAGTTGGCGTGTACCCTACAGCACATTACGTCATGAATGTGACACGCTCAAAAACAAGCGTGCCCAACGGATGCAACGCCTGACGGAAGTGGCGGATCAGGCTCGTCAATTGATGACGCGGTACGGTTTGAGTGATTGGTCATTCAAGTTTAGCGGTGCACGAAAACAGTTAGGTTCGTGCAATTTCACAAATAGACAAATCATTGTCAGCCGAATCGCAGTGATCAATCAAACTCCTGATCAAATTACCGATGTTATCCTGCATGAAATCGCACATGCGCTGGCAGGATGGGAAGCCGGGCACGGACCAAAATGGAAATCTATAGCCATTCAACTGGGAGCTACCCCGAAATCCTTCACTCCCCTATCAAAAGAAATTGCTGAAGCTGAACAAATCATTAAAGCCAAGATCAAGATTGGAGACATGGTTACGTTTGAAGACAGAAATGGACAAATTCATGAGGGTATAGTTCTACGTAAGAATCCAATGACTGTCAAGATAAAATGTCCTGAAAACATTTGGCTAGTACCCTACATGAGGCTGTCAATGTTTCAGAATACTCAACAGACTTAAGTTGCTACGATAACAGTACTCGTCGATACGATCTCTGTCTGTTTTTCATCGATATTGCTTGCATGGAAACAAGGACACATTAAGACACTCTATCGCAAGAAACTACCTTGATCCAGGGAGTGATTTGATATATATTTTACCGAATTGTACACGTTTATGCTAATCAGAACTCCATGACGCTCATTTTTACATTCCTGTCTTCATTGCTATTTTCTTCTCCCGATTACATTTTTGTGGGAGGTCAGGAAGGCTATAACTGCTACAGAATTCCTGCAGTCGTTGTGGTGCCTAATGGAGACGTGCTCGCATTTGCAGAAGGACGAACAAACAGTTGCTCGGATACAGGAGATATTGATCTGGTATTCAAGCGATCAACTGATCAAGGCCGTACATGGGGACCCGTTCAGATTCTTTGGCATAAAGAAAGTCATACCGTTGGAAACCCTGCACCGGTCGTGGACCACGAAACGGGGAAACTTTTCCTTCTCGCGACACACAATCTGGCAACAGATCGAGAACAGGATATTATCGATCAGACATCAAAAGACACACGACGTGTATTTGTGCTGTCTTCCATCGATAACGGTCATACATGGACGGAGCCTCTAGAGATTACTCAAGATGTCAAAAAAGAGGATTGGACTTGGTATGCTACCGGCCCAGGATCAGGTACACAGCTTACAAGGGGACCATATAAGGGAAGATTGATGATTGCCTGTGATCATATTGAAGCTGTAACCAAACACTACTACTCTCATGTCATCTATTCTGACGACCATGGTGAGACATGGAGTCTTGGTGGAAGGCCCCCGCAACATCAAGTAAATGAATCCGAAGTCGCAGAATTGAGCGACGGACGACTTTTACTGAATATGCGAAATTATACCCCGGACGAACGCTATCGGAAAATTTCACATAGTAATGACGGCGGAATGACATGGAGCGATCTGAGTGCGGATTCCACTCTGATTGAACCTATTTGTCAAGCAAGTCTGCAACGATATTCGTTTATGGAAGAAGGTCAGAATGTATTGCTCTTTTCAAATGGGAATTATATACGAAAGTGCCGAAATTTACGCGTCTACGCAATCCTAAATT
>JAPOTE010000063.1 GCA_026709335.1 Bacteroidota bacterium | reverse complement strand
CGGGCGCTGAAGGTGTGGAACGGTGGAATAAGGGTCTTATTGGCGCAACATTTTGATAATTATATAGTTCCTGGGATTTATGTCGTATTTCGTCCCCAAAATACAGATCAATTACCGTCTGAATATCTATGTTATCTCTTAAAAACCGAAGAATATCTTAAAATCATCCGAGCATATGACACTCGCCATGGTGCAGTTAGAGCTAATCTCAACTGGGAGCAGCTATGCAGAATCAGAATTATGATTCCCCAAGAAATAGAATTGAAAGCTTTTAAGAGAACTATTGAAAAAGAACAAACCTTGAAAAAAGAAATCATTGCAACAAGACAAGAAATGTCTGATATTGTAGAAATGATCTATTAGACCTTGAATAGTAATGAAAAATACGATCACTATTCAGAATACGCATGAAACCTAAATCCCCCCAACCCAAAGATCGCATAGATCAGTTACTGGATGAACCAGTAGCAAACCCGCGTTACGGAGGATTAACGATGCGGGAAGTCGTGAGAAAAGGACTGCTGAGGAAGCAGGATCCAGTGCCGCATCCGGAGCGAAGAAACGGAAAAATCGAGCGGAAATAGTTGGAGCCATCTCAACTATTCACTATAATCCCCTTCTTAAAGTACTGACTGTCCTGTTTCAGTATCAAAAAGATGAATTTGCTTACCGTCCAATTCAAACCTCAGTTGCTTCGAAATATCAAAATTTGAAGTACCAGATACTCGAGCCATAAATGTAGTTGAGGCAGTTTTTCCATACACATATGATTCGGCTCCTAAGTGTTCTTCAAATACAATCTCTGCCTCAAATATTCCGTCCTCCTGCTCGGTACTGTTTTCTTCAAGAGGCTTAACCGTTTCTGGCCTGAAACCAAGCACGACACGATCATGATGCTGAAGTGTATCCGAATGTTCGGTTATTGTGAGGTACAGCTCATGGTTTTGAGAAATAAATCGAAATTTTTCACCTACTTCTTCTATGAATCCGCTGATAAAATTCATCCCTGGACTTCCAATAAATTCTGCGACAAATCTATTTTGGGGCCGATTATACAGTGTGACTGGATCATCAACTTGTTGAATGATCCCCTTATTCATCACAACAATCCGATCTCCCAGTGTCATAGCCTCAGTTTGATCATGGGTAACGTAAACCATTGTGGCATTTAGCTCTCGATGCAATCGCGCCAATTCTGTACGCATCTGCACACGTAGTTTTGCATCTAGGTTTGAGAGCGGCTCGTCGAACAAAAAAACTTTTGGCTTACGAACAATTGCACGGCCAACAGCTACTCGTTGCTGCTGGCCACCAGAGAGTTGTTTAGGTTTTCTGTCCAAAATATCACTTATCCCCAAGATCTCGGCGGCCTGCTCTACCCGCTTTTTAATTTCGGCTTTGGAATATTTCCTCAGCTTTAGGCCAAAGGCCATATTATTAAAAACCGTCATATGAGGGTATAACGCGTAATTTTGAAACACCATTGCTACATCTCTGTCCTTAGACGGAATATCATTCACGGCCACGTCATCAATTAGAATAGATCCACTTGTAACGGGCTCTAAACCTGCAAGCATTCGCAGAGTAGTGCTTTTTCCACAGCCGGATGGTCCTACCAAAACTATTAGTTCACCATCTGCTACGGTAAAGCTCACGCCATCCACAGCAAGATGGCCATTATCATATACTTTTCGGATGTTTTCAAAAATTACACTTGCCATTGGATTTGATAGAACAGCTATACTCACAATATAGTACAAAGGGGCCGCTTTACATCATGTATAATTGTGTAATAAAAATCAAGATCCTGTATGGCTCGACACAATAATTCACCTGTAACTATTTACGAAGTTGCAGATAAGGCCGGTGTTGCAATTTCAACCGTTTCTCGTGTGCTCAACGATTCATCTGACGTTGCTGAGTCCACGAGGGAGCGGGTTCTTGAAGTAATTGATGAACTCAAATACCTTCCGAACCGTGTTGCAAGGTCTCTGGCACAGCGGGACTCAAGAGTGATAGCCATAGCGACTCCCACATTTACCACTGCCTTTCATAATTCGCTCCTCAAGGGACTTCGAACTGTTCTTGCCGATATTACTGGGGAATGTGATTTACTTCTCTTTGATCTCGGAAGCAAGAACCCGCTTGATCGTTTAAGAGATAAGTTAAAAGGTGGAAAGGTTGATGGTTTGATTCTAGCCGGAATCCCTGTTTCTCCACCTCTCGCCAAAGAACTGAAAGCCTTTGATGCTCCGGTCATACTGATTGGCAACCATCATACAGAATTTGACTGTTTCTATTGGGATGATTTTGCAGGCGCTGAGAAGGCTACGACACATTTGTTGGAAAGAGGTCATCATCGTATTGGACTCATTCGTGCCTATACAGACGGTTATGTGCAGCTTCAGCGTATCCAAGGCTACAAAAAAGCATTAAAGAAACATAAGGTCAGGTTTGACAGCAAGTTAATACAAAGCGGCTCAAATATTAAGCATGCAGGATTCAGCGAGGAGCATGGACTTGAAGCAATGAACGAGCTACTGAAAATATCGCCTCCTGTCACCGCGGTATTGGCCAGTAGCGATGTCCATGCAATCGGTGCATGGAAAGCAATTCGAGAGGCCAATAAGAGAGTCCCACAAGATATTTCCTTAATCGGATATGATGATATTAAAACTAGCTACTATATTGAATTGAGCAGTGTTGACCAGCGTATCGAGGAAACTGGACGCCTGGCTGCTGAGCGCCTGCTTACACGGCAGCAAAATCCCTCAGATACTACGCGTATTGACCATAAAATTGATCCCAAACTTCAAATTCGGAAATCAAGTAACTACAACCGAAGCAACAGATAAATATGCATACAAAAGCAATTCATAACCAACTAAGCAAAACACTGATAGGAACGAATTTCACCGACTTGGGAACTAAGTACCAAGGCAAGGTACGAGATACATATGAACAGGGAGATCGTCTAATCATGGTAACAACTGATCGTATCTCTGCATTCGATCGTGTCCTAGATCAGACGATTCCATTCAAGGGGCAAGTACTAAATCAATTAGCTGCTTATTTCTTTAAGGCAACTCGCGATATAATTCCGAACCATATTTTGAGTGTGCCCGATCCCAATGTGACTGTTGCTCAGAAATGTGAACCAGGAAAACTTGAATTTGTAGTTAGGGGCTATCTGGTTGGTCATGCATGGCGGACCTATCGAACAGGAAAACGTACACTTTGTGGTAAATCTTTGCCTGAGGGACTGACAGAAAATGACAAACTCCCTCTTCCAATTCTTACACCGACAACCAAGGCACAAGTGGGCCATGATGAGGATATCAGCCGGGACGAGGCAATCAAACAGGGGTTGATTGAGGCAGACACATTTGATAAACTTGAGGAAATATCACTTGCGTTATTCCAGCGAGGTACAGAACTGGCAGCCGCCCAAGGATTGATTCTGGTTGACACCAAATATGAATTTGGACAAACACCAGGTGGTCATTGGGTTCTGATTGATGAGGTTCATACACCAGATTCTTCACGTTATTTCCATCTAGATCCATATGAAGATCTTTTGCGTCAAGGGAAATCTCAACAGCAACTTTCCAAGGAGTTCGTACGTGAATGGCTTATGAGTCAAGGCTTCCAAGGAAAAGATGATCAGCGGGCCCCTACTCTTCCAGACGAATTCCGAGTGCAAGTATCTGAACGTTACATCGATCTATTTGAGAAGGTATCAGGAAAGTCATTTGTTCCAGACACGCATTCAGATCCAGAGCAACGAATCCTGAATGTTCTCACGAGTTAGGAGGATCTGGAAGATTTGCTCCCTGTATCCAGATCTCCTGGCCATCAGAAAAAAGTTCTCGTTTCCAGATCGGTACCTGAATTTTCAGCTGATCAATTAGGAAACGGCTAGCTTTGAAGGCTTCGGGGCGATGTGGCGTTGCTACTCCAATCAAAACACTGGCTTCGGCAATCGGAACTTTGCCAAGCCGATGGAGCAGACATGTACGGTGGACAGGCCAGTGGTTCTCCGCAAGATCTACTAGCCGGTGCATCTCCTTAAGTGCCATGGGCTCATAGCTCTCATAGGCGAGAGAGATAGTTTCCTGCCCATCGGTCCATTGCCTAGTGGTTCCAACAAAGATTGATATCCCCCCTGCTGCAGGAGTTTGTAGAAATCGATAAGCGGAGGTAATATCAACTGGTTCCTGTAAAAGGTTTATCCAACGTTGGTTTGAGTTTTCAGCCACCGCTTACAGGGGTTATGATGGCGATTTCATCTCCATCTTGGAGACGATTTGAGTCTTGGACGTATTTCTGATTGACTGCTAGCCGCATTATGCTTCTGTATGGAGCCATAGGGGGATACTGTTCACAAGCCAGATCCATTAGTCCTCCTGCCGTAATCTCTTCTGTGGTTTTCAATTCAATTGAGGCAACTTTGAGCTTTGACTTCAAGACACTAAAGAGTCGAATCTTAAAGGATGACGTTGGCATTGATGATAGTATTTCTGGTTAAAGTTTCAGCAAAATTCTATCTCACACAGCCCATCAATGACCTCTTCATTGCCTCTATGCCGGCTACAATTACTTTAGCCAGCAATCTTAGTGAATACGCAGGATACCGCTTCCCTTATCTATTTTGATACACCATCTTTTCGTCACTCGTACAGCGACAGATTTCTCTTTAATTCAGATGAGAGGTTAGGAAACTTGAAAGCGACTAATAACAGTAGTCGGTTCCCTTGTAGGCTCTATATAGCCATAAAAACAGGATCAAGTAGTATTACAGGCGCAACAGAACCACCATTCTTGGTGGTTCTGTTGCAGAAATATCAAGCTCATGCGGAATTACAGCTACAGCAACAACTACAACAGCAACAGCAGCTACAATCACAGTTACACTTGCATTTCGGTCGTGCTATGGTAATAGAAGGGTGAGAAACATCACATGCTTCGTCTGATACGATTTTAAAGTTGAGTTTCATTCGGATACCTATTTAATTTGGGTTAGATAGTGACATTTGATCTTAACGAAAGGTAGTAAAACATTAAACAGTAGACTTAGACTATTGAGTCGTGTACTGCGCTGAGGCTACATGGTTTGACCGGAAAAACGAAATATACGCGATGTAAAGATTGAATGCAAATTCTTTCAGTTACACGAAGGTCAATTGTTGGAATCCTGTCTGATCGACATATTCTCGTCATTGGTGTGCCAATCAGATTGACTGCATTTGCAGTTGTCAAATTTCTGCCTCATCAATACTTCAGGATGATAACATGAAACGTCCAGGAAATTCTCAATCAAAGTGTCGAGAGAACAGTAATTGATGTATGAGTTTTTCAGTATCGGTTCATCGAAAATGATCACCTACGAGCTTTCACAAAACGTCCCGTCTGTATCAAACGCCCTTCGGCGGAATCCGCAATCAGGCGGTATAAATAGATCCCCGGAGGCAACGGTGAGCCATTCAAACGGATACTCCTTTCCCACCCAGCTGACATGCGATTCACTGGAATCCTTAAAATTCGTCTTCCGATAACATCCACCACTTCTACCTGTATATGTGATTCTCGAGGAAGATCAAATGTTAGTCGCGTAATTGTCTGGAAGGGATTTGGATAATTTCCGTGTAAAACAAATTTTTCTGGCAACGACTCATCTATGATCGCTTCCTCCAATCCTACTTGTATGCAAGTCCTTCCGTTGAAGAACTGAAGATCATTCAGCCAATCCTGAAATTCATTATCTGAGGGAACGCAGAGTTCCTGCCCTCCAATATCTAAACTTTTCAGATTTTCTAACATCGTGAACTCTCTAGGAAGACTTCCCATCAGGTTGTTATTAGAAAGATCCAAATCCTCTAACCTAGACAGTTGGCCTAATTCCGATGGAATCGTTCCGCTTAATTGATTGTCCCGCAAACTCAAGTTCAATAATTTTGTAAGCTTTCCAAGTTCTGGTGGAATGAGTCCAGAAAGTTGGTTTTCAGATAACCTGATAAACTGTATATCAGATAGATCTCCGAATTCTGGTGGAATAGGTCCAGTAAGTGAGTTCCGTTCTATCAAGATCCCTTTTAACCTTGAAAGTTGGCCTAATTCTGGTGGGATAGGTCCGCTCAGTTGATTCGCCGACAAGATTAGTGTTTCCAAATCTATGAGCCCTGACAACTCTTTGGGAATCGATCCAGATAGTTTATTTGAAGGAAGCCATAATTCTCGTAAACCAGGGAATTGACCAAACTCTGGTGGAATTACCCCCGAAAGATTATTTGCAATTAAATTGAGTATCTCCACCTTGCCGTCAAGAACTACAACCCCAAACCAAGTAGACAGTTGTACCAAAGTAGGTAATCTTGTGATATTCCATCCAGAATTATCTGTCCAATTATCACCATCAGTAGATTTATATAGAGCACTGAGGGCCTCGTATATCAGATCTACTCGAGTATGAGTTCGAAGACTCAATACATCAGATTCATCCGTAAACGAGCCATCTTGAATATGAAGAGAGAAATAAACAGAACGATTGGGAGGAGTTGAGGGGCTAATCAAGATTTTGAATTCTACGGTAGTAGAGTCGCCGGTACTCAGAATTCCTACCGATTGCTCTGAATCCTTCAAGGTTATGTATGGATATGTTTCAAGGGGAGTAATTGTTACGTTGAGCTGCTGGGTATCAGCCAAGTAATTGATCAAATTGATTTTTATTGTGACTTCATCCCCCGGATCAATTTGACTGTTTCCATCATTATCTTCCCATGACCAACGCTGTACACGTACAGCCGGAACTAGAGATGGTGTTAAACTGGCCTCGGCATTTATCATACCGCCGCTGAGTGTTTCCTCGTACGAAGGGTTTTCCGAAGCTATATTTGTAGCCGAAAGACGTATTTGTTCTCGAAGCTCATCAGCTGAAAGGTCCGGAAAGCGTGTTTTTACCAGCGCAGCAATTCCACTCACTAATGGAGCTGACAGAGATGTGCCATCAAATTCGTCGTACAGATCATCAGGAAAGGTTGTTATTATTCTTTCACCAGGGGCATATACGTCAACTGTCTTCCCATAATTGGAAAACTTCGAAAGTTGGTATGAATCTCTTTGAGTGGATCCTACCGAAAGTACACGCGGATGCGCATCAGGGTAGGTTCGAAGGATGTCCGCGTTGTTACCTTCATTCCCAACTGCCGCTACGACCAGGCTTCCCAGATCCGTAATTAAATCCAATGATTGGGTTATAAATTGTAATTGAAAGTCAAAAGCAATTGCGCCCCAACTGGCATTGATGATGTCTGCACCATTCACAGCCGCATACATTAGGCCTCTGTAGCTACAATCAGTTTCTTCTTCTAGACAGAGTACATTTATATGCATCAGGCTTGCATTCCAGGCTGCACCAGAAATTCCTATTTCGTTGTCGGTGACTGCACTTGCAGCACCAGCTACTGTAGTGCCATGTGCATACTCCATAGGCCATTCTTCGGGTAGCGCGGGGTCATTATCCATCTCATCCATATTGCCGAGATTAATTCCATGGATGTCGTCAATGTATGAGTTGTTATCATCGTCAATCCCATTGTTTGGAACCTCATCTTCATTGATCCACACATTCTCGAGTAAATCCTCATGATCCCAATCTCCTCCGGTGTCTACAATAGCAATAATTACTCGCGCTGTATCTTCTCCCGGGACGTTTTCCGATTTGGCCAGATCCCAAGCTTCCGGCAATTGAACTAGATTCAAGTATGATTGCTGTTCTTGATACAAAGGGTCGTTCGGAATTTCCTGAGAAATCGATCCATACATACGGTTAACTAGCACCGGCTCGGCATATACTACACCTGGTGCTAACACAAAATCTCCAGAAATTTTCAGAGGATTTTCCTGCACACCATAATGGATAAAAAACGTACGTCGGAGAGCAAGTAAATTCTTGCGGATCTTCGGTGTTGGCTCAATATGATCCAATATCGGATATACAGGCTCAATGGTATGAACCTGATATTTGAATAGTAATCGATTAATTCCTGAATGATCAGTTTTTCCATTTTCAACAGCTATCTCTGGGGCAAACTGTACAACCACGATTTGATCTTTAAATTCTGGTCGTAAATCCTGAGCAATAACTATTTGGGAAAACCCCAAGGCAAGAACAAGTAAGATCTGGAAATTCTTTTTGCCGGAGGTCATGTTGTATTATGTGTAAACGTAGACGAAAGCCCTGAAAATCAAGCGTAATGATTTTCAGGGTTATGCAAAAGGTTATCAGAGAGAATAATAATTTTCCCACTTACAAAATGGGCAGTCTCTATTCAAGAAGCTATCTGAGATGTATTCTCAGCTATATCTCCACTTTTTTTCAAGGCTTTGCTCAATCCTAGTGATCTGTCCTTTGAATTGTTTCACTTCCTCATTTAAGTCAAATACCTGTTCACCAAGGCGGTCAACTCGTTCGCCAAGCCTGTCAATCCGCATATTGCCTTCTTGACGACGCTCTTTTAATTCAGTTCTAACATCTTTTACCTCGGTTCTGAGTTCTTTTATATCGATCTTATTCTCGTTTATCTGAACTCTATTAGCTAGAATCTGGACTCTATTCTCTCGTATCTCGGTCTTGAGCGAGTTTACGACTTGTCGAACCATTGGCAAAACAACACCAAGAAGCGTACCAATTATCGCGACTAGCCTCTAATTTGTATTATGTTTTCGCTATACATGAGCTTCTTAAAGTATTGAAGACGCCCTCTACACGAAATACTACCTAGTGGTTCCCTGATTTATTTCGACCGAACCGGATATCATCTACAAATCTATTTTCGATTCTAGGCAGCTAATTTTACATTCATTGAATTTTCAACGAAATCTCAGTACACGCAAAGGCGACATTCGTGAGGCAATACGTGCGGGAAAATAAGATACTCCAAGGCATAGAAAAAGGGACACCACTGAAACAAGTATAAAATCAGTCAGGTGTAACGCAACCGGTGCGGTGTCCATGTAGTAGGCTTCGGCAGGTAAACCTATAATTCCATACTGAAATTGCAGTGTAGCGAGTCCCCATGCAAGGAATAAGCCAATGACAGTTCCTAATCCACCAACAAAAAAGCCGACATGTAGATAAAGTTGTTGGATATCTCGCTGCGAAGCTCCCATGCTGGATAGTATTCCTATTTCCCGAGTTTTTTCCAGAACAATCATCAGGAGTGTACCCATTACATTAAATGCAGCAACAAGAATGAGTACACCAATTACGAGTGGAATAATTGCCTCCTGGAGATCTACCCAAGCGAACAATCCGCGATATATCTCAAAAATGCTTCTGACCAAAATTCCAAGTCCCAGTGATTCCTCGAGAAGTGGAGATACGGATTGGGCTAAAGTGACATCCTCAAGCATCACATCAAAACGTGATACCTCATCCGGCATATAATCAAGTAATTGCCTTGCCGTGTGAATGTCCGTAAATACATAGGTTTCATCGAAATCTGCCAATGCTGTTTCATAAATCCCCGTGATTTCAAACTGTTTAAGTCGAGGCCGTGCTTGAAGGAGGCTTTCCGGGCTCCCCAAATTTCTCGTAGAAAGCAATGTCACTTGGTCGCCAATCGCTAGGTTGAGATTCTTGGCAAGAATACCACCGACAACAAGTCTGGCTGAACTTGAAGTTCCTTCCAGCTTTCCAGAGCCGTAGCTAAGATGTTTATTCAGGTAATCAGGAAGCCGATCTGTCCCCCATAAGCCAACTCCGTCAATATCTTGATTAGATCTTCGAAGCAACACAAATTCTGTGACTACGGGCTGAAGCGAGACAACGGTTGTTTCTTCTCTGATCAAGGCTTCTAGTTCTGAAGCCTGATTCAATGGTGTATGCCGAATACTTTCAATCTGTATATGGGCTCCGAATCCTGTAATCTTGGTTTCAATTTCCTGACTGAAACCACGTACAACTGCAAGAGCAAGAAGCAATGTTGCAACTCCGACAGAGACGCTTCCTATGGCTACGTAAGTAATAAACCGCAAAAATTTACTTCCGCTCTCTCCTCCTCGTGCACCACGTAAATATCTCCAAGCTATAAAAGTTTTGAATGACACCGAATCAGCAGTTAGTACGTATGAGGCGTAAAATTGTGATGAATATCCGGGATACATCAGATTACTCCAGATCTGGAAAGATTCCGGGGTATAAGGAGTATAACACTGTTTCACACGCGTTGATCAAATCTACCATAACCAATCCATCAAATGAACAATAGCAAACCAGTGATACCGACTGCAATCAATGAACCAGTCTTAGATTATGCGCCAGGTTCTTCCGAGCGCGCTTCCCTACAGGAAAAACTTCGTGAATTGAAACAAACGGAGTTGGAAATCCCTGCATTTATTCACGGTGATGCCTTGCATACCGGTGATCTCGAAGAGATCAGCCCCCCGCATGAGTTGAGCCACCGACTTGCTCAAGTCCACAAGTGTGGTGCCAAAGAGGTTCATCACGCTATTAAATCTGCACTTGAAGCCCGACGTGCATGGTCAGAATTGGACTTCATAGATCGTGCAGCAATTTTTCTAAAAGCAGCAGAGCTACTGGCAGGGCCTTGGAGGGATGTACTGAATGCTTCTACGATGCTCGGACAGAGTAAAAATGCCTATCAGGCCGAAATAGATGCTGCCTGCGAGCTCATTGATTTTTTCCGGTTCAATGTAGAGTATGCATCCAAAATCTACGAGGAGCAGCCCTATTCTTCCCAAGGAGTATGGAATCGCCTTGAATATCGTCCTTTGGAAGGCTTTGTGTTTGCAGTCACTCCTTTTAACTTTACTTCTATAACAGGAAACCTGCCAACTGCTCCGGCCTTGATGGGAAATACTGTGATCTGGAAGCCTGCATCAACCTCGATCTATTCGGCATATTTTATTTACAAGTTACTTGAAGAAGCTGGGCTTCCACCCGGTGTGATTAACATGGTCCCTGGTTCGGGGGCAGCAATTGGGGATCCAGTGTTAGCTTCTTCAAGTTTTTCTGGACTTCATTTTACCGGTTCGACCGAGACGTTCCAGCATATGTGGCGGACGATTGGAGCGAATATTGCTAACTATGATACCTATCCTCGCATTGTCGGAGAAACTGGAGGTAAGGATTTTATTCTTGCTCACGCATCAGCAGACCCCGATGCGGTAGCTACTGCTATAGTGCGCGGCGCCTTTGAGTATCAGGGACAAAAATGTTCCGCAGCATCACGTGTGTATTTACCAGAATCCCAGTGGCGTATGATTAAAGATGCTTTGCTGGGGCAGTTGGATGAGATTAAGATGGGGACAGTTGAAGATTTTTCGAATTTCATCAATGCCGTCATTGATCATAAATCCTATCAGAATATTGTAAGCTATATTGAGGGAGCCAAACAATCTGTTGATACAGAGATAATTGCCGGCGGTCATTACAGCTCAGAGGAAGGTTACTTTATTGAACCAACCGTCATCTTAACCTCAGACCCTCAGTATCGGACGATGTGCGAAGAAATCTTTGGGCCGGTTGTTACGATATTTGTTTACAAAGACGAGCAGTTCAAGGATATTCTGCCTCTTGTCGATCAGACATCTCCATACGCGTTAACAGGGGCTGTCTTTGCTCGGGATCGACAGGTTATTGTTCAGGCAAGTAATGCTTTACGCAATGCTGCAGGTAATTTCTACATCAACGATAAGCCGACTGGTGCGGTTGTAGGACAGCAACCATTTGGCGGAGCACGAGCCTCTGGAACTAATGATAAGGCAGGAGCACCTCCTAACCTGATGCGCTGGGTATCGGTTCGCACGATCAAAGAGACTTTTAATCCTCCGACTCATTTTGGATACTCCTTTAATCAGCCAGATAATCAATGATCAACGACAAAAAACGACCGATTCGAGTCGTTCAATATGGATTAGGACCTATTGGCCAGGGATCGGCGAGGTTGATCCTCGAAAAGGCAAAAACTGGCAAATTAGAACTGGTAGGTGCAATTGATATTGATCCTGACAAGGCCGGGAAAACCGTTGGTTCACTCGTCAACGCTTCTTCTGATGTGGTCATTTCGTCGAACGCGAACAAGGTTCTTGACGATACAAAACCGGATGTTGTGGTTCATACAACAAGTTCTTTTATACCCAAGGTTGAGGAGCAGTTAACTCAATGTATTCTTGTCGGTGCATCGATCGTTTCCAGTACTGAGGAACTCCCCTACCCCTTTGACAGATATCCAAAGATCGCAGAAAGGTTACATACTCTTGCAAAGGAGAATAGAGTGACCGTTCTTGGTACCGGTGTTAATCCCGGCTATGCAATGGATGTGCTCGCCTTAGTCGCCACTGGTGTATGCACGGATGTGCGTTCTGTCACAGTCCAACGGCGTGTAGATGCTGGTTTGAGGCGCCAACCACTTCAAAATAAAGTAGGTGCTGGAATTACCGTAGAGGAATTTCGAAGAAGACAGGCGGAGGGTGGCTTCGGGCATATTGGTCTGATTGAATCTCTGAGACTGGTTATGCATGGCCTAGGCTGGCCAATTAAAAAATTTTCCGAACTTCTGGAACCAGTTATTTCCGAAGTGGAGGTAGAGACCCCCTATTTAACTGTACGGCCTGGCAGAGTAGCAGGAATCAAGCACACTGCTGAGGCATATTTGAATGATCACCTTGCCGTATCACTGGATTTGCGAATGTATGTAGGTGCACAGCAACCTGAAGACCGTGTAGTTGTAGATGGCGATCCCCCCATTAATTTGGTCATTGAGGGGGGGATTTTTGGTGATACGGCTACCGTTGCAGCTTTGGTAAATGCAATCCCGCATGTTCTCAACGCATCTCCAGGTTTACGAACCGTAGCAGATCTTCCTGTTCCCAGGTGTTTCTTGCCTTCATGATAGTCCAAAGTGCTACCCTATACTACTTGGCTGATTTCCCTAATCATTATCTACATTGGGATAAGAGATGCGAACATGATGTATCGCTAGAAGTTGTTCCAGTAAGACTTTTTTGATCTTGGAAACGTCCCGAAAGGTCAAACCTGTATTGTCCAATTGGCCACTTGCGACTTTATGCGTAATTAATCGATCTACGAGTTCCTGTAGTTTTTCTCCCGTTACATTTTGCATGGTTCGACTCGCTGCTTCCACAGTATCTGTAAGCATTAAGATGCCAGCTTCC
Source organism: Bacteroidota bacterium (assembly GCA_026709335.1). Classification (GTDB taxonomy): domain Bacteria; phylum Bacteroidota; class Rhodothermia; order Rhodothermales; family Bin80; genus Bin80. The sequence goes on along the minus strand of JAPOTE010000063.1, from coordinate 8,326 downwards.
TTGGAACTCGGTCGTGGACCAGGGTACCTAAAGGCCTTTTCGTCCAGGTCAGTCAATCCCGTATTATTTTGCTCAATTGCTTTTTGAAAGAAATATTCTGTCCTAGTTGTTCCATGATGTGATGCAATGAGATGTAATACTCTTGCAGGAAGGCGATAGCGCTGTCCAAGTTCAAGTCCGTTTGACACATGATCGATAATGATTTTGGCGCTCTCCACCGGAGATAATTCATCATGAGGATTGATTCCCCCCGCTTGATTTTCGATAAAATATTTTGGGGAAGTAAGTTTGCCTACATCATGATACAGTGCGCCTACTCGAGTTAACAGGGTGTTTGCACCAATCTCATCTGCTACAGAACCGGCTAAGCTGGATACCTGAATCGAATGATTACAGGTTCCGGGGGCCTGTTTCATCAACTCCCTGAGTAAGGGGTGATTGGTATCGGAGAGTTCCAAGAGCCGTAAATCCGTTGTAACATCAAAAACACGCTCCAGTACCCAAAGAAAGGGGTTCGCTGTTACGAGCAAAAAAGAACTCACTCCTGCATATATAAGGTGTTCTTGTAGTTGTGGCCAGGCTCCCCCCTCGTACAGCCATACGGTCGAAAGAGCCATTGCATATCCACCAAAGGCATATGCAGCTGTCAGAAACAGTTGTCCTCGATTGCGTAAATCTCTGGCGCTAATAATCGCAACAGCGCCACCCACAAGGGTTGCCCACGTGTACGTAAAATCGGAGTTTAACAAGAATCCCCCAATCACCGCCAGTATAAGCGTGCTCAATAATGCGAGCCGCGAATCAAAAATAACTGTTAGCAGAACCGATACGATGACAACCGGTACTGCGTACATGAATTCTACAGGGACAAGGCGGATCACCGCACCAAACACGATGACGGTTCCAGCATAAAGCACCGCAAGGATAGTAACAGATTTATTACTAGAAAAGATGGTTGGGCGCGCGGTTCTCAAGAATAGTGCAAAAATTCCGATGATCGTTAATGACAATAATAACTGTCCAAGTAACTGTAATCGGCTCTGGACTTCGGGTAAATCACTTTCTTGGCTACGTTCCAGAGAATCCAGTTTTTGCTTGATCTCCGGTGTGATAAGCTCCCCATTTCGTACAATTTCTTCCCCCTCCGCCACCATGCCCCGAACGGGTAAAACTTGAGATTCTGCCTCTCTTCTACGCAATTCTGTTGGGTTGATCTGATATATCAGTGACGGTTTAAAGACGGCTTCAATGAACTGGGTGATTGTGGTCGGGGCAAGCAGTGAGTCCTCCAGGAGTACCGTTTCTTCAAGCCATACCTGAACTCGTTGATAGGCATCGTTTTGATCAATCGCAGTTGCAGTGGGTTTTCGGTTAAATGTTTGCTCCAGAGTATCTCGAATAACAAGATAGGATCCATAAATAGAGTCCACAGGAATATCCACGACTCCTTGAAGTTGAAGACGCTGGCTTCGACTTACAACCCCACTCAAAATACGTTCAAAAAGAGGAGCGCCATCAGATTCGAGTCTTGAAGCTGTTTGAATGTCTGGGCTACGTCGGGCATAATCCCAGCCGAGTATACTCCACTCGGAGTCATCAAGTCGAAGGGGCACCTCACGGCGTAAATTTACAAACAGGAGCGAATCCTCAATCGTACTTTCGGATAAGCGAACAAGCTCTGGATCATTGCCGGATGCAATCGTATCTCTCATCGATCCAGATAGGTAGTCGGTGTAGGCAGCAAGTGCTCTATCCAAAGCCAAGGTGATAGAATCGGCCGCTTCCCGCGTTTGTTGCCAAGCTCCGGGAAATGTGTAGAATATGGGCTCAATCGTAGCACGTATACGCTGTCTCTCTACCCGGAGGGAGTCTTCAGATTTATAAATAGGGAATTCAAACTCGGCAATCAAAGTTTCTTTTTGCCATCGATTTCCTACTGAAGCCGAAATTTCAGGTCGACTTCCCTGCTTAAATGCCAGTGTAGTGAGCACAACCAGCAATATGAATATGCCAAGTTTGACACTGATCAACTTTCGAAAGGAGGAAAACAGGTATCTAATTTCAGTTTCCTGAAAGAATCGCATGAAGATCAGATGTTCATAAATTTATGCCGAAGCGAGAGCAAAAAACCTAAGAAAACGCAAAAAACACTGCCAATCAATGTATACCACGGCCAAGCGATCTGGCGTAACCCACCAGCTTCAATCATTGAGTCTGTAGGGTTGAGCACGAACATCCAACCTTCAGTTGGACTATGCCAAACTCCAAAAATAACAAGTACCATAGTAAAAATAGTTAGGGAGAATGCAATGACGGCGTCTAATTCACGTGCCTGTTTGATAATTATTCCGAGTAAAAACCCGCCTAACAGACCTCCGTAAGTAAATGACGCGATAGCCAGTCCAAGTTCAACGACTGGATTTTCTGTATTCTCAAACAGGCTTGCAAATACAATGAAGAGGCCTGCCCAAAACAAGGTAAGCCCCCTAGATAAAAATAATCTGCGAGTATCGCTGATGGTTTTTTTGATAAATCTCTCCCCTAAGTCCAGCATTGAAGATGATGCTAGAGAGTTGAGTGAGGAGGATAATGTACTCATTGCGGCCGCCAAGATGCCAGCTAGAAGTAATCCTGAAAGCCCTGCAGGTAAGCCTTCAATGATATAACGTGGAAATACTTCATCTCCACGACTTAATCCCAATTCTTGGGGAGTTAAGCCGCCATAGTGAATCCAAAGTAAAACGCCTACCACGAGAAACAGCGTAAACTGTAGTGCAACCATTACCGCACTACCAATCAATGCACGCTGGCTATCTCTAAGGTTTCTACAAGTTAATAATCGCTGAACGATTAATTGATCCGTACCATGCGATGCCATCGAAAACACTGCTCCTCCTATAATTGCAGTGACTGCGACATATGGCTGAGTGATCCACTCCGTAAAGGGGATATCAAACCCAAGGTTAATGAAGGTAAACTTATGTTCCTGTGCGGCTAACTGAAGCCAGTTTTCTGGTAGTCCATTAATCAGTAAAACAGCACACAGAATCCCCCCCAACAGATATAGAACCATTTGTACAACATCAATCCAGATGACTGCCCGTATTCCCCCGACCATAGTATAGACAGCAGTAATCACTCCAAGTAGAAGTATTATTTGGCCATATGAAATTGGTTCGCCCATAAAACTCATTCCTGCTGAATCAGCGATGACCTTGATGGGAATGGCGGTTGCAAATAGACGTACTCCATCGGCCAATAGCCTTGTCACCATAAAGGTGACAGATGCTGTTGAGCGCATACGATCCCCGAATCTTTCTCCGAGATAGGCATATGCAGTGCTCATGGAGCCCTTAAAGTAACGCGGAAGGAAAAGTAAGCTTACAGCGATACGTCCTAGTAGATATCCCCCTGTGATTTGAAGAAAAATCATGGTTCCCCCATATGCAACTGCAGGAACACCAATAATTGTCAACGTACTGGTTTCAGTCGCCACAACAGAAAAACAGACAGCCCACCAGGGAAGGTCTCGGCCTCCTAGAAAATAGTCATCTGTTGAGCGCTGGCGCCCGCCTAATTGAATCCCCAGAACAGCAATGCCAAGCAGGTAGATGGTGATCACAATGAAATCAAGTAACGAGAGCATAGGTAGATTAGTCTATTCCGAGTTTTTTGTTCATTTCTTCAAGCGGGATTCCTTTTGTTTCTGGCATCACAAAGATGACCCATAAAAGTTGCCCAATCATACACAATGCATAGAATGCGAAAATATTTGCGCCTGATACCTCGGCAATCATTGGAAACGTTAGGGAAATAATTGCGGCCATGATCCAGTGTACAAAACTGCCTAGACTTTGTCCACGTGCTCGTATGTTGTTGGGAAAAATTTCACCAATAAATACCCAGATTACCGCTCCTTGGCCAAATGCATGAGAGGCAATAAACACAATCAAGCTTGCTAAAACGACAGGGCCGGTCGTATCGGTATAGAATGCAATAGCCGTGGCTCCCAAGCTCAGAATATAGCCGACAGATCCTACAAGCATCAGTTTTTTTCGTCCTAGCTTATCAATAACTGTTAGGGCCACAGCAGTCATGGTCAGGTTAACTCCACCAATAATTATAGACTGTAGAAGAGCTGATGTGCCGGATGCTCCCGCCATTTCAAAGATCCTGCGAGTATAGTAAATCAATGCATTAATTCCAGAAAGCTGATTGAAGGCAGCAATCGCTATTGCCAGGAGAATTGGAGTTAGATATTTGCGTTGGAAAAACTTTTCAGTAAGATGATGGCGAGTTTCTACAAGCGAGGTGCGGATAGCATTAAGCTCATCTGAGATATCAAATTTATCCCCGCCAATCATCTGCAATACATCTTTGGCTTCGTCATCTCGACCTTGGGCCACAAGCCATCTGGGGCTTCTCGGATTTGTAAAGAGTAGTAGTGTGAATGCAAGTGCAGGAACGGCTTCTACTCCGAACATCCATCGCCATTCAACATTACCGAGTTCATAGGATGCAATAATAAAATTAGATAGATAAGCAACCAGGATGCCAAGTACAATATTGAGTTGTACCATTGCGACAAGCCGTCCACGCATATTGGCTGGTGCAATTTCAGCTACATACATCGGGGCAATTACTGAGGCTCCGCCAACTCCCAATCCGCCAATGAGGCGAAAGATTGTGAATGATTCTGCATTCCATGCCACCGCACTACCGAGCGCGGATACGAGGTAGAGAATTCCCATAGTCATTAGCATGGGGCGGCGCCCATAACGATCCGCCGGCTTGGCAAAGGCAAGGGAGCCAATGATGGTACCGACTAATGCGCTTGCAACGAGGGTTCCATGCCAGAAGGCAGGGGTACCAAAAAAAGAGCTCAGGCGCTGGTAGGTTGGATCATATATATTCCGCAATGCCCCCTCAGCTCCCGAAATGACCGCTGTGTCAAAACCAAATAATAATCCGCCGAGTGCTGCAACAAGGGAAGCCCAGATCAAACGATTCATAGTATTTATGGTTGTGATTTATCAAAAATGCATCAGAATATACAGAATACAAAATGAGATAGTGAAAAATAGGTTTTGGAGGGAATACCACTATCCAAGTGGCAGAACAGGAAATATATGTGCTTGGAGTATGGCGAGAGATCCACATATATTTAGGGCACCCAAACAAGGCTTCGATACTGTAAACATATGCTCAAAACCACCCAATTTATTTTGTTATATGTTTTGAAGGCTATTCGAGAACCAACTCTTCCACACGCTTTGCATAATTTAATCTCCGTTAAAGCTCTGGCACCATCGATCATTTTTGGATATGAAGGACGAAAAAACCCCACTTGGGTGGTGCCTGCCCCTAGTCCTTAGCCTCGACTATAGTGGCCACTAATAATCAGCATTACATATATTTTACAAGAAGCAATAGAAAACACATATGTTTTGAATAACATTGCTGTTTCAATCATATGTGTACATGGATCTATTTAATTAACCCGCTTTCAATAGCTTCACCATCTATCTAGTCGGAAGATGAAGAATTGAAAATACGACTGACATCATTTAATTTCATGAACTAATTTTCTGCCTAAGAGCACTTTTCAAATACACACAGCACGCAGTGACAGTAGAGCAGAATAGCCCTGCCCTGTAAGCCCTTATGTATCGGAAGTTACCCCATGATTTCTTGAGGATACGAGAATTCCCTGGAATTCGAAGCTTTTTGAAAATTGAACTTAGCCAGAATTGATTTTCTGGCGAGAACGTGTTTGACGAATCGCTTGATCAGGAGAGTTTGACTCCCAGGAGTTTTAACGCCTTCATTTCGGTGGACTTGCGATCTTCATACGGAGCTACTTCGGGAGAATCATCTGTTGCAATTTTCGGAACTCCCACGGCACGACACAGCCTCGATAACTCTTCCATCACCCACTTTCTTCCGTCTACGATTCGTTTGGTTCGAGCTTTCTCTGTATCTTCGCCTACACGACTTGGTCGGCTCTACAATACTCTTGCGCTCGACCTTCTTTCCTTCGAGGAATGCAAACAGTATCGGTGTCAACTTCTGCCGCCGGTGGTGATCCACATAATGGTTCTATCGCAATTGTTGTGAGTAAAGGTTTAGGCGTCCAATGTAACTCAGAAGATTATGCAAATTTTGACTGCTTGACTGGTTGTTTTGAAGGAGTTATAGAATTACCAGAGTGAATCGCGTGTGAGAGTTTCGAATTAGCCTCACTCGTAGTCGAACCATTGAGTTGAATTGAGGAAGATTTTACCAAGTTCTGTCGTTCTTTCCGACGTTGCTCATAGAGACCAAGTGCATGTAATGGAAAATACTGGCGATACAAAGCATAATCAAGCAGAGCCGTTCGGAAGAAAACCCCAACCATATCCTGCTTTGGCCATGTTCCATCCTCATTCTGAGATTCAATTAGAAAGCGTACACCACCGGTAATCGCATTCCAGTTTGGGTTTTCTGCTTCAAGAAGTGCCATCAATGCCCATGCAGTCTGGATTACTTGGCTTTCTACATGCTGAATATATTGGCCTGTTAAACTACCACTATTGTGCTCCCCCCACCCGCCGTCTTCTCTTTGATGTTCCAATAACCATCGACATGCTAGGCGAATCGCAGGATCACCCGGACCGGCACCCGCTGCAATCAGACCTCTGATTCCAAAAAGAGTGCCATAGATATATTGAATTCCCCATACTCCGCGCCATGATCCATCTTCTTCTTGTGTCCGCCGAAGCCAATCATCTCCAGATGAGACGGCACTTACTATCTGTTGGTTTTTGATCTTGGGGAAATGAATCTGACATGCTGCAAAAGCTGCAAGACATGATGCCGTGCATTCTACATACGAAACCTCGGTCATGGAATCACCAAACATCTCTGCCGGGTTTAACCACTCAAGACCAAATGTGGATTTCCGTCGTTCATAACTACCAAACCCCCCATCAGGGTTCTGTCGGCGTAGCATGAATGTAGCAGCTTCCTCTACCTGCTGATTGCTCATTGCTTGGGGATCTACGGTCAGGATACCAAGAACTGCCTCCGCGGTACAATCGGATACTGGCCATCCATGCCATCCACCGGGGAAACACCAACCACCTTTAGGATCGATACGATAGAACTCCTCAAATCCTTCAAATGTCGTGCGGATTTGTTGCTCACGCAAGAAGTTAACTCCGCGCTTCAAAGCATCAGGAACGCCATCTAATTCACGTATCGTCGAGAACGCTTGAAGAGCAAATCCTGTATCCCATGATGAACTGCGGGCTCCAGTTACCCGTGTCCCCAACTCCTCATCTTCCCATATCCAGTCATCAAGTTTTTCAAATGCCTGTTGGCCATCCGAATTCGTCGGTTCGTATAACCACAAGGATAGAATATTCAGAAACCCGCTAACTGGAGAGATACTCGTATGAGTAGTGGTTTGGAGTTCCCATTTGATTCGTTGGATTAGATTCTTAGTACAACGAGAGCGAAAGAGTTTACTGTGAAATTTATCAAATATGTGAGCGAGTCGGTACCCTACACGTAGTAAAAATCCCGGTGGCGCATATAAATCATCTGGACGCAAACGATTTCGTGCCTTAGAAAAATTAATGTTGTCATACCCTTGGGGAAATAATTCTTCTCGTAGCGATTCAATCAAGGGTGTGACAGACACCTGGAACCGACGGGAATAAATTACTGCCACCCCCATGTAGATTAAACGAGTATGGCAATACCAGTTGGAGGGATGTAGGGGAATCCAGCGTGGTAGACTCCATAATTCTGGTAAAACAGCATTCACACCTTTCCACTGATACAGGTTTAGAGTCGCGAGCCAAAATTTCCCCCAACTTGGAATTTCGACCACATCTTCTCTTCGTAGAAATTGTCTGGCATGTGTGATGAGGGGGGCATCTCGTTCAACATTCAGTAACCGGGCGGCAACGTAGACCAATGTAGTAACAAATAAATGAGGGGGAGAATGATCATGCATCCCCCAAGTACCATTCGGCAGACGGGTATACTCAAAGGAACGAAGGATATTCCGGCGGCGCTCGGGAGAAAGTTTGCGCCCCATGATATAATGAAGAAGCACATACTGTGCAGTAAGCATGGGACACCAGGTCATCTCGCCTTCCCAGGCGCCATCGACACGCTGCAGATCGATCAATCGCTTACTCCCTCGCTCAATTGATTGCTTTGTTTCTATGGGAGAATTCTCCTTAAATCGAGCAGTATGAGGCTCGGTTGAGGGTAATGGAAACGAGTGGGGAAGAGCGCGAGCAAATGGCCCCCAAATTTGACTAAACCCTTTCCC
>JAPOTE010000105.1 GCA_026709335.1 Bacteroidota bacterium | reverse complement strand
ATTGTTGGATAAGTTTGTTAAAGTTTCCCAGTATGCGCTTCCTCCCATGAAAATATTCGGCAGGGCCCCGATCATCAACAAAGTCTGGTACGTGGGAAACGTCTGGACGTAGATATTCAGTCATTGCAATCAGATGCAAAGTGGTTATTTGACAGTTTCGTTATCCAAGTGTTCCTGTTCATGGATTTACAGGCGAGGGGAAAGATCAAACACAGACACACTCATTTCGCCTGAATCCTGGTTGATTGCATCCTATTATAAAGGGCATGAGGTTTGACCCTCGATATACGGAAGTCTGAACCTACTAACGCTCCAGACCAAACTCCTTCGAAGGAAGCAATTTCTCTTCGCTCTTTGTCTCACGAGTTGAGTTCCAAGCACCTTTGAGTGCTGTCATTTTCTTGCACTCGCTAAACTTCGATCGTGCGCAATCATGCATAGACGGAATCGGAACACGGTACAGGATTCATCCGCTGAGATCACTAATCAGACTCCCACTGAGGCACGAAAGTCGTCAATATTTGTGAGATCGTGAAGTAGCACACCGGGGTTTTCAGACTTGAGATCTTGGTAACTTGTAAATCCTGTTGCTACGGCAACGCTTAGGACTCCGATTTCTCGGCCGCACGCAATGTCATGGATGGAATCGCCAATAATAACAATATTCTTGCCTATGAACTTTGCCCCACAATATTCAACTGCCCGACGAGCTGCTATGGCGGGGAGTTTATTACGGTCGGCATGGTCACATCCGAATGCTCCAAATGGAAATAGATGATCGAGTTGAACAGCAGCCAGTTTTCGATATGCAGTAACTCGGACATTGCCCGTTAGAAGTGCAAGTTGTACGTGTTGCTGTTGCTTCAAGTATGCGAGAAGTTCGATCACACCGTCGGATAAATCTACTTCTTCGGGTACATAAGTTGCGTGATCGGTATAATGTTTGAGTGCAACTGGTATCAGATCACTGATTTCTTTCGGGCCGAATCCAGCCTTACGCAGGGTATCATCAAAGATTTGGGGATCTGTACGACCAGAAAAAGCTACTCCCTCTGTTGAGATGGATCTTCCACAAAGCTCTTTTAACACGTATTCAATGTGTTTGCGGCCTGAATGAATGGGTTTGAGCAGTGTTCCGTCAATATCAAACAGCAGTAGCTTCATATAGATGTATACTGGGTTTTAAGGTACGTGCGATAGCTCTCATCCATGACTGCCTGAAGCCAAGATTCATTTGACAGATACCATTGAACGGTTGCACGTAAGCCTTCCGATATGCCATGGTTCGGAGTCCACCCCAGTTCAGTACCCAATTTGCTTGCATCGATTGCATAACGGAAGTCATGTCCAGGTCGATCCTTAACGAATGTAATAAGATCCAGGCTACTTCCCGAAGGCCGCCCCAGTTCTTCATCAACGATGGAAAGTAGTATTCGTAGTAGTTCAAGGTTTGAGTATTCTTCCGAGCCTCCTACCAAGTAGGTTTCTCCGCATATACCGTACTGAAGTATGCGCATCAATGCATTACAATGATCTTGAACATGAAGCCAGTCTCGGACGTTTTCCCCTTTAGAGTATACTGGGATTCGATCCATTCCTAAAGCTCGGACAATGGCTAAAGGAATAAGCTTTTCCGGGAATTGGTAAGGTCCGTAGTTATTGGAGCAATTTGATATGATAATCGGAAGATTATAGGTTTCGGCATATGCTCTAACAAGGTGGTCTGCACCAGCTTTTGATGCTGCATAGGGCGAGCGGGGAGCATAAGGGGTATCAGTTGAGAATTTCCCAGTGACTCCCAGAGCTCCAAAAACCTCATCCGTAGAGACATGCAAAAATCTATGCTTTGATATATTCGATGGGGGTTGATCCCAAGAGTCTTTCGCAACCTGCAAAAGACTCGTTGTTCCTACCACATTTGATTGGACAAACTCTATCGGGGAATGAATGGATCGGTCTACGTGGCTTTCAGCCGCAAAATGAACCACGGTTGTGAATTGATATTTTGCAAAGAGGCGCTGCAAAAGATCCAAATCGCAAATATCTCCGTGAACAAATGTATAGTTCGTCGCATTCTCGATTTTTTGGAGGTTCTGGAGGTTACCTGCATAAGTTAATTTATCAAGGTTCACGATGGTGGTTTCGGGCAGTTTTGGAACGATCAGGTGCAGGAAATTTGTGCCGATGAAGCCGGCGCCTCCGGTCACGAGGATACGATGAGGATGATGCAAAATAGGAGTCATGAACTGGGAGGAAATGCCATAATAATGTAT
>JAPOTE010000064.1 GCA_026709335.1 Bacteroidota bacterium | reverse complement strand
AAACCTGGACAAGTACAGATGCCCGTTCAGGTGTTAGGGCATCAATCCAATGATTTGGGGCGGATTGTACAGTCATGGTATACGGTTAACAATTTGGATACACCTGTGGGAGAGTTCTTTACAACTCTAACGAGTTATTCCAGCTATTGAGCACGAAGAGGTTGCACGTTCAGTTTTTTCGGCAGAAAAGGATTGTGTTTTTCTTCTGTGATGATTGGACAAACCAAGACTTCGGTGGTTCCACCGTGGACGTTTCTGTCTTTATCTTTCGGAGATCATATTCTCCGAGTGGATTGAACACAAGAATTATTGCCAAATATACGTGAGATTTCTCCAACTGGTCCAACTGGACTTATCGGGGGACCAACCGAACCTCATCTAAAGTAACCGGCCGTTTTTTTGAATTGCAGGAGTTCCCACCACAACGATAGAAAATCAGCGAGCCCTGACCGAAAAGAAAAAACTGAATTAAAAAATGCTTTTTCTGTTGGAATTTTCGACTTAATGGATATTGGCACTCCGATGGTACCTTTTGTGGACTATTTCGTATGAGAGTTATTAGCTTGATTGAGAATTAGAAGGTTTGGTATGTGTATGAATCCCGGATTCATACATCACACTTCACGGGCTCCTGAAATTCCAAATTGAAATACTTCTACCTGTGTAGCTACGTCAATCCCGGGCATTTATACCAAAATGTGTGGCACAACATAGACACATTGCACAAATGTTCAAGCGAACACTTGCGTGTAATCTCCATTAAATATTCGTCCAATCACTCCACATGCTGGGCCCTTTCTGGACATTTGCCAACATACTCAGCATTTGCCGCATCCCACTTGCTGCTACTGCCGCTGTCATCATTTTGATGGATGGGCCGGTAAGCAGGAGCCTGATTCTGATTTTCATGGCTGGATTTACGGACTTTCTGGACGGAATGATTGCTCGAAGTACAAATACCATTTCTGGTTGGGGAAAGATATTAGATCCGGCCGCTGATAAATTTTCAGTCGTTTTGTTAGGTGCCGCACTTGTCTGGAAGAATCTATTGCCATTCTGGTTCTTGGGAGCTATTGTGATACGTGATGTACTCATTGTAGCGGGTGGTACTTTTCTGACTCACCGCTTGGGGCGTATTCACATGAGTAACCTAGTCGGCAAGGTTACCACAACGGCCATTGGAGCCACATTCATACTTGGACTATTAAAGGCGGACGCAATCGTAATGGATATATTTATCTGGGGAACGGTGGGACTTCTTGTGGTATCTCTGCTAATTTATGCAGCTAGACTTTTGAACCTGCGTAATAATTCGACCGAATCATGAGCTTCTTCAAAAGATCAAGGGCTCAGGATCAAGAGCGACTGGAATCAGGGCTGGAAAAAACCCGTAAAGGCCTCTTCGACAAAATCGGACGCCTGATTAAAGGAAAGCGTACGATCGATGAAGTAGTTCTTGATGACCTTGAAGAAGCACTGGTCACCAGTGATGTTGGCATTAAAACCACTCTGGATATTGTCAGTCGGATTGAGAAAAGAGTAGCCAGAGACCGATATACCTCATCTGAGGAATTACACGCCCTGATCCATGATGAGATTGCCGGGCTTCTGGAAAAGAACCTTCCCAATCATCCCCTAGATTTTGATGCCCCACTTGAAAATAATCCCCATGTCATCATGGTGGTGGGTGTCAATGGAGTAGGGAAAACCACAACAATCGGGAAGATGGCCTGGCGCTATATGCAGGCTGGTCGCAGTGTACTCATTGGAGCAGGTGATACCTTCCGAGCCGCGGCGATTGAGCAACTGGAAATCTGGGCAAAACGGGCACAGGTAAATATCATCAAGCAAAAACATGGCGCAGATCCCGCTGCCGTGGCATTTGATACCGTCCAATCTGCTGTCCGACGTTCTACCGAGGTAGCTATTATTGATACCGCAGGACGCCTACACACGAAAACTGGACTCATGGATGAGTTGGCAAAGATCAAACGAGTGATGGGACGCCAAGTCTCCGGAGCGCCTCATGAAGTGTTGCTGGTACTTGATGCCACAATTGGTCAAAATGCAATTCGTCAAGCCGAGGAATTTACACGAAGTGTTGAGGTCACCGGCCTAGTTGTCACGAAACTGGATGGCTCTGCCAAAGGAGGTATCATTATTGGGATCTCAAACGAATTCAAGGTGCCCGTCAAATATATCGGGGTTGGGGAAGGAATTGAAGATTTGCAAATCTTCAATCGTCAACGTTTTGTAGAGGCCCTTTCTATCGTATGATACTTCAACTGAGACTTTCTCTCTAATCAAATCGGCACATCTCTGTTCTCGTCCAAGAGAATCTGAAGTTTTCGGTACAATGTGGTCTCGGCATGCTAACGTAGCATAGAAGGGCGCGCGGAAGTCAACCTAAAAGCCATGGATCTCCCCTCTGTGCAAATGCGTTATCCGCGAACTTATCCCCTTCAGATCGAACACCGCGCCGAAGGGCATTTGTTTATCACCGTAGTCGTCTATCAAGTCGTGCAGATAATTCGAGCCCACTTGCGACAAAAAAGAATAACCTAACCCTGAGATTATGACTCGTAGTCGTCTGTCCCCGCAATAGCGCACGATCTACACCTAAATACTCTAAGGAAGAAGAGGTCATCCATATGCGAATTACTTTGGAGCGCGAGATCTACAAAGCCTCAGACATTGATCCGCGACTACTGCCCCCGTAATCACAGTCGACTGAACTGAAAAACACCAAGTTCGGCAGTTCCCTAATGGACATGAAATTGACCCTAATCTGCTCTCGGGCGCTCCATAAGCAGTTTTTATGTTAAAGATTGGTTAAGTTCTGCATCCGTACCTGATAATCCCCATTTCTATGTTTTTTTACTATATTAGGTTAGCTATGTTGTTTCATTGTAGTACTGATTGTGTCTTTGGCATTATTATTGCTCTACACTCATTGAAGTAGATTATGTTTGTTTTTATCCATGCTTAAAACTCCAGCAACTACACATTTTTCACTGATAACCCTCACTTAGAACCCATCTATCATGTTATTCAATTTTTTTTACTCTTCTCTTGCAGGATTCATTCCATCTTCTTTCGGTCAATTATCTGATCTTCATGATATTTTGGTGACTGCTGATCTTTCGACAATCTCAAAGAGTCACCAGTCGTCCACTTATACTTCAATGGAGGATTCGCACATCGAATCTCCTTCTCTCTGTCCTTCACGGATTATCAGATTATCCGAAGGAGTCATCCACTCTCAATCTGCTCTGCTATCGCTGGGGGGCACGGAACTCGTATACCTCAACTAAACGTATCCCCGAGTGCGTAAAAACTGCCGATGCATCCGATGAACAAAAAGAAAGATGGGAGGAATGTGTTGCAGAACTTGAGTGCAGGAAAGGATTCTATTATGGATGCAGTAATGACTCTGGGGACCAATTTGCCAGTTGCGATAAAGATGATTGCAAATAATAATTCGTAACTGATCTTGGATAAAAGCTCCTAAGATCTGTCATTTTCGGATTTTGCGAGTCGCCAAGATGACTATATAGTCCTTTATTTCATCTTCATTGGATTATTGTTTTTGTTCACGCTCTAGTGAGGATGCTCCCCCTCACTTAGAAACCTCTAAAAATGCTAAGATTTTTTTTGATGATTATCTTGCTGATTCCCGTCACGGCTTCAGCACAAATGGGTACCGTGCGGTACGCACATACATATTCGTTGGAATTTGGTACTTTTTACGAATATAAAGAGGCAACCAGTGATGCATTTGGCGTGGAATATATCCCACCCGCGACACATGCAACGATATCCCGAAATATGGCTTTTTCTCCAACATCCTCTTTGATGTATCCAACTGATAAGGTGCATTTTGAACCAGGCAAGCACCCCATAACAGTGGGGCGGGAGCATATTGACACAACGTTTGTGAATTTGGAAAATTCGACATACATTGAATCTCGCGTAATTGGCAGCAAGCTAGCTCTCGTAAGTGATCAATTGCCGACCATCTCATGGCGTCTAAGCACTGAAGAACGCGTACATATGGGATATCGTGTCCTGAATGCTACGGCAATAACAGACTCGTCAACCATTGAAGCATGGTTTACTCCTGACATTCTCGTTCCGGCTGGCCCCGGGCTATATGGAGGTTTGCCTGGACTGATCTTGATTCTTAGTGATGAGGCAAATGGCGAAAGCTACACCGTCGAATCTATTGAAATGGATCTGGTTTCGAAAAAAATTTTGCCGCCAACCAGGGGACATAACATGTCCAATCAGGGGTATCGTCAGTTAAGAAAAGAGTATGATGAAAAAGAGCAGCGTAGCATGGAGAGGCAGTTGCGTGATATAGAGGAGGGCAGAATGGTAATTATCAAACGGGGGGAATGATAATTCCCTTTATAAGCTCTCGAGCCTTGTTTTTCCACAACAAGCTCCAAACTGCCTGCAGTGTAGCATAACCTTTGTAGGTTTGCTTGTGGATTGTTTTTCAGAGAAAATGTGTGATCTTGGCATCGCATTCACTGAACTAAATGATTACTCTCGGCAGAAGAACTGTTCAATGTATACTACTGGCAGCTACGCTATCGCCTGTCACTGTTCGTTTTGTTCACGCACAGGATAGCTTTGCCGTAACCGGTCTGATTACAGATTCAATAGGAACCGCACTCTCTCAGGCAGCCATTGTAGTTTTATCCCAAGTAGATTCAACACTTGTTCAATTCGGAACGTCTCATAACGATGGCGCTTTCCTAATCAGGAACTTGCCTTCTGGGCTCTACATTTTGCAGGCCTCTCACATAGGAATGCAAATGACTCTACTTGATTTCGAGATACAGGGCTACGACGTCAATATTGGCCAAGTAATTATGAGTCCACAAGTCCAGGCCTTAGAGGAGTTTGTTGTAACCTCAGAACGTTTACCCTACGTTGTTCGCGGAGATACAATTGAATTTGATGCGATGGTATTTTCTATACGCCCCCAAGATATGGTTGAAGACATGCTGGCCAAACTACCCGGAGTTCGAGTAGGACAGTCCGGTGCTATCTTCGTGCATGGGGAAAGGATCTCAACTGTTCTGGTAGACGGTAAAGAGTTCTTCAGTGCTGATTATACTATCGCTACACGTAACTTGCCTGCGGATGCCGTAGAAAAAGTTCAAGTGTTTGATAAACCTTCTGGAAAAGAAGAATTAACGGGTGTACCAGATGGACAGGAAGAAAAAGCTCTGAACCTGACACTCACTGAAGAAGCAAGACGTGGTGCATTCGGTCATACTACCGGCGGGCTAGGAGCAACCCCCTCAAATCAACACATTCGATACTTTAACCGTGCGAGTGTATTTCGATTTTCTCAGCTTAAACAACTAGCCGTAATTGGAAATGCAGATAATGTGAACAGGCCCGGGTTTAGTCCAAATCAACTTCGTAGCTTCCAGGGAATCGAGATGATCAATCGACCGGATGATGGGATTTCAGAATCGCTGGGAGCAGGTGTTAACTTAGACTACAGCACAGGTGAAAACTCTTCAATCAATGGTAGCTATTTCCTGACTAATTATTCCAATACCCGTGACATGGATATCTTGCGTCAAGAGATTTTAGGCACTGGACGTACAGTATTCGGTGATGAATCTCGAATTTACAGGAACAGCGATCTAAGACATATGGTGATGCTGCACACGGATATTAGGATAGAAGAAGGCCATGACCTAAAATTTGAAGGAACACTATCAAACAACCACTCTGTAGCTAAGCTTTCTGATTTGGAGCAAATCAGAAATTCGTTTGGGGTATTGATAAATGGCGCAACTGCCAACACCAATGATGAACAGAATGCATTGAGTGCTCAAGCAAAACTGGTTTGGAGAAAAAGGATATCCCCCAAAGGACGTAGCATTATCGCTGTGAGTACAGCGAATGTTGATGAAGGAGATGGTATTGTCAGCCTTGTTTCTGACACAGGCTTCCATGAGGGAGATGTAAGGCATCGCGATGAGTTACATCAAAAACAAGAGTTGCATCGTAATCATTCCACCTTTGGTCAGCGCATTGAACTTTTGCAACCTATCTCTGCTCGAAGGAATCTGTCTATTTACTTGCATCGAAACACATCTCTCAACCGGCGGGACAAGACATATTTTGATTTGATAGACACGCATAATATTGTTGACCCATCTCTTAGCCGTAAATACAGACAATACTCCGAGAGCTGGCGTTCTGGCATCGAACTTTCGCTGAGATCTGCTGATCGGTCATGGTGGATTTGGACCAAAATAGCTGCCAAACATTCATTCCGGCGAGGGGCTATATCAGCCCGCGAGCAGAGTATTCGCTCTCGATTTACATATGCTATACTAAATGTGACGATCTCAAAAGAATTCAACAGGATCGGATCTATCTCGGTGCGATACGGAACAAAGGCCCATGAACCTTCTCTGCAACAGTTACAACCCTTCACGGATAACACCGACCCGCTTCGCTACTTTAGTGGCAATCCAGAACTTACTCCAGCATATGAACATGAGCTGGGCTTACAGTATTACCTGAAGAAACCCCACTCAGGGATCTCTATTTTTACAGATCTTTCCACTGAAATCGTACGTAACAATATTATTTACGAGCGTAAAGTTGAAACGAATTTGCGCCAATTACTGCGTCCGATCAATAGAGGAAGCATGTGGTCGGCGAATCATAAAATTTCGTTTGAGATGCCAATCCACTTCCTAGACATGGACTGGAGCCTGAACAACAGATTGAGACTGGAGTCCGGTACAGGATTAATTAATGGCCAAGAAAATGAGAGCTGGATCATTCATAGCGAACCAATGCTGGGAGTCAATTATTATCTTCATGACACATTTGAACTAGACTTGTCAGGTGGACTGATTTACAATAAGATTCAGTATTCACTAAATAAAGAATTAGACCAAAGTAATATCAGCAGTGCAATGGAGGCAGAAGCATACTGGGAATTATCTGAAAACTGGTCATTTGAATCATCATTTTTGTATCGAGTATTTGACCAAAATTTGTTTGGGAAAAGTGAAAAAATCATACGAATGGATATGTCCGTTTCACGCCTTTTGTTCTCTGGGCGTGGTGATTTCCAGCTCGAGCTAAATGATGTTTTCAACCGTAATATAGGCGCAATAATCAGTAATGATAGCTATCAGATTGAAAGATCTCGTACACGCTCTCTGGGACGTTACCTTCTGTTGAAGCTTACATACAAACCCAGACGATTATGAATCGAGAGAGCGTCCGAAGACCCCTTACGTTGCACAGCAAGAGAAACCCTGAGATACTGCTGGGAATCTGTCTATGCGGACACCATTATTCTGTAGGATCTTTTAATAAGCCACAGAGGACGACTCTATGGCATTTCCTGTCACTGAGCAGCCAACCTCCCCTGATGAAACTTTTGTTCTTTTTTTCCACACGAATTCTCTCACAAGTCGGATACCTAAGGACGCTACTCCCCTCATGTATGGTCAGGTATTTCTTCTACCAATCGTAATGCATCAACAGTTTTATGGACCGATACCCTTCCGTAATCGGGCGAAAGCTCTTAAATTTGTATCTCAGCCAGCTGGTGCTAACATGGAGCTTATATCAATTTATTGAGGTGAATTCCCATCGATATGAAGATCATCTTTATGGGTACCCCTGAATTTGCCGTGCCCTCTTTGGAGGCTTTGGTCAGGTCCGGCTACCCACCTGTCGCAATCGTTACTGGGCCTGATCGCCGGCGAGGACGAGGGCGAAAACTTCAATCAACTCCCGTCAAACAAGCTGCACATCGCTTGAATATTGATGCCCTCATTCAACCTGAATCAGTAAAAAATCCTGAGTTTGCGGCCGAAATCCACGCGCTGAAATGCGATCTTCAAATCATTGTAGCATTCCGCATCTTGCCTCATGAAGTCTTCTCGGCTGCTCGGCTGGGGGCCTTTAACCTTCATGCTTCGCTACTACCGCGATTTCGAGGAGCAGCGCCAATTAACCGGGCGCTTATGGACGGAGTAACTCAAACCGGCGTGACTACTTTTTTTCTGAAAACCAAAGTAGATACAGGAAACATTATCCTCCAGTGGCCTACCAGAGTCTCCCCAGATGAAACTGCTGGAAGCCTCCATGATCGACTCGCAAAACTGGGAGCGAGAGCAGTCTTGGAAACTACCCAGCGGATCGCAAATGGACGGGCGAAAGAACGTGTTCAGAATAATTCCCTATCGAGTGCTGCTCCGAAAATTTTTCGGAATGATTGTCGAGTTCCATGGAATGAAACGGCCGACTGTGTCCACAACCATTGCCGTGGACTCTCTCCTTACCCCGGTGCTTGGACACCTTGGAAATCAGGGAGATTGAAGATTATCGGAACACAAATTGCACGAGGAACTGGAAAACCTGGGACAGTAATTGCGGTAAACGATCATATTGTAGTCGCCTGTAAGATCGGGGCAATTGCCATTACTAAACTTCAGGCACCCGGACAACGTATACTGGAGACGCGAGATTTTCTGAACGGGCATCCGATTGCCCTTGGTACGTCGCTGCGCGAACATGATTGAGGATATTGCGTAAATCTGCCGATTTGACTAACTCACAGCACTCTATGGCCAATTTCGACCTTGCTCAGGTTAGCGAACGTATTCGTATTGAAAGTGCGTTTGTGGATGAATTACGTACCGAAATCGGACGGGTTGTTGTCGGACAATCCTACATGGTTGAGCGACTCCTGATTGGGCTGCTGGCCTCCGGACATGTACTGCTGGAAGGCGTTCCGGGGCTTGCCAAGACACTTACCGTCAGTTCATTGGCACGAGCCATTGGAGGACGCTTTCAACGGATTCAGTTTACACCTGACCTTCTTCCCGCCGATCTTTTGGGAACCTTAATCTACAATCAGCAGACGGGCAACTTCTCTATCAAAAAAGGCCCCTTGTTTGCAAATATTGTCTTGGCCGATGAGGTAAATCGCTCGCCAGCAAAAGTACAAAGTGCATTACTGGAAAGCATGCAAGAACGCCAGATTACCATTGGTGAGACAACTTTTCCACTTGAAGATCCATTTCTGGTACTTGCCACGCAAAATCCGATTGAGCAAGAAGGAACCTACCCATTGCCTGAGGCCCAAGTAGATCGCTTCATGCTGAAAATCAAAGTCGGTTATCCCTCTCACGAGGAAGAGATGGAAATCATGCGTCGTATGGCACGGACAAACCCCGGCACAGAAGTGAGAACTGTAGTTCAACCCGAAAAAATTCTGTCCGCACGATTAGTGTTGAATGAGTTATACATGGATGAACGTGTTGAACGTTATATCGTAGATCTGATCATTGCCACACGCGAACCGAAAACTTTCAAGCTATCCGAACTTGCACCTTTGATTGACTACGGAGCTTCTCCCAGGGCAACAATCAATCTTAACCTTGCAGCACGGGCACACGCGTTCTTGAATCATCGCGCATACGTAACACCCGAAGATGTACGTTCTATTGCCATGGATGTACTCCGTCATCGTGTAACTGTTACCTATGAAGCAGAAGCAGAAGAAATGGAAGCAGAAACAATCGTTCAGAAAATTCTTGACACAATTGAGGTTCCATAGATGACGTTCTACCGGTTCAGTTTCCGTACCGTGGCTGCAACACATAACTCTAGTTTACACTATGGTA
Organism: Bacteroidota bacterium; assembly: GCA_026709335.1. GTDB lineage: Bacteria > Bacteroidota > Rhodothermia > Rhodothermales > Bin80 > Bin80. The sequence goes on along the minus strand of JAPOTE010000064.1, from coordinate 12,342 downwards.
CTGATTCACCTTATTCACTTCTACAATCTGTGGATAAACTGTTGATACATTGATTTTTTGATTATTATTTTGTATATTTCGCGCGGCCCGGGGCTTTTTGAGCATTGAAGAGTTTCCGGGAAAATGACAATCAAATGATTTTTAGGAGATACGAAGTTGATCCCGTCACACTTGAGACGGTAGTTGTGCCGCTGGGCTTTTTTCGCCCCATGCTTGTGTTCGTTGGGCTCGTTGGGCTCATCATTGCCGGCTGGTTATTGATTGGTGCTTTTTCAACTTCTCCCCAAGAGAGGACTCTGATTTCAGAGAACCTGGCTTTGCAGGAGGAACTCTCTGACTCCCACAATCGTGTCACTAATTTGGTAGAACAGCTGGAAGATCTCACTGAAACAGATCGTGAGTTGTATCGCGTGATTCTACAGGCCGACACCATTCCAGATGACATCTGGCAGATGGGTGTTGGCGGCACGGACCCTTATAGTCGATTTGATGGATTCAGCATATCTACAGCTCAGCTACTTCGTGATCATGCTGAACTCATAGATGAGCTCGAACGGAAGATTGCCTTACAAAATATCAGCTATGATAACCTGCGGCGCCTAGGCTATAAAATGCAGAAAAAACTAGAGCAGCTTCCTACTATTCAACCCGCCCAAGGTCGCCTATCTTCTACCTTTGGTATCCGACTTCATCCTATACTGAACTACCGCCGGATGCACGCAGGGGTGGATATTTCCATCCCCAATAATTCTCCAATTTATGCTACCGGAGGCGGGATCGTTGAACTCGTCAGTTCAAATGCAGGATATGGCAAATATATCATCATTGATCACCCTGATGCTGGGTATAAAACTCTCTATGGCCACTTAAATGCTCCACTACCACACATTAAAGAGGGCGTCAAAGTTGTCCGCGGAGAACAAATTGCTCTCAGTGGAAATACAGGGTTGAGTGTTGCGCCTCATGTACACTACGAAGTACGCGATCAGAATAATCACGCACTAAATCCTATCTCTTTTTTCGAACCCGGCATGACAATACAGGAATATCAACTACTTCTGAATCAAGCCAAGAGATATCGCACTCTTCCATCGCTTGACTGAATCACTTTACACTTGGAATGTTTTCTTTTTTGTTGTATCATATCCCAATATTCACATAATTATCAGCGCACGAAATTTTTCTCATGGGATACTGGACACTAGAACTGGCCTCTTATCTTGAAGATGCTCCTTGGCCAGCTACGCAGGAAGAATTGATTGACTATGCCGAACGTACGGGAGCTCCGTTTGAGGTAATTGAGAACTTACGTGAGTTAGAGGACGAAGGGGAACCCTACGAAAGCATGGATGAAGTTTGGCCCGATTACCCCACAGCAGACGACGATTTCTACTTCGAGGAGGAGTAGGTCAGCTTTATGCCTGTTAGTTCTGACCGGATTATTGCTGCCTCTAACGACTTTTTCTCAATCTGAAGTTGACCCGCCTCATATTGCTGGTGTGCGGTTTGTGGGGACTTTTGACTTCCCCCATGAAGTCCTACAGAATCAGATCCACACTACTTCAAATCGCCGATTTTTAGGGTTTCGTGGCTGGCATTGGTGGCTATGGCTCTATCAGGTTGGTGAATCCGGCAGATTAGGCTCACGCCTAAGCCGAGGACTAATGACCTTGGGGGAGCCCCCATCCCTCTTGGATGAAACTGCACTGAATGCCGATCTGGATCAACTTCGTATTTTCTTTGAACGAGAAGGTTATTTTCAGTCAGAGATTGAATATCGGGTAAGAATCAATAAACAACACGCATTCGTCACCTTTGACATCCTTCAGGGACCTGCCACAGTCGTCAGCCATGTATCATACACGGGGCTGGATAGTCTGGATACTCCACAACTGGAAAACCTGGTTCAGGCATCACTTTTTCCCCCACTGGTTGACCAATCTCTTCTAGATTACAAGCCAATCCCGCAACGGTTCAGAGAAGGAATGCTGATTGAGGAGCGTCGCAGATTGTTAGCACTCTTGCAGAATATGGGCTATGCCTCTGTGACGCGTGATTCAATCAGAGCGATTGTTACTCCAATTGCCGCAGATTCATTTGCCGTGGAATTACGCATTCACCCAGGCAAGCGCTTCAGATATGGCTCCGTTCTATTTGAGGTGAAAGGCCCTGAACGTTCTGTTCCAATCCGAGAAGACACACTCTATGCGGAGGGAAGTACGCCTCCGTATATAACAGCCAAAATTGAGGGAGATCAGCGGATCGGTACATCTCTGTTGAGAAAAGCGCTGATTCTGCGCCCGGGACAATGGTATAACCGATCGGAAATTCAGGCAACGAAACGGCGCTTGGAAGCCTCTGGAGTCTTCTCGTTCACCGATATTGTTTCGCTGGATCCGATCAATCAATCACTCCCCCATCGGATAACCGTTCGAACCCGACCCCGCCATCAGTTTCTATTTTCCACTTTTATCCGTCAAATCAATGGTGCCATCGAGGACATCGGAGATGAGCTTGGGGGCGGTCTTGGATTGACCTATAAAAATGCAAATATGTTCGGTAATGGTGAGGTCCTCAGCCTTAATGCAACCGGCTCTGCCACAGCAGATATCGGAACCTCTTTCTTTTCCTCTACTTTGGCAGAATTTTCAGCTTCCGTCAGCTTACCATATTCTACTTTTCCATTTCATAGGTTGAATTCATCCCCAAATTTTCTCCAGACCAGAACTCGTTTCACGTTCAGTTTCCTTACTGCTCGCCGCCAGGATCTGAACTTGATTATCCGAGGGCGGGCAGCAGCAAGGATTCGATTTGAACTGCAACATACTCCGACAATCACATCTCTCATTGATTTGATGGACCTCAGCCTGAGTCAACCTGATACGTTAAGAGGCTTTGAAGCCAGATTCCTGAGTCGTGTATTGGGCGATGGAACTTCACAAGTGATTGACCCCGTTCAACGTGCACAAATTTTGGAGGATTATACTCAGCCCCAGGTCAATAATGCAATTCGATACACCCTACGTTCAGAACGAGGAAATCCCCTCCGAAAAGACGAAGGATACAGTCATGAGGTGAGTCTTGAATTCGGCGGAACCCTCCCTTATCTCCTGGATTTATACGTATTCACCCCAGGAACGCAAGAACAGAGCCTTAATCTTTTTTCGTTTACCGGGAGTAAATCCAGAGCAAATTACAGACAATATATCCGATTCGCAAGTAGTTTCCGCCAATACTTCCGTTTGAGTAATCGAACTATACTGGCCACCAAATTCATTGGCGGATGGGTCCACCCCATCGGAAAAGCCAACGTTGCTCCTTTCACTCATCGCTTCTACAGCGGTGGGGCTTCAAGTGTCCGAGGGTGGGCTCTTCGACAATTGGGGCCTGGTGCAGCGAGTTTTCGACAACTAACTACAAATCAACGAGAAACGAACCTCTTCGGAGGTGACATTAAGCTGGAAGCCAGTGTGGAGCTACGTCAGACTGTGATTCAGGGACGCTTGGGGGCCGACTGGATTCTCGCTACCTTTACGGATGCGGGGAATGTCTGGTTCGGCCCCAGAAACCCCGGATTTACACCCACGAACCCGGGGCAACCAACCGGGCGTTTTGTCATCGAAAACCTGTTCAAGGAATCGGGGGTCGGCTGGGGAATGGGGATTAGAGCCTCTTGGGCCTATCTGGTTGCTCGAATGGACCTGGCCGTCCGAGTCTATGATCCTGCCGATCCTGAAACAGGATTTTTTCCCACGGGCCTGCGTGAATGGGTCGGATATTTTCGACTAGGGCATGCGTTCTGATTTATCATCTACAGAAGCGAGCGCTTCTCCTCTGCTTCGCCGTGGAGATACACTTGAACTGGTGACAGAAAAAGTTGCTGATCGAGGTAAATGCATTGCCTACCATAATGATCGGGTAATTTTTGTACCCCAAACTCTAGCACGTGAGCAAGTACGTGTCAAAATTCGAAAACGACGTAAGAAGTTCGCTGAAGCACAACTTCTGGATGTGTTGACTCCCTCGCCAAACCGGGTGAAGCCACAGTGTCAATACTTTGGAAGTTGCGGAGGATGTAGTTTACAGCATGTCGACTATAGACAGCAACTTGAAGATAAACATCAACTAATCCGAGAAACAATGGAACGCCAGGCTGGGTTTCCCGGCTTGGAAATTCGAACGCCTATCAAAGCAGACGCAACATATGCTTATCGGAACAAGATGGAGTTTTCATTTTCTTCACACCGATGGCTCTCGTGGGAAGAAATTGCATCCAATCAAACATTCGATACATCTTTTGCACTTGGCCTGCACCCCCCGAATCTATTTGCCAAAATTCTTGATATTCACCAATGCCATCTTCAGGGAGATCGTAGTAATGCCGTGGTCAATGGAATTCGAGACCTTGCAATAAATCTGAACTGGCCCCCTTGGAACTGGCGTAACAAAGAAGGCTTTCTGCGACACCTGGTGATACGCCAGTCCGCATACATGCCCGATTTTATGGTGAATTTAGTGACCTCCGAATATGATGCAAAGCGTATGCTCCGGCTTGCAATGTATTTGAAAATATCTCATCCCCACGTTACTACATTGATCAATACTATTAATTCTACACCGGCTCAGACAGCTTTTGGGGAGCAAGCTGAAACAATCTATGGCCCCGGAATCCTGAAGGATCGGATTGGAGAAATTACATTTGAAATTGCTCCTGGTGCATTCTTCCAAACCAACACTCTCCAAGCAGAAAAACTGGTTCAAGTAGTACAAGATTTGGCCAAAGTTTCTACCAAAGATCATGTATATGATTTGTACTGTGGAACGGGAACCATGGCTCTCTCGCTTGCCAAAGGTGCCAAACATGTCACTGGCATAGAACTGATTAAAGATGCCATCGTGAATGCAAAAAACAACGCAAGCCTGAATGGAATCAACAATTGCAGTTTTATCAGCGGGGACATGCTGAAGCTCTTGAAACCCGACTTTATCCTCAAACATGGAAGCCCTGACATCATTATACTTGATCCGCCCCGTGCCGGTATGCACCCCAAGGTAGCAACACAAATCTCTGAGTTAAACGTTCGCAAAATCGTGTATGTTAGCTGCAATGTACAATCTCAGGCCCGGGATCTGTCCATTCTTTCAAAATCATATAAAGCAGTTGTTGCACAACCTGTGGATCTGTTTCCTCACACTCATCATATTGAAAATGTAGTACTCCTTGAAAAAAGAAATGGCAATGGGTAAGACAGCATTCGTAACAGGAGGTACAGGCTTTGTTGGCAGTCATCTGGTAGAAGCACTCTTGCAGCACGGCTATTCGGAAATTCGATGCCTGATCCGTTCGGAACCCAAGTGGCTCTCCAACCTTAATGTAAGCCATGTGTATGGAACTTTAGATGACCCCGTGGCCCTCAAACGTGCCCTTAAAGGAGTTGAGTATATCTACCATCTTGGAGCTCTGACACGAGCCAAGACATGGTCCATGCTATACAACGCGAATGTAGAGGCAACTACGAACCTTATGCGGGCGGCTGTCGATGCGAATGTTTCCAAGATATGTGTAGCCAGTAGTCTCGCCGTTGTGGGAAAATCTGGTGAGTTGATAGCAGATGAATCCACTCCTTGTCAGCCTGTCTCCATGTACGGATGGAGTAAACTTGCCATGGAAAACGAATTAAATCAAAGTAGCCTGCCAATTATCATCCTGCGGCCTCCCGCTGTATATGGTCCGAGAGATCGAGATCTTCTGACGTTTTTCTCTGCCGTAAATCGGGGGATTTGTGTCGCCCCTCGGAGAGATCATGGACTATCTCTCGTGTATGTCAAAGATTTGGCTCGTGGGATTATCCAGGCCACAGAGTCTCCACACACAGTAGGAAAAACCTATTATCTTGGTAACCACAAAGTGATCTCTTGGGGCGCATTAAAACGTGCATCCGAAAATGCATTGAATAAAAAATCGCGGATGGTTCATGTGCCTCGCTCTCTGATTTTACCGCTTGGATCTATCAGTGAATTCACAGGAAAGCTATCCAGGAATTATCCGCCTCTGAATCGTGAAAAAGCTCGGGAGATTCTCCACGCTACCAAACAGTGTTCGTCGAGAAAGGCACAAGAAGAGTTCGGGTATACTTCACATACATCTCTTGAAGAGGGAATTCAGGAGACGATCACTTGGTATCGGAAACATAGATGGCTGTAGTTTTTCCGAGGAGATTCCCCTCCAATCGGCATAAGAATACACCACCCATGGATGTACGAAGAGAAATCTACGAACATCCTGGATTGCAACCCACAGATCAACTCGATGTACACCTGCATTCAACGTTAATTTTGATGGATACATTGACCGATCAAGTTTTATTATTTTGTACTTTGTACGTTAGAGTTTGCCTGATATAACCTAGATTCGCATTCTCATGCTTTACAATACTTTCCACCTAATCTGAAGAGTACGTGAGTTTACTTGGATTCAATACCGGATATGTAGAGGAGCTCTACAAGCGCTTTCTAGATGATCCGTCAAGTGTCAGCGAGAGTTGGCAAGACTTTTTCGTTGGTTACGACCCTGGCGAGACGATTCCACTGCCTGTTGAACCCGAAAAAAAACCTGAAAGGACAGTGGTGATTGAACCTCAGCATCCTTCCGGGAATGGGCTCCCTGTTGATGCTGATATCGCGCTAATTCGTGGACCGAGCGCAGCTATCGTGGATAACATGGAAGCCAGCCTCGCCATTCCCACGGCAACCTCTGTGCGCACCCTGCCTGTAAAACTTCTTTCCGAAAATCGAACACTCCTAAATCAATATCAGCGCGGGATTGGTGGGCGCAAAATCTCCTATACACATCTGATTGCATATGCAATTGTAAAGGGGCTTCAGGCTTTCCCAACCATGTTCAGCACATTTTCCAGAAAGAATGAGAAGCCCCAACATGTTCGTCCATCTCAGGTGAATTTTGGCCTCGCCATTGATATTGAACGTCGTGGAAGACGCTCCTTACTTGTACCGAATATCAAAGGAGCTGACCAAATGAATTTTGTACAATTCCTTAGCACTTATAACGAGATTATCCGACGTTCCAGAAACAATAAACTCACGGTCGAAGATTTTCATGGCACAAATGCAACCCTGACAAATCCGGGAATGATTGGAACCAGTCTCAGTGTTCCTCGGCTGATGCCGCATCAGGGAGTAATCATTGGAATTGGCTCAATTGGCTATCCTCCTGAATACCAGTCAATCAGTGCCCCATCTGCCAGTAAAATCGGCTTGTCTCCGGTCATGACTATTACCAGTACCTACGATCATCGTGTGATACAGGGAGCAGAGAGTGGTGCATTTTTGGCTTACATTGCAAACTTGCTCCAAGGAGAAAACGACTTTTACACTCATGTTTTTGAGGATCTCAACATCCCCTATCCTCCCTTCGTACTGAGACCTGACTCAACCCCCAGACTTGGGATCTCGCAGGAAATGGGCGCGGAGATGGACCATGTTGAAAAACAGGCCCAAGTCATGGTTCTCATTCGAGTATTTCGTGTTCTGGGGCACCTACAGGCAGACATCAACCCCCTTCAAAATAACTGGACTTATCATCCAGAGCTGGATCCAGCCAAGTATGGCCTTACAGTTTGGGATTTGGACCGCGAATTTGTGACTGGTGGGTTGGGCGGCAAGGATATCCTGCCGCTCAGAGATATTCTCACCATCCTTCGTGAGACCTATACTCGACGCATTGGAGTTTCATATATGCATATTTCGAGCCCTATCGAAAAGAAGTGGCTCCAGGAGAGAATTGAACCATTGCGTAACTCTGAAGACCTAACCTTGGAAGATCAGCAGAGAATCTTGTTCAAGCTCAACAAAGCAGAAGCATTTGAACGCTTCCTACACACCCGATTCATTGGGCATAAGCGCTTTTCACTTGAGGGAGGTGAAAGCGTAGTACCCATGCTGGATGTGATTGTAGGTGACGCTGCCGAACAGGGCGTTCATGAGGTTGTGATTGGGATGGCTCATCGTGGACGACTCAATATTTTGGCAAATATTATTGGAAAGTCATATGAATCAATCTTTTCGGAGTTTGAGGGTAATATCAACCCCGACACGATTTATGGATCCGGAGACGTAAAATATCACCTTGGCAGTAAAGGGATATACGAAACACCAAGTGGAGCGAAAGTTAAGTTGACTCTGGCTTCCAACCCCAGCCACCTTGAATCTGTCAGCCCAATCGTTGAAGGAATGGTACGGGCTAAACAGGATCTGCTACGGGATACCGCTGATACCGATCTTCCCGGTGGCCAGGCAGTTGATGCTGTGATCCCTGTTTTGATTCATGGAGACGCGGCATTTGCAGGCCAGGGAGTGGTTGCCGAAACACTAAACTGTAGCCAGCTCCGAGGTTATCATACCGGAGGTACTATTCACTTGGTGATCAATAACCAGATTGGCTTTACTACAGGACCAAGTGAGGCACGTAGCTCTATTTATGCAACTGATGTGGCCAGATTGATTGAAGCACCCATTTTTCATGTCAATGGAGATGACCCGGAGGCCTGCGTACGAGTAGCTCGCCTCGCCCTGGACTATAGACAGGTGTTCAACAAGGATGTTGTGGTTGACATGCTTTGTTATCGCCAGCACGGGCATAACGAGGGAGATGAGCCGACATACACGAACCCGGTTTTATACAAGAAAATTGCGAAAAAACGCTCTCCCCGAAAACTGTACACCGAGTCACTTCTGAACCGGGGAGCAATGTCACCTGATGAAGCGGAAAAAATGCTGGATGATTTTCGGGGGCTCTTACAGGAAGCGTTTGAGCGAACTTCCAATCTCAAGGAGAAAGATGCCGCAGCCATTCTTGAACGCTTCCATAATCACATCTATGAGGCTCCACCTCCAGTAGATACACGTGTTTCTCAGGAACAACTTGAAGCTGTGCTTCACGCTCTGATACTAACTCCTGATGAATTCAATGCACATCCGAAACTCATTCGACAGCTTCAACGTCGAGACGATAAACTGCGCAAATCAGGGCATATAGACTGGGCATTTGCCGAGGCATTGGCATTTGGTACTCTCCTCCAAGAGGGAACTACGATTCGTTTGAGTGGACAGGACTCCAGACGTGCGACGTTCTCACAGCGTCATGCCGTGATCTATGACCAAATCACGAATGAAGAATATATTCCTCTGAATAATGTCAGTGAAACCCAGGCCAAACTGCACATCTATGACAGTTTACTCTCCGAATTTGCAGTCGCTGCGTTTGAATATGGCTACTCGGTTCAAAATCAAAATGCACTGGTAATCTGGGAAGCGCAGTTTGGAGATTTTGCGAATGGCGCACAGATTGTCTTTGACCAATTTTTATCCTCTGCCGAAGAAAAATGGGGACAGACCTGCAGCCTTGTTACCCTGCTACCCCATGGATACGAAGGACAGGGCCCCGAACATTCATCTGCACGCCTCGAGCGCTTCCTTCAGCTTTGCGCCGAAGGTAACATGATTGTATGCAATTTGAGTACGCCTTCAAACTATTTCCATGCGCTACGACAGCAGGTATTACGGGACGTGAAGAAACCTCTGGTACTAATGACCCCGAAAAGCCTTCTGCGTCATCCAATGGCTATTTCTTCACCGGAAGAGTTAACTGATGGTGAATTTCACCCCGTGATCAGTGGAGGTAAGGATCCTGAAAAAATTGATCGAGTTGTAATCTGTAGCGGAAAAATCTACTATGATTTGCTTTCTGAACTCCATCAACATGCAAATGAGGATTCAATTGCCCTTATCCGACTGGAACAGTATTACCCTTGGCCTCAAACAGCCTTGCATGATGAGCTGGAGAAATACAGGAAAGATGTGGAAATATGTTGGGCCCAAGAAGAACCTGCCAACATGGGAGCATGGACTTATGCGCGTCCCCTCTTACAAAGCACACTCAGATCCGTGAACTTTGGCCAAGATCCCAAAATCGATTATGCAGGTCGCCATCCGAGCGCTAGCCCAGCCACAGGATGCTCATTGGTCCATGAGCTAGAACAGAATGATCTCATCAGAGGCGCCCTTACAAAGATGGGAATCTTCTAACTGGATCGAAGAGAAAATCCTATTTGGGCCTACGGCTGATTGGAGGTGTCGGCCCCGCAATCCCTCTGTCAGAGATGAGGGAGATTAGTACCGGCGATTGTGCATTCTCGCATTGCGAGATGCCTTCTCTTTGGCAATTCTGCGATCCTCCGAGGGCTTTGTAAACGCCATATTCTGCCGGTATAATCGCAAAACCCGGCTACGATTGACAGCCCGCTTGAATCGTCTGAGTGCACGGTCAATATTTTCTTTTTCTTTGACTTTTACGCCAACTCCAATATGAAATGCCAACTGACTACCTCTGATTTAGTTTAGATACAACAAAGTCCCGTTCAACCACATCCATTACTCCGTGTTCCCATAATCGGATGTGCTTCTGACTTTCTCTATAATTTTACGGTGAGTTCAAGTATGGCAGCTCCCCGGCCTAGGATTTCATCCATTAAAAACAGGCTCTCCTGTCTAGCCCCTTCGGCATCAGAGGGATATACTTCCCATAGATCGCGTTCGGATTCAAAAGAGATACCGAGATCAAGTCGAAATTTTTCAGTAAGATCTACCCCTGCACCAAGTGAGACATGAATCCGATCCCCAATCTCTTGGTCATTCTGTGGATCGAATTCCAGGTCTTTGTACGGGGAAGGTTTGAAGGCAAATCCAGCTCTGAGATCAACCCCCCAAGCCTCTAGTTCAGCACCGAAAGCATACTTAAGAGATATGCCAAAATTGTCCTCAATATCACCATTTACTTCTCTGAAAACATCCTCGCCTTGATCGGAGCTGAGGTGAAGTTGACTCCAATCAGTCAACTCCCCTTCCCCTATTACCAGAAGCTTTCCAATATTTAACTGTATCCCTACTCCCAACCGCCATGGCGTTCGTATAGAGTAGTCAAACGCACCACTGCCAACATCATCTGGACGATCCCCGTAACTAACATCGCCTCCGCGATCAAAACTTGTAGAAAACTCCTGCGAGTAACTTTCCTCAATATAGGTCCAAGTTGGAGATTCGAGCGTTAGTCCCAACTGTAACGCGTCTCTCAGTTTTGTAACGATTCCGGTTCGAACATTGACTCCAACAATATCAGAATCCAACCTTTGTCGATAGGTGAGTTGATCAAATCCCTCCAACAAACTACCATCATCAAGTAGTACATTATAGGCATCCTGGGTATTTTCATTGTTGCTATCAGTTTCTGTAAACAGATAATCAAAACGATAATCACCAAATACGATATTCACAGAAGCCCCTGCCGTAAGATCTTTAGTTGCTTGCCAAGCTACACCACCATTCACTTCATATATTCCGCCGGATTCTGTAGCCAGTCCTGACTGCTCAATCGTCGTACCTGGGATCACAGCTGAATAAAAAGGATACTCTTCAGCGAGATACAAATCATGATAATATTCAATGACACCGGCATTGAAAGCTGCGAATGGCAGATCACTCAACTCCGAAAGATTTCCATCACTGTCTACGGAGTATTCACCATCAAACGGCAGGAATGATGTAGAAATCGTGCTTTCAGAATTGACGCCTGAAAAATCAAGCTGGCGTGTAAAATCGCGTACTTGGGCGAGCCCTGCGGCGAAAACCAGTTTCCCTCGCTCCACAGGCACATCATACATAAATCCCAAATTCCCTAAACTAGAATTTTCCATCGCTGATCTCGTGCCTCCACTCGTGAATCCATCGGTTAGAATATCAAGATCACTCTCGGTTGCAAACCCCTTAAGCGATACAACTAGCTGGGTATTCTCAACATATCCTAACCCGGCAGGGTTACTAAACAAGGCACTATAATCGCCACTTCCGGCATACCCCCTTAAAGACATTCCAGTCATACGAGCTCCTACTGAAAAGTCGCGCTGACTAAGCGCCCATACTTCGTCAGCTACCTGCGCAAAAGCTATAGGCGTAATGATCGTCGCCGTGACGATCATTAAGTATGTACTTAAAAGAATTCTGTTAGTCCGTTGCATTGCATTGAATGTCTATTTCGATTTTGGCAAACACAGCCAACCCGAGCGGCACCATTTTGGTGTCGAAAATAAACTCTTGGGAAGAGAGTTGATATATCCTCAAAGATTAGTTATGCTCCGAGGAGGAATGAACACTGAATCTTGGTGTAAGAACTCTGGGTACTTCTCCAGATGGAAAAGATGATCTCACTTGAGAGGAAGAAGTACTCGGTACCCCTGAATCAGGTTGAATTCCGCTCCGGGATGAACTACG
>JAPOTE010000036.1 GCA_026709335.1 Bacteroidota bacterium | reverse complement strand
GATCAAAACCATCGGAAGAGGATACAGAAGGTTTGAAAACTTCAGAGTCGCAATTCTCTTCTTCTGCGGAGGTCTAGATCTCAAACCACACAAAGCCCAGTAGAACCAAAAAAAGATTCTGGGAAGTTAGCTACTAAAATAAATTGATCGCCAGACTCATGACAGTTATTGGTTACACGCAACCAATAAAATCGCAAATAAATATCGCTCGTTAACGGAATCCGTTACCATCTAACGAAGGGGAGTTACATGGGGACAAAATTAAGAAAATTCGCAGGATAACTGCAGTTTGTGCAAACAAAACACAGATGAGAGATATTTTCGAGGAGATTCAGATACTCTTTTTGTATTTGTTGGTAGACACATTAAGCGAATCATCAATTCAGGAATTTGTAGCTGAATTTGATTAACAACGCATTGACAGGAGGAAGATCAAATGTATTCACTAACTGATTTGAAGTGGATTGGTCAAAAGGAGATCTCCCTACCAAATCAAAGAAATCTTCCTCGTCATTTGTTGAGCGTGATTGGGACCAGACCACATAAAGCGTGGATCCAGGGCGATATTCCCAGCGAGCTACAGTATTGGTCTGGAGTCTGCTGAACGCAAAATCATATCGCTTGGGCCATGCGGTGACCGGGACGAGTGTATCTCGATCCTGTAACACCTCAATATCATTGTATTGTCCCCGGGCTGCAAAAAGTTGGCCATAAAATTGGATAGATAAGCTTGGAGAGAGTGTAATACCGGTTCGCAAGGTTATGTCGGCAGATCGTGTATCCCGGTGTCCAAATACAGGCAAATAATGATTTCCCTGTTCATCCCAGGGTTTTCGAACAGAGAAGATGTTGTTCAGCGTTACGCTACTGGGGGCAAGGTATTCGGGGACAAAAGACCAGTATTCTACCTCAGAAGGATCCTCGTTACTTTCTTGTCCAATCTGCAGAAAAGATGCACCATAGTAGAGGGCTTCATTGGCCGCCCACTCGACTGTATTCCGTTCACGGCTGACCGAAACCTCGACAGATAGATCCAGCTTTGGCGTAGCGGTCCAGAGAAGCTCAAGTTCGGGGGTCAGAGCTTGACCACCGTCTGCATAAATCGTTCCTTCCAGTGATGGTTCAAAGATCCATTTTTTACGGGTATCAGTCCTGTATTCAACATCAAATTGTACCTCTTGTGGGCGGGCGCGTGCATCCAGTCCCCGAGTTTCGAATTCATTATATCCCCCGAAAAGATAATCGGCGAAAATATTCAACTCTATTTCGTCATAGCCTTGTAGCGTCCAGTCAGAAAAGAAGAAGCTGCCAAATCCATCATGTAACTGTTTGTCATATGAAAAGCCACCTGCTAGAAATAAGAACGCAGATGCACGACGGAAAGGCCCGAATGGCTGCCCTCCATTCACCTGATGAGCGACTCCAGCCGAAAAGTTTACATAATTATTTTGGCGCAGTCGCCCGATAGCATTTGGATTATATCCATCACTGATCACGGCAATATCTGTCGAAAAATTCCATATACTTCGCTGCCGATCCACATCGAATGAGAATGCAAAGCCCTGCTCTGATTCACTTTCTTCGGTATGATGGGTTGCACTGAATTGTCCGGATAGACTATACTGATTGTCCAGGATGCGTATATCCCAGTCTGTTCCGCCGGTATAACTCCGATCTCCATGGACACCATCAAAGAAGGTTGCAATGCCGCCGATACTCGAGAGATTGCCAATTCGTTGCTTCACGCGTCCGACACCATAATGGTTTTCCGCCTTAAAGTTGTCTCCTGTTGAGGCACCAAAAAATCCGAAGTCCAGTCCATTTTCAGTGCGCCCAGAGAGTTTTCCCGCACCAATAACGGCAGCTTTTGATCCTACACGTCTGGTGTAGAGTAGTGACCCACCCCGAACAACTCTATAATTAAACACAGCAACTCCTTCCGTGAAGAATGGGCGCTTTTCAGGAAAAAAAGTCTCAAAAGCAGTGAGGTTAAGTTCGGCTGGATCCGCTTCAACTTGTCCAAAATCAGGATTGATGGTTGCATCCAGTGTGATATTGGATGATAGCCCAACCTTCAGATCTACCCCAATATCCCCGGTAAGAGATGAAGTGGAGGCTTCGGAGTCACGGATAGCGTTTCCGACTGTATAGGGAGCAATCTGAACATTACGTCGGGGTCGAAGCTCACTGAGGCCTTCCAGGATCCCGTACTGAGCAACCGTGCCGCTACTGCGTTCAGATCTCGGGATCAAAACCCAGTCACTGATTTCTCCAAGTCTTGGGATTACACGCCGAAAATTGATTCCCCAGCGCTGGGTAGCGGCATCCGAAAAGCGGAGCATTGTGAAAGGAATTCGCATTTCCACGACCCACCCTTCAGGGGTGCTGCGTACAGCGCTTCTCCACACGGCATCCCAAGATGTGTCAAAGTCAAATCCACCATCTCCTCCTGGTCCGCGATTACCGGTATAAATCCCGTCCGCCTGGACCCCCGCGGCATTTACAGCAAAATTATATGCTGTTTTTCGATCAAAATAGGAATCAATGGACGCAATAAACCAGTCCGCCTGGTTGAATTCATCTCGGCGCCCCAAAGTGCGGCGGATCTGTTCAGGTTCTGTGTCGTGGAGAACTGCGCTGATGAAGATCTGGTTTTTTCCATAAAGAATCCGGACCTCCGTTTGCTGAGTGGCTGTATCTCCTTCATTGGGAGAGTATTGTGTAAATCCGGTGGCAACAGATGCTTCAGACCATGCATCTTCGTCAAGCAATCCATCAATATGAATATCCTGAGATGCATAGTGCGCCGAGACAACACAGTCCTCTGGGCAATTAGGCGGAAGCACACCGATATACAGGTTATTTATAAAAACGAAAAGAGCAGATACAACGAGGGCCATCAGATATTGAACAGAATAACTCTGCTCGCATTAAGTACGCGGAACGCGATTACGTGCGGCTACGGCAAGTTTGTCCACGCGGTTATTGTGTTTATTATTAGCATGCGCTTTAACTTTGATCCATTCAACGCGATGCCTTTGGGTTTCATTCCATAACTCGTGCCAGAGATCCTGATTTTTGACCGGTTCACGAGCTGCGGTTCTCCATCCATTAGATATCCACCGCTCGATCCAACGATCTGTAAATGCTCTCTTAAGATACTGACTATCTGTATGAAGTTTAACTATACATGGTGTTTTCAGAGCCTGCAGAGCCTTAAGTGCTGCCGTTAATTCCATGCGATTGTTTGTCGTGTCCGAAGATCCTCCTGAAAGAGTTCGCTCGTATTTATTATATCGAAGGATGGCGGCCCAGCCTCCTCGCCCGGGATTTCCCTCACAGCTACCGTCAGTATAGATCGTTATCGTCTTCATACAGTACTATTTATGCAGTTTGTAGATCAAGTTACGGTGTTTGCAAGAAGTGGCCAAGGAGGTCCTGGAAGTGTAGCGTTTCGACGTGAAAAATATGTTCCAAAAGGGGGGCCCGCCGGTGGGAACGGAGGCCGAGGCGGCTCTGTAATTCTCCAAGCGGATAAACATCTATACACGCTGTTGGATTTGAGGTACAATCCACATCAACGTGCACCCAGGGGAGAAGGAGGGCAGGGGAATAATCGTTCAGGGAAAGATGGTCAGGATTTAATCATACGCGTTCCTTGCGGCACAATTGCTCGATTATCTGACAGTGATGAATTTATTGGTGAAGTTGTCGTAGATGGAGATCAGCTTGTGCTCGTCAAAGGCGGGCGGGGTGGCAAGGGAAATGCATTCTTCAAATCAGCTACACAGCAAGCTCCACGTTATGCACAGCCTGGGGAACCCAGTCAGGAAAAAAAAATCCGGCTTGAACTGAAGATGTTGGCAGATGTGGGTTTGGTAGGGTTTCCGAATGTGGGCAAAAGTACACTGGTTGCTTCTGTTTCTGCGGCAAAGCCCAAGATTGCTGATTACCCGTTCACCACTCTTGTTCCAAGTCCTGGAGTCGTCAGCGTAGATAACTATCAGTCATTTGTAATTGCAGATATACCCGGAATCATTGAAGGAGCCAGCCAAGGGAAAGGCTTGGGTCTACGTTTCCTTAGGCATATTGAGCGCAATGCAATTCTATTGTTCCTTATACCGGTTACCTCGGATGATGTGGTTCTTGAATTTAAGCGCCTGATGCAAGAATTGTATAATTATGATCCGAGTCTCTGGAAAAAGCAGCGGTATATTGCTCTTTCCAAGGCAGATTTGCTTCCCAAAGAAGAATACAGAAAGTATCTCGAAGAGGCGCGACGCCTATTTGGCTTCAATGAAAAAGTGTTACTGATCAGTGCTGCCACCAATTATGGACTGGAAGCTCTGAAACAGGATTTGTGGGAAAATATTCGGGAGGAACAGTCAGAGGGGGATTCATGACAGAGGAGAATCTTCTGACTGCGCATATGGAGCAGCGCCTCGACGTGGCTATGGCATCCATGCCGAACATAGGATCCCGCAATCAGGCACAAAAAATTATCAGGGCGGGTCTAGTAACTGTCAATCAAAAATCCGTGTTGCGCCCGTCTCACATGGTAACTCCCGGTGCGGTTATCGAGTGGGAATCTCCTGTGATGGAACCCTTGGAATTACTTCCACAAGCATTACCAATAGAAGTGGTTTATGAAGATGAAAGCCTGCTGGTGATCAATAAACCTGCAAATATGCCAGTCCATCCAGGAGCGGGCCGGTCAACCGGAACACTGGTGAATGCTCTTCTGCATCATGTAGGAACAGAGTTACCGCATGCGCCAGATGAGCCATTTCGCCCCGGGATTGTTCATCGGCTGGATATGGATACGACCGGGGTTTTGGTTGTGGCCAAAAACGATGCTGCCCATCGTGCGTTACAGTCTCAGTTTGAAGCCAGATCGGTTGCAAGAGAGTATGTTGGGATTGTATGGGGCGTCCCGGATCCCCGCTCAGGGATCATAGATGCCCCCATCGGTAGATCTTTACGTAATCGGACGTTGATGTCGGTGCGCTCTGATGGTCGCCAAGCAGTGACACACTTCGAAACGCATGAGATCTTGGGCCCGGCAGCACTTGTACGCTTTCAACTGGAAACGGGGCGTACACATCAAATCCGAGTACATTTGAATCATATTGGGCATCCGTTGTTAGGAGATGTAGCCTATGGAGGTGCGACAATCAAATATGGTGCGGCTACTAGGAACCGGCGAGTGTTTTACTCAAATATCTTTGAAGTGCTGGACCGTCAGGCTCTCCATGCCCGTTCACTTGGGTTTATTCATCCAGAATCTGGCGTCGAGATGGAATTCATGTCTGAGTTACCGGAAGACATGATCTGGGCAATGGAGCAGTTAAGCAAGGATCCGACCTATTTGTGGGATTCATAAATCGGTAATTCAGTGAGAAACATGTTTCGGAACGTAGAAGGAACGAATGATCTGCTGCCTGGCGCCCAGAAAGCAATCGTCCGCACGGAGATCTGGCATCACGTAGAGGAGGTGATTCATCAAATCATGCTCAGGTACGGATTCTCTGAAATCCGAACCCCAATCCTCGAGCATACCGGGTTGATTGCGCGGGGAATTGGACAATTGACGGATATAGTCTCCAAGGAGATGTTTACTCTTGAGCGTGGTGATACCAGCTATGTATTGCGCCCGGAGTTGACTGCCCCAATTATGCGTTCCTATCTGCAGCATCATCTTGAGCAACAATCTGGAGTTCAAAGACTTTATTATCTCGGTCCATGTTTTCGAGCCGAGCGCCCCCAGAAAGGACGCTATAGGCAGTTCCATCAATTCGGTGCAGAGATTATCGGGACAGATGATCCGAGGGCCGATGCGGAAATCATCACTTTGATGATGGAGGTATACGATACATTTGAGCTCACAGGGGCGAAGCTCCGGCTCAATACGCTTGGAAGCGCCGAAACTAGGCCTAAATATCGTGAGGCCCTCATAGAATATCTTATACCGTTCGGCGACGCGCTGACCGCCATAAGTCGTGAACGCCTTTCCCGGAATCCGCTTCGAATCTTGGATACCAAGGTAGAGGCAGAGCGCAAGATTCTTGAGAATGCCCCTTGTCTTCCAGATTATGTTGATCAGGAGAGCCTGTCGAACTATGAATCACTCAAGCGACTCCTTCGTGCGGTAGAGATTTCGTTTGTAGAGGATCCAATGTTGGTTCGAGGACTGGATTACTACACCCGAACTGCTTTTGAATTGGAATATGGAGGTATCGGGGCGCAGAATGCATTGGCTGGCGGAGGTCGTTATGATCTTTTAGCATCTGCGATCGGAGCTAAAAACCCAGTTCCGGCGGTCGGGTTTGCTGCAGGGATGGAGCGACTCATTCTTGCCATGGAGGCATCGGGAGCACCATTGCCGACTGTACGTCCATTTGATATATGGATCGTTTCGTTAGGAGAAACCGCTGGTAAAAAAGCATTTGAGATTACACATTACCTCCGCAAATCAGGACTTCGGGTAGGCATGGAACCTACAAAGCGTTCAATGAAAGCACAGATGCGCCTCGCAAATCGTGCAGATGCACATCGAGTCATTATTCTGGCTGAGCAGGAGATGCAAACCGAAACTGCAACTGTAAAAAATATGCTGACTGGTGAGCAGAAATCTATTCCCTTCATTGAGTTGGTTGAAAATCTTACCAAATAATTTCGCTAATCATGTATCCACGTCTTCTCGAAATTCCGATTCCTATTGAATTTTTGGGCATAGATTCCATCACGATTTATTCGTTTGGTGCGATGATGGCCGCTGCGTTTCTGACTGCTGCGTGGCTCACTCGGCGTGAGCTTGAACGATTATATACTCTTGGTAAGCTCAACGCGGTACAGGTTCTCTCCAGAAAAGGAAATAACAAAGGGCGAAAGGTACAGGCAAGCCCGGCATCTTTGGTAGGGACGGTTACGGTTATTGCAGTGGTTGGAGGAATTATCGGTGCAAAAATTTTCCATATCCTGGAAAACTGGGGAGATTTTATGGTGGATCCCTATGGCATGATTTTTTCCCAGGGAGGACTAACCTTTTATGGGGGGTTACTATTTGCCGCTGCCGGAATCGTCTGGTATATCCGCAAACATGGTGTCAGCCTACCTCTCTTCACAGATTCTATTTTGCCAACCGTAATGCTTGCGTACGGGATTGGTCGAATTGGATGCCACCTTGCTGGCGATGGAGACTGGGGAATTACTTCAAACCCGAATGTAAAGCCCGGCTTTATCCCGGATTGGCTATGGGGAGAAACCTATCCAAATAATATTCTTGGTGTCACACTTCCAGAGTCTGGCGTATACCCAACATCCATTTATGAATTTGTGATGGCGTCAGCATTGTTTGCGTTGCTGTGGAGTTTGCGCAATCATCCATTCAAGGCAGGTTGGCTAACCTTTTTGACCGTACTCTTTTTTGGAGTAGAGCGCCTTCTAATTGAGCAGATCCGAGTTAATAACGTATTTGATGTGTTCGGGCTGGAAGTCACACAGGCAGAAATGATTTCGGTGGTTATGATTATTGTCGGGATTGTAGGACTGGCGTTTACAACTCGGCGTAAATGATATGATTCAGCCAGTTGCAGCTCAATCTCTGGGGAGTTGGCTCAAGGAAGCGGATCGCTGTGTGAGCATGTGGGAGGCACGATGGGGCTCTTATGACCCCCATCCATCTCTTCGGGTAGATCCCGAGGAGTTGAATGCCGTGTATGAGATTTACGTGAATCGCCTTGCAGAGAACTATCCGTTCTTTCATCCCCGGTATGCAGGTCAGATGCTCAAGCCTCCGCATCCGGTTGCAATTCTGGGATACTTGACAGCTATGCGGATCAATCCCAATAACCATGCGCTTGATGGAGGACCACCCACGGCAGCGATGGAAAAAGAAGTCGTGACTGAATTGATCAGGATGTTCGAGTTTCCGGAAGAAGCACTAGGGCATCTGACTACCAGTGGGACGATTGCTAATCTGGAGGCACTTTTTGTCAGCCGGGAACAGCATCCGGATAAAGTGATCGCTGTGAGCAAGGACGCTCATTATACGCATGCTCGAATGGGGCATGTATTAGGAGTATCCGTGGAAAGCGTGGCCACAGGAATAGGTGGTCAAATGGATCTGGATGCACTCGAAGAACTTCTTCGATCCGGAAAGGTCGGTACGGTTGTACTGACCGCAGGTACAACCGGCACAGGTACCGTAGATCCAATTTCTGAAGCGATCCCGTTGTGCAGGCAGTACGGGGTACGAGTTCACGTAGATGCTGCATATGGAGGGTTTTTCCGATTGCTATGTGAGACTGATAGCTTGCATCCCGCGGTTTCAAAAAACCTAAATGCGATTCAAGAAGCCGATTCTGTAGTTCTGGATCCTCATAAGCATGGGCTACAGCCTTATGGTTGTGGATGCGTCTTGTATCGTGATCCAAAGATGGGACAGCATTATCTTCATGACTCTCCTTATACATATTTCACCAGTGACGAATTACATTTGGGTGAAATCAGTCTGGAATGCTCACGCGCCGGGGCAGCAGCAGGAGCATTATGGTTAACTCTCCAGTTATTGCCTCTCTCAGCTGATCGGGGATTAGGGGCTGTCCTTACCGCTTGTCTAGAAGCGGCACAACGCTGGCATATTGCCCTGGAGGATACTCCTTTAAGAAGTTGGGGAAAGCCCGATCTGGATATAGTGTGCTATTTTCCAGAGGTGGAATCAAATTCTGCGAGTGGGCTAGACAAGGCTACGCAAGTTCTTTTTGAACACTCAATGAACTCCACAGCGAATCCCATATTTCTGAGCGTTCTTCAAGTAGATGCAGAAGATTTACGCAACCGTGTTCCCGATATCAAGGTGGATCAAAAGAAGGCCCGAATTCTAAGGAGCGTCCTGATGCGGCCGGAGCAGTCAGATTTTGCAGAAACATTAGTAGATGGCCTGGTGAGCTTTACCAATGTCGATTTCTGATGACTCTACTCTAATCATTGCCGGCCGAAACGCAGTCCGGGAGATATTGGAGCGCAATCCGGCGTCTATTGAAAAAGTCTGTCTTCAACAAAATTCCAATGGATTGAAACAGATTAGAATCTTGGCATCCAAGGCAGGTGTACCGATTCAATTCGTACCACAGGATGCTCTCCGTCGTTTGACAGGTGGGGTTGTTCACCAGGGCGTTGTGGCCAAGCGGGCAGTATTCACCTATACGGACTATTCGGATATGTTATCAGCAATTTCTACTGATCTTGATGTTGTTCGGTCAACGCGCCCGCGATTGTTACTGCTGGATGGTATCCAGGATCCGAGAAATTTTGGGGCAATCATTCGTTCAGCAGTTGCGTTTGGAGTCAAAGGCGTGATTGTATCTTCTCATCATATGGCTCCCGTCAATGCAGCCATGGTAAAGGCCAGTAGCGGGACCGCGCTACGCATCCCGATTGCCCAGATTCAACGGCTCTCGGATGTTATTCTCGAGCTAAAAGAGCGAGGCTATTTTGTATACGGTGCATCGGTAGGAGGAGATTGTTCTATGTGGAATATTGACTGGAAGTGTCCGATAGCATTAGTCGTTGGGAGTGAAGCTCGAGGGCTGTATCCAGACACCGAACGAGTCTGTGACCATCTGATTTCTATTCCGATGGGAGGAGACGCTGAATCACTGAACGCGTCGGTTTCAACGGGGATTCTGTTGGCGTTGGCTTTTCAGCCAGGATATGACATTCTTCCCTGAAGAATGAATTGATCACGGCTCGGCGAACCGATTGATTAAGAGAGTTTGACTCCCAGAAGTTTTCATGCTTTCATTTCGGTGATACTCCGCTGCGCCCTGCAAAATGTCACATATTTTCGCTTCGGGTGAACCCTCTCTATTTTTGTCACGATAGCCTCTAACAGGTATTGTACAGTTACAGAGTACTTGTTTTCTTGATTCATGGATCTTGAATACCAAGGACTGTAATTTTGGAACCCTTGAAGCCTGAGTCATGTACATAACACACAAGTCGTGTTTCTTTGCAATGTCTGATTTTCCGCATCCCAAAGCCTCCCATATACCAGATTTTCTTGAAGATCGAGGTCCTGCCGAATATTTTCACGGGCGTACCAAAATCTTGGATAATTTTGGAAAACTTTTAGAGCGTGCGGTACAGACGAACAGGGGCACGGTCTTCCTGATCCAGGGCGCACCCGGTGCAGGCAAGACCGCCCTGCTTCACGAACTTGAAAAGTTGGGGCTGGCAAGCGGGTGGGAAACTCCCAAAAAGAAAATGTATCCCTCGGCTCTTTGGACTCCCGGTGAATTACGCAAATCTTTCGGACAGAACATCAGGGCTAAATTTTCGGGAACCGGAGGGATTGGAATCCAGGTAGCTCAAATAGGAGTCAAGACTGAATGGACGCAGGCGACAACATTGAATATACTGAGCAGTGGAAAGAAGCCGCTACTCCTAAAGTTGGACGAAGCTCAAACAATAGGAACGACCAACGCGCCCCCCTCCAACTTAGCCGGCGTTGCGACAAATGTGCTCGATGCGATCCATAATGGGGAGCTAGGTAGACCTGTTATACTTATGGCAGCTGGGTTGGGGCAGACAGAAGAAGCCTTCCGATTGCTCGGAATTTCGAGATTCAGGGGCGGGTGTTTTGTGGAATTGGGGGCGCTGAGCAAAGATTCTGAACGTGCGGTGATTCATGATTGGATTATAAAAGAGGGAGGTGCCAAGGGGGATCCTGTTCCGTGGATTGATATGATTGCCCAGAAAACGCATGGATGGCCTCAGCACATTTCGGCCTACGGAGATGCCGCAGCAAAGCAAATCGAAAAAGATAATGGAAACATGACTTCTGCGGGGCTGGAAGTCGTATATAAATTGGGGAAGGATAGATGCGAATCCTATTACAAGCAGCGTGCGGAAAAGATTAGTAGGAAAGAGCGCGGTAGTTTGGCATGGTTGGTTGAAAACATTTCAGTTGAAGGTGGGATTGATAAGGAAGATATTGAGGCAGCTCTATCGCAAGAATATGATTCAGATAAGGCGAGGGACTTGTTTAAGAGATTACTGGAGCGAGGGATACTTCACAGTCAAGACGGAGTCTACACCATCCCGATCCCATCCATGCGTACCTGGCTGATCTCGAACTATGCTAGGGAACGAGCAAGAATTCCCCACGCGCCTTAGTCAATTCTCCCTTCATTACACGAGCGGGATTCCAGGATTGGATCAAAAGAATTCTGACAGACGGGCCTTTTGCAAAACCTCCGAAATTGAGCATAAACATTGCTATGAAAGCACCTGAGAGACCCTTTTCTGGCTGAAAACAAAGATTTTGCAAGAACCTCAGACTACTCTATATTTGTCGTCAGATGCGCGTAGGGTTGAAATCAATAGCCGGACTGGCCGAATTAAAGCTCCTATGTACACTTTCTCAGCATAAATTGTTGATATAGCCCTTATTGGAGGGTGAAAATACGAGGCTATAAACGCAGATTTTCCGCTTGATTCAGGGGGAATTCAGATTATTCCGAGCAGATTGGAAGTAATATTTTTACCTTTCTGATTTTACGCGGGAGGTGGCAGGTGAAATCAGAAGAATCAACGCTCCGACCGAAAGATAAAGGATCAGCTGTGCACCATGTACGAAAACAGCATATGCCGCTGCACCAGGTTGATCAATCCCGTAGATAGTGGTTAGTGCCAGGATGGTTATGTAGTGAAATGAGCCCACGCCACCCGGTGTAGGAACCAAGATGCCCAGTATGCCAATGAACATGATTGCAAGACCATCGAGGTAGGACAGAGATACGGTGGCCTGCAAATCAAATATCAATAACGGGATGTAAGCCATGAGGCCATACATCAGCCACATCACCACGGTTGTCCAAATCAGGCGCCAGCATTGGGGAGTCCGATAAATGGTTCTGAATCCATCCGAAAATAGTTTAACTGAAGACAGGAGCCTCATTCTCAAGGGGGCTGCAAGTTTTAATCGCAGTCCGAAATAAATCGTCAATGCGATTATCAGACCACCAAATCCAATCCATCCCCAAGGTAATTCGGGCAAAGATAATTGTTCAGATAAGGACTGAAAGCGCCCATGGAGTAGCAATAAAGTGGTGAATAGGCCAAGGCCAAGAACAAGGGTATCTGCAATACGCTCAACCGCAACGGTTCCCAAAAGAGCGGAAAAAGATATTTTCCTCTTGGCGGATAAATAGGTACATCGAGCTACTTCTCCAACACGAGGTAACGCATAGTTAACCATATTTCCAATCATCACGGATGAAAACAGATCAGATACAGGAATCCGGGAATTGGAATTATTCGAAATTGATGTGACTAATACATGCCATCTGTATGCCCGAATCCAGTGACTCATCAGAGTGACTCCAATCACCGGAAGAATCCATTCATAATGTGCGGAGCGCAAGGAATCCCAAAACTTTGTAAGATTGACGCCTCGTAGAGACAGCCAGATAAGCAGTGCTGCCAAGGAAATAGACAGCACATGGAATAGCAGTTTACGTACACGGATTGGATGGGTCACGATCGCAGGTCAATGACTTCAACCCCCTCAGGAGGTATAAATTCAAATGTCTCGGGCGAGATTGGAATGCCAGTCTGAATTTCCTTCAGATCGAGTTCCGTGCGCATGGAATTTTGGTCCACTGCCACAATCCGTGTGATCACGTGATCCGTCTCACGGATCCACAGCGTGAGAGAAGAAATTGAGAAATTTTCCTGCACAGGAATAAGCTCAAGTCGAAAATGAGGAATTCCATCAAGAATTTCATATGTGGAGGTATGGGGGTAGTAGAGTTCTTCGTAAGAGTGAAAAAGTGCGCCGGGAGAGTAGGCCAATCCTTCTCCTTCAATCGTCGTAATGAGAACCTGATTTTCCTCCGGCCGATAAATCCATGCCTCCTCTCCTCGTCCAATAATGATTTCGGAGAGAGTTTCAATACGATATCGATCCCCCCAAAGCTGTACTTGTCCCGTGAAAATTTGCGATTCATCCCAGAGCTCAGATGTGAGCTGGTGCACGAAAGATGCCTCCATAGTAGTTTGATAACGCACGACAAGCTCCTCTAAAAGGGACATCGGAGAGGGGGCCTGCGCCATGGTACAGAGAGGCACAGAGACGAAATAGCCACAAACAAGTAGAACTACCCTCAGTAATTTTGGTATAGGATAAATCATGTATGTCGTACGACGATTTAGCGAATCGTGTTCGAAAGCTGCCAGGCACAACTGAAACAGAAAATCTCTTCTATCCGCCTCACGGTAATCAGTGGTGGTCAAACTGGTGTAGACCGTGCTGCGTTGGATGCTGCCATCAAATGGGGAGTTTCATATCAAGGATGGTGCCCTGCCGGGCGTCTCGCAGAGGATGGCAGAATTCCGGATTGTTATCTTCTTCGTGACACTCCAACCATAGATGCGGCAGAGCGTACGGTCCGAAATGTACAAGATAGTGAGGGGATATTGATTTTAGGTGAGATGAATCGATCGAAAGGTACAAGGCTTGCTAGGAAGACTGCTATCTCGCTCAATCGATCCATTTACCAGTCAGAGTTTTTAGAGAATATAGAACCAGTACTACAGTGGTTACGGACACTGAATCGTGGTATGGTCAATATTGCCGGCCCGCGGGAGAGTGAGCAACCGGGAATATATGCGGGGTCCTTCAAATTCCTTGATCAATTGCTAAATCATTTGACAACGGACAACAGTACATCCTGAAGTGCGTTAATATTCGCACTGTTGTTGTAGACATTTGGAGAGATGCGTATCGCGTTTCCTCGGACAGAAACAGATATTTTTTGTCGCATCAACTCATCATTCAAGTGGTAGAGGTTAATATGTTCGGGGAGGCCAATTGCGAATATGTGCGAAAGATTTGACTCGGAAACTTTGTACCCATTGCTTTGAATCGCAGGGAGAAAATCCTGAATCAGCTCAGAGCAGTAGGACTGGATTCGTTGGGGTTGCCAGTCAAGCAACTGTTTCAGAGATTCAATTAACATCGCAGAATGGGAGAAGACGTTCGCCTGACCTCGGTCAAATCGAACTGCACCAGATCGGTATTGGTCTGTATAGTTCACCAGGTTGCCAAAATTCTCACTTCCATCCCGGGCAACCCAGCTTTCTTCAAGGGGGATTCCGTCAATGAACCGTTCTCCTACATGCATGATTGCAGTCCCGTAGGGCCCGAAAAGCCATTTATATCCGGCACAGATTAGTGCGTCCGGTTTTATTTTTTGCACATCAAAAGGGAGTGCGCCGATGGACTGGGTTCCGTCAAGAATCAATTGTGCCCCAACAGTACGCGCTCGTTGGCTGATTTCTAGCAGATCAAAGGAATATCCATTTGCCCAATGGACCGTCTCCATCGCAACAACTGCTGTCCGATAGTTGATAGTTTCCAGTACTTTTTGCGTCCAGGTGGTAGAGTCACCGGTAACCGTATGAATTGTAGCACCTGTTTTTTTAGATAATCTTCTCCAGGCATACACATTGCTTGGGAACTGCCCTTCGATCAGAATGATATTATCACCAGAGCCTAAGGACAGATTTTGAGCAATTGTTGCAATACCGTAGGAGGTTGAGGGAATCATACATACCCTGTCCGCTTTTCCATGGATCAGTTTTGCAAATAGGGAGCGGATTTGGTTGACTCCGTCAAAAAACATGGATGGAGTAACCTGTGAGGGGTCTCTTTTCAGCCGAAGGGCTTCAATGCCTGCAAGTTCGATACTGCGCATAAGCGGCGACTGATAAGCACAGTTCAGATAATGTTGATCGGCAGGGAGAGAAAATTTATCAAATTGACATGTCAACATTGCAGAATATGTAAGAAAGAGGAAGGTTTTGTAGATTCCACGAAAGATAACTACTCGGTGATTATGAAAGTACGATCTGTAATTTATTCTGCCACTATGTTGTTCATAATTTTTGGGCTCTTAGGGAGTATCCAATCTGATATGAATGTAGATGATGAGCCGCCGGAATTGACACTTCCCGAGGGATTCCGTTCTGAAGTTTTGTTTGATCCCACGAAATTGGACTCAAGTTCATGGGTATCCTTGGCTGTGGATGGGCAAAATGGGCTCTTCGCTTCTGATCAACATGGTGCATTATACCACATCAAACTGCCTCCTGTCGGTGGCAATCCTGAGGATACAGAAGTGACTATGTTGGAACTGGAGCTCGGGCATGCACAGGGTTTGCTATGGGCTCATAATAGTCTCTATGCTGTGGTCAACAGTGAAGAAGGGGTTGCCGGGCGTAGTAGCGGACTCTATCGTATCACGGATTCAGATCATGACTCTGTGTTGGATAGTGTACATATGTTGGTACAGTTTGAAGGCTGGGGAGAGCATGGGCCTCACGGTGTAGTTCTTGGCCCGGATCAGACTTCTTTGTATCTGGTGGCAGGGAATCATACGGAATTACCCCAGAAATATAATTCCATTGTGCCTCCAGTATGGCAAACAGATCAATTACTTCCGACATTATTTGATCCGCGTGGACATGCAGCAGATCGAAAGCCACCAGGTGGCTGGATCGTCCGAACAGATTCACTAGGTTCCAGCATGGATCTCATTAGTACAGGATATCGTAATGCATACGACTTGGCGTTCAATGAGGAAGGTGAACTGTTTACATTTGACTCGGACATGGAGTGGGATCTGGGAATGCCGTGGTATCGTCCCATTCGTGTGTTGCATGTCACTCAAGGAAGTGAGTTTGGATGGCGTACGGGATCAGGTAAATGGCCAGATTATTATCCGGATAATCTTCCATCAGTGGCGGATATTGGTCAAGGTAGCCCAACCGGGGTTTTATCAGGCAAGAATGCAGCATTCCCTCATAAATATCGACATGGCCTCTTTGTATTTGACTGGAGCTTCGGGACAATCTATCATATACAACTAAAGGCGCGAGGGAGCACCTATTCAGGAGTGGTTGAAGAATTTCTCAGTGGTGCTCCCCTCCCAGTGACAGATGGTGTGATTGGACATGACGGTGCTTTTTATTTCGTGACAGGGGGGCGCGGCTTGAGTTCTTTTCTCTTTAGGGTTTATTATGAACATGAGGTGGAAGCAGAAAGCAATGTTACGGTTGAACGTTCACCACAACAGCAACTTCGTCGCTCTTTGGAAGTTTTGCACAGTGAGCAATCCAATCCGGAAGCACTTGCTCCCGCTTGGCGCAATCTGAATCATTCGGATCGATTTATCCGCTATGCAGCTAGAATTGCAATAGAGCATCAGCCAGTCAGTTTATGGCAATCCAGAGCGCTGAATGAATCGGATCCAGTTCGCAGAATTCAAGCCATCATTGCTCTTGCACGTCATACCGATTCAAATGTGCAAGAGGAAGCACTGCGAGCATTGCTGACCATAGATCCAGCAACACTCTCACGGGCGCAAGAGCTGGATTTAGTCAGAGCAATAGGGCTGGTGGGTATTCGGCTTGGTTTTCCTGAGGGAACTCTCCGAACTGAATTAATTGATCGCCTGCAAAAATATTATCCATCTGGAGACGAAGTACTTAACCGCGAATATGGACGGCTTCTGGCAGCCCTGGCAGCTCCGGGGCTAGTACGGCAGATGATGTCCCGGCTATCGGAGTTGGGTAGTTCACATCCTGCACAGCCCTTGCTGATTTCCGGAGAGGTGGCCGGCCGCAGTGAACAGTATGGTGAAGCCATCACGGATATGAGGAGCAATCCACCCAGCCCTGAGGAGATTGAACTGGTCATGAATCTGCGAGTGCAGAAAACAGGGTGGACGATGGAGTTACGCGAGGATTATTTTACATGGTTTCATGATGCAATGCGACGCAGTGGAGGGGAAAGTTATGTCGGATTTCTTGAGGACATACGCGCTGATGCAGTGGAACAACTGACGGAGGCAGAAAAAGAGGCACTGGCAGGGCTTGTAGATTCTTCACCAGGCCAGTCCCTGTCGGATTTACCGCAGCCGAAAGGGCCTGGTAGGACATGGAATCGACAGCAACTGGATGAAGTGCTCCATGAAGAACTTACAAAACCCCGCAACTTCAAACATGGAGAAATCATGTATGCTGCTGTTCTGTGTGGTACCTGTCATCGTATGGGAACAGCAGGAGGAAGTATCGGTCCTGACCTGACGGGGGTTGGATCAAGATTTTCTCAAAATGAGATCTTAGCGGCGATTGATTCGCCCAGTGATGAAATTAGTGATCAATATGAAGCTTCAGTTCTAACTTTGCGCGATAATACCACAGTCGTAGGCAGGGTTCTGCGGGAAGAAAATGACTACATATTTGTCAATCAGAATCCATATGATCCATCTCAGGAGGTGGGTATACAACTTTCAGAGGTAATTTCTCGGGAGAGTTCGCCTGTATCGACGATGCCTTCCAGGTTACTGGACCGACTCAACGAACAGGAGGTAGCAGATCTGATGGCCTATCTATTGAGCAGTGCAGATTCTGCACATGTATGTTTCACGGGAAAAGACGGCTGCCAAACCGAGGAGGGGGAGTGAAACTGTGGAATAGATAGAGATCAGAGTATTCATTCCGGCTTGCATAGCAATCACCCACACTCTTATCTGAGCACCTTCGACTACGAAAAGGCGTCGCTTTCGATGATGATGTTTTTGTAATGTGTGCCGCTACTTTCCAGAGTAATAAAACAGATCCAGATCAGGGTGGCGTAAAACGTAACGGAGGGAAATGAATTTATCTGATATTTCTGATTTGATTTCCGATTTGCAGGGGCGGTTGGATAAGGCAGCGGACCCGCAGACTAAGATATGGTTCGAAAACTACCTGAAGCATTCCATTCAGTACCGTGGTGTCAAGACGCCCGAGGTTACCAGAATTCTGGGTAAATGGAGAAATGTTCATGACCTGCAACAAGTCTCTGAGGCTGATCAGTTAACCCTTGCAGCAGCGCTGATCAGACAAGAATATGCTGAAGACAAGTTTGCAGGTACTCTATACATCCAGAAATATCTTCTGAAGAAGGTAGAGATGGATAGCTTACTCGCAAAAGCTGAAGATCTGTTTTCGAGTGGTGCATTCTTTGACTGGTCCACCACGGATTGGTTCTGTGTGCGAGTTTTGGGGCCAGCGATTGTTCATCACGGTCTGGAAGCAGGCAAGCGTGTTGCAGGTTGGTGCGAGAAATCTAACCTATGGCACCGACGGGCATCCATCGTGCCTTTCAGGGGAGTCGTTCGTGATGAGGCATATCATCAATTGATCAAGTCAACGATTGCTATTCTGGTCAAGGAGCAGGAGAGGTTCATCCAGACAGGAGTTGGTTGGGTGATTAGCGACCTGTCAAAGGTCTATCCGCGCGAGGCAACAGCACTGGTTGAATGCCATTTTGATAGACTGTCGGCCGAGGTTATTAGAAGGCACACGAAATATCTTCCTGATCATAAAACTTATAAGGCCAGAAAGCGAAACACCAAGTAAAGTCAGTGATCAGCAAGGATTTTCCTTGGAGGAAATCCTCGAATTGAATGCCGGATCACAAAATTGACGAATCAGGTGATTCTAACGGTAATTCCTGCATCGCGCAGAAATTGTTTCACTTCGGCAATCGTGACCTGTCTGAAATGAAACATGGACGCGGCGAGGACAGCGTGAGCATTCCCGATGAGCAGGCCTTCACGTAAATGTTCAAGAGTACCGGCCCCACCGGATGCGATGACCGGGAGATGAACGAGTTCATCCAGTATTTTCAGAAGTTTCAAGTCATATCCAATTTGGGTTCCATCCCGGTCCATAGAGGTAACCAGTAATTCACCGGCTCCACGCTCCTGGGCCTCTTTGGCCCATTCCAGTCCATCACGTCCCGTGGCTCGACGCCCACCATGTGTATACACTTCCCATCCCCCCCGAGGACGCCTTTTCATATCAATAGCGACTACCACACATTGGGCACCAAATGCTTGAGCGCATTCAGTAATAAGGTCAGGATTCTGGATTGCAGCGGAGTTGACGGCGACTTTGTCGGCTCCGGCATGAAGCATTTTTCGCATATCCTCCAAAGTTCGAATCCCACCACCAACTGTCAAAGGAATATAAATCTGTTCAGCAGTACGCCGCACGACATCATACATAATACCGCGCCCCTCATGAGTTGCTGTAATATCTAAAAAGACGAGTTCATCTGCTCCTTCTCTGTTATAGACATGTGCCTGCTCAAGGGGATCTCCTGCGTCAACCAGGTCTACAAACTGAATCCCCTTGACAACGCGTCCACGATCTACATCTAGGCATGGAATAATACGTTTAGCTAGGGGCATTCGGTCAAATTTTTCGGCCAGAGTTGATGGTTTGAAAATTTACCCTCATAAAGTGCCCGGCCAATAATGACCGAATCAACACCAACAGATTTTAATTCATTCAATGCTATTAGATCTTCGGGACCGGATACCCCACCGCTGGCCATCAATCGTACAGATTTCAATTGCCTTCCCAGAACCCGATAGGCATTAAGATTTGGTCCTTTCATGGTTCCATCCCTACTGATATCAGTGTATATAATGCGGCGAACCCCTTGGTTCTCCATGACCTTTGCAAACTCCAAAGCGAGCAACCCGGTTCTATCAATCCATCCGCTTACACGAACTTCCCCATCCTTTGCATCGATCCCGACCGCTACGCGGTCCGGGCCATATTTCATGACCATTTCATGAACCAATGAAGGATTTTGTACTGCAGCAGTACCAATGATTGCCCGGTGAATCCCCTGATCAAGTACACGAGTGACATCTGCATTTGAGCGAATGCCGCCACCTGTCTGGACTGGAATCTTCACCTGTCGCGCGATCGCAGCAATCACATCTACATTATTTTTTTGTCCTCCAGACCGTGCAGCATCAAGATCAACAACATGAAGTAGTGATGCTCCCATAGATTCCCACTGATTCGCGACCGCCAAAGGGTCGCGGTGGTAATTGGTGGCCTGGTCATAAGCTCCCTGCATCAGCCGAACACAGCATCCATCAAGGAGATCAATTGCAGGTACCGGGATAATCATGGAGTATGTCAAAATTCAGGAACGATGAGCTAGATGAGTCTCGATCATTATTTGAACTTGCGTATATAATTCCCTTTGTAAAGTTACACACTCAGACGGAGGTCATGCTAGCTCATCTGGAAAAGTATATGTTTCGAAGCTGTTTAAAAGGGGAATGGGTAGCGCACGAGATACGGAACACGAGTCGAAGACACATACAGGGAACGCTCATCCAAAAGGGCACGGCTTTTGCCGACGATGGCTTTGGCATCTGCTTTGGCAGATGTCATCATGCGTGCCGCGCCCACGTGCTTGAAACTGTTAACTGGTTCAATTTTGATGAAGTGCCAGACATCCCTGAGAGGTATAGCTAAATAACTGTCGTTGATCACATGTGTGTACCGGATGAAATGCCGCAAGCCCACGCCAGGTATGCCTGGTCGACCCATGGTGTAGTTATCTGCGTGTGCATCAACTGGTTCCCCCACCAGTCTCAGAGTGTGTATGTGTTCATGTTCTTCATTGAATACGAGTACGTATGGTAACCCCCAAAAAGCTGCCATAAGATGGCGTCCGTTAGATGTAGCTCCGAATGAGACACCGTCCATAGGAGGGGAGGTGATGTTCAGTGAGGGAAGAAAAGGAGATAGCTCCTCAAAAGGGGGCTGGGAACTCCGCGGACATATCCGATATTCCTCTTTACGCCCACAACCGGTATACAGGTATTTGCCGGTAGCTACGAATGAGCTAGGAAATGCTGCGTGTCGAGGCAGACTCTCCGCATATTCAAACTTTCTGGATAATACTTGGATCCGCGAGGACTCGCTGGTGAAGAAATAGGTTCCATTGAAGGTGAAATCCTGCAGAATATCAAATTCTCCAGGACCTTTCCCGAGTCGTCCTATTTGTCGCTGAAGAACACCGTCGAGTCCCGAAGCATAAATTCCACCTCCATAATTGGCAAAAAATATACTGTCCTCAGCTATCAAGAACGAGAACTCGCGAGCCAGAATCATGGAATCTTGAGGACCCCCAAGCTCCAGATCTGGCAAGAGTGTAATCACTGGTACCTCGTCCAAGTCAATAACTGTTTGTGGTGCCGCGGTGAGAAAGGTGTCAATAACCGGAGAATCAAATATGTCAGCGTGTCGGTCATGCGTCGCTTCACCGGAGTCTTGGGATTTACATCCAGCTAAGGTGAGAAATACAAACACCAAACATGGGGACCAACGTGGCATGGATGCAACAAATCTAGGTGTAGACATACGTATGTATCACGGGTTGATCTACAACAAACCTCAGGGGACCTAGCCAGCTGGCTAGGTCCCCTGACGGCAAGCAAATTAAGACTAACGATCAATAGTCCCGTCCTCTTAACGTGAATGACAGCAATGAATTGACCGTCGAAATGTACCTAACTAATCTTCAACCGCCGCATGTGATGGTGCCACCATAAATCCCGGGGCCACTCCAGCTCCCGGAATCTCCATATACCAGCCATCTTCCTCTTGGAGGAGGTATGTATCACAGTTATCGGTGTCGCATATGAATGTCCAGTCCGCCGCGGCAGCCAAACTGACCGCCACGAAGAGAGTGCATATCAGAATACGTCCTCCTAAGTTTAAGCTATTTTTCAACATTTGTTTGAGTTTGTCCCGTTTGTGAGAATTGCGAGAACTACTAACATGCATTGATCATTTGCTCTAGGTAAAGTAGAGGTTTTAGATCAAGCACGCCGAATATACAACATAAATTGTAAACGACCAATACGAGCGTATACTATCTCCTACACAGCGAAAACTCGCAAGGACGCCTCCTTTTCTTCAACCGTGGCTGGTGATGCCAACCAAAAAAAGTCCGGGCTTACAGGATCGGGTGAGGGACGGCTGGCATTACTATATCCGAGGTCAGGGCGGAGAATTCGTCCCGAATTCACGCTCTTGACGAACAAGCTACTGGATCAGCAGATCGTCAGTGACCTAGCACACCTGTTCACCGCCCGGATTAATGGGAGAATATCAATGTCGTCGTTGCTGATATTGCGCGGCTTGGGTTCGTAAGGGGAACGCGGTTCCTCTTGCAGAGGGGTACAGAGGGAAACCTCCCCCTGTACCGATCTTTCTAAATGACGAGGTTCTTCCGTCATTTAGAAAGGTATACCGGGCTATACCTTCTTACGAAGGGGGAACACACCCACAAAGCCCCGTGCCATGCCAGCAGCCATGAACTTGCAGCCGCTCCGTACCGGTGCAGCTGCCGGCCTCACCATACATCTCGACCGGAAAGGACGGATCAAAAATCACCTGGACGCTTCCGCCTGGACCACTGCCGGGGATGCGGATTCGATGAGCTCCTGCAGCGACTTCCGCACGGCGCTCCACTGACCGCGGGGCTGCAGGGTGCGGAAGGAGACGTATCGTCGGAGTGGATCCGGAGCGGGTGGCCGGCCTCGTTTTCCCATGAATTAAATACAGTATAACAATGAGCCTCTTGCAAAACCTCTGGGCTCGAAAAACTTGAGAGACAAAAGAAGAGGATATCGTTTATTCTTCAGGCCCTGTTTTGTTCCCAAAAAGGGAAGATTTTTGATCAGTTTCCTTGGAAGTCCTGTCTTTTTCGAGTTTCGTATGGATACCTCTGGACCATCTGGAAGAACAATGTAGACTACAGTCCAAATCTTTTTTATCCAC
>JAPOTE010000068.1 GCA_026709335.1 Bacteroidota bacterium | reverse complement strand
ACGCATGCGTCGATTGCCTGTGTCGTAATCTGTGCACCGCCCATTAAAACCAATGCGTCAATTGCCTCCAAAGGGATTCGCTGGCTGCCATCTGGAGAGGACACGATGAGTGAACCCTTGCGGTGCTTCACGCGTGCACGATGGTTACGAATATATGCTGTACTCAAGTATCGCATCCGAAAACGAAATTTGTCAAGTATTTCTTAACCCTGTGCGGAGAGCTCGTCAACTCGGGTAGGCAGTTCTGAAGAAATTGGCATTGTTTACACCTTTCATCATTTGGTGCCCTCGGAAGCTTAGCCTCCACGATTTGCTTGCGAATTTCGTTAATGATGTATCGAACCTCGTTCCTAAGCTCAGGGGTGAAATCAATTTGAGTTCGACGCCGTGCCCCAGTAAACCATATAAAACCATATGAGATATCCACGACAAGCATTTCTTCAAGGCATAGTGCTTGCGCACATAACTGAAGATCTGCACTATTTCCATGACGGACGCCAGACTTATATTCAATGGGACAAACAACTCCGTCTGATGATATTTCAACTGCATCTGCACGCCCAGACAGCCCTAGTTTTTCGGACCAAAGTGGTATAGCTCGGAGGACCTGCTTTCCACGCTCCTGCCGATGTTTACCACTATCTACTCTTCGGTGGGCATGTTTTCCGTGCACGGTATGAGCGTTGTCGCTCCACACCCCGTCACAATAGATTAGCGCACATTGCCTCGGACAATAAGCATAATGCTCAATCGCTGAAATAAGAACAACGGGATCAACACTCACAATTGCTCACTCCCAAATGCCCTTGTGGTATCTGCTGAGGCCGTTGGGTTATACTTAACACTTTGCCAGCCAGCGTGTATCCCCAATTTTTTCCATGTGGATTTGAGCCTTGGAAATGGATTCCATATATCCATAAGCGCATCTATTGCAGCATAATCCAATGGCTCGCTCCACGCTGGCCAAAGAAACCGAAGATTGCCTTGTCTTGATGTACTTGATCTCCAGCCTCTTTGGCGCTTTCCAGTCTTCACATGTTGATCTAATCTTTGATCTACTCCGTCCCCTCGGACGGGAAACATCTTTAGGCCAAAAAATGCGAGCGTTTCCACGATTGGATCGATAAAGACGGGTGTGACATCAGAAGATGATCCAAGCCTACTACAATCAAATCCTAAGCCATTGTTATTCACTCTAACAGCGTAACCCATCAGAGACTCATGCAGTTGAGTTTCTAATGGGTTGATATATTTACTTTGTTGAAGTTTAACCAATCTATGGTGTAACCACTTTATCGTTCCTGGTCCCGGAGCATCAAATGGAGCATGCTCAACTTCACCATTCTTGTCAACACAAAGATCAGTCATAGTTGAAGATAAAGCCCAAGAATATGGGTGCATGCGAGCCTTAGATGCTCTCTGAACGAATACATCAACAGGAACGTGCCTCTTACACAAATCAGTATCTTTCCATTGCTCAGCTATGGGAAGATCAGCCAGTAATTCTGAACTTGGCCATGACTCAATTAGAGCATCCACTACATCAGTTTTCGGAGATGAAAGTATTGCCTTAGGATTTCCATCATTCGTCCAGTGCAAACGAATTCTCTGATCCAATACAGTAGCTCCGACTGCTGCCAGCCATCCATTGATCCAACATGCGGGCAATCCAGGACAAATAATTTCTTGGGGTTTCATTGATTTGGTTGCAAAATTCAAGCTCTTCTAGAGGAGATCACATGGTCCGAAAGTCTTACAATAGCTTCAAGTAGCGACAACCCCCACGGACCAAAATGATCATTTAGAATTCGAAATCGATTTGGTTGATCCCAATCCACAACTTCATGATTAGCAGAAACGCTCACGCGTTTACCAAAAACAGAGCCCTCTACCGTAAGTGCAGTGTTATCGGTAACCGGTTTAATTAATGGTCGGCCTCTTCCATGATGACTAATCACCAAATGTATCAAGAGTTTCCTCTTTATAGAATCACCCCAATCTGGGTTCTCTTCGAGCCAGACCTTAATCAGGCGTGCTGATAATGCTTCATGGCGACCTCCACGTGGCCAGTCAGCCTCAGCACGTCTTGTTTCCCAATGATGAGAAAGTACATCTGATTTAGCCAGGAGTGCACTATTTCGCTCCCATTCGGGATTAAGCCATCGCTGAAACCTTTGATCTGCTTTGCCAATATCATGTAACCTGCCGGCATACTCAATCACCTCAACTAAGTCAGGTGGAAGCCCAATACGAGAGGAAATGTTTCTTGCATGATTTGCTACCGCATCACAATGTAGTTCTAGCAGCGTCGCTGTATCGGCGAGAGATAGCTCATCTAAATCGTCATTTGGTATTTCGGGTTCTGGTTGCTCAACACGTAATCTAGATACTTCTTTTGAATGCTTTACCACAGCCTTGTTTAGCGAACTTAAAAATTTATTCCATTCTTCAGGATTCCACCCATGTGCACATTTTTGACTGATTGAGTGAAGAAT
>JAPOTE010000073.1 GCA_026709335.1 Bacteroidota bacterium | reverse complement strand
TTTTTGATGCTGACTTTGCATGATCTGACAGACAAATTGATAGATAAAATGTGCTAAAAGCAACGATTTTGAGCGTTTTGGGAGCAAAAACGAAGATTTTTATTCAATTCAGTCTGTCTCATTTCTATGAGAGACTTTATCCACGGGCTGCTAAGCGACATCGACACCAAGAAGTCTTGAAATTCCTCCGTAAAGTAGAACGAGCAGTACCAAAGAATCAGGAAATCCATCTCATTCTGGATAATTATTCTACCCATAAACATGCAAAGATTTTGGACTGGATCGAACAGAAAAAACGAATCTTCCTCCACTTTATCCCAACCAGCTCATCTTGGCTCAATCTTGTGGAACGCTTCTTTTGTACGTTGACTCAGAAGCAGCTTCGGCGGGGAGTGTTCTGCTCTGTTGTGCAGCTTGAACAATGTATTCAGAATTATATCGCGACCCATAACGAGAACCTGAAGCCCTCGATCTGGACGAAATCGGTCGATAAGATTCTTGACAAGGTGGGGCGGGTAAAATAAACTCTGACTGTGAATTCAATATAACTATTAATATAATAAGGACATTACACTAGCTTTCAATCAATATTGTAGTTTTCTTCATTTGTCGCAGTGCAATGGGCAACGTAAACCTATGGTCATAGTCGAAAAACACTAAATTCAAGCAGGTTTTCATACATTTTCAATGTTTTTTTTAGAGCAATCAAGGGAGCAAGGCTCAACTCGCCCTTTTGATCTTAGAGATCGAGGGTTATTGCTGGCGGACGGCATCTTTGATACATCCTTGATAGTGCAAGGCGATATGATTTTACGCGAGGCACATGTGGATAGACTGATAGCCGATGCCACCGCGCTGGGGATTGTAATTAGCCGCCAAAAGATCAATAACCTCATTGATCAGACTCTCACCGAGGATCACCATGGAGTATTGCGAATCACAGTCACATCCGGTCCTGCGGAGAGATGGGGTATGAATACTCAAAGGATACAGCCAACGGTGCTATTAAACTTCTCAGCCTTAAATGTAAAATACGAGTCTCGACCGATCTCACTGCAAGTTACATCCATTCAGAGAAATAGCACCTCCATTACAAGCCGGCATAAAACCCTTGCTTATACGGACAATATTGCAGCCTTCAGGGCGGCTCGCGATGAGGGCTATGATGATGCGCTCTTTCTGAATAATTGTGGCAATATTTGTTGTACAACAACAGGAAACATTTTCCTGAATTTTGGAAAATATTGGGCCACTGCGCCGACGTCAGAAGGAGTTCTTCCAGGAGTTATGCGTCAGTGGGTGATGGAAATTGCTTCAAGTATAGGTATTGAGCTTAAAGTGATGAGAATTCCGGAGATTAATTTGAAATTTGTAGAATCTGCCTTCATTACGAATAGTGTACGGTTAGTAACTCCGATTTCAAAAATAAATGAACTGGAACTCCAGCCTCAATTACCGACTGGGCTGGAGCATAATGTAATGAAGTTGATTGAGGTCAAATAGCACGCAAAGAAGAGAATGCTGCCGAGATTATTTTCTCTTAGGATACACACAGATTCGGGGGCCCACCATTCATTTGACATATAGGTTTATTGAGTATTTCGGTTAAGTGAATTTAGGTCAGTATCTTGAGTGAGACCGGTTCACTGGTAATTTGAGCGACATGTCCATAAATGTATTTTCTGATACACTCCAATATTTTAAGGGTGTAGGCCCCGCTCGCGCAGAAGTACTCTCCAAGATTGGGGTCAAGACATGCCTGGATCTTTTACATTACTATCCTCGGCGCTATTTAGATCATTCAAATGTGTCTAGAGTGATTGATCTGAGTACCAAAGGTGCAAACGTAACGGTTATCGGGACTGTTCTTAGTTGTGATGTGGTACAGGGACGAAATCGGCAACGTTTAGAAGTTTCTATCCGTGATGATTCAAACGGGCATATGAAATTGATCTGGTTCCAGGGTGCCCAGTGGATTCAGAGAGTTTTTGCACCGGGTCAGCGGATTGCATGTACTGGCGAGGTGTCAAGGTATGGTAGGACCTGGACGATGACCCATCCAGATTTCGATAAACTTGATGAAGGGGG
Organism: Bacteroidota bacterium; assembly: GCA_026709335.1. GTDB lineage: Bacteria > Bacteroidota > Rhodothermia > Rhodothermales > Bin80 > Bin80. The sequence goes on along the minus strand of JAPOTE010000073.1, from coordinate 21,407 downwards.
ACCCCAGCTTTCTACAGGAAGAATTATGGCGCTCTACCCTGGAAGCGCCCGATTACAGCAAGTTGGTCTCAGCAGTAAAGCATTTCGGCATATCATCTATGAACTCATCAGGACTCGGGGATTAGAATTTCCGCATGTTTTGCCTAGATGGGTACAACAGGGGTATGCTCTCATGGATGGCCGTGTTGCTCTTCGAGCAATTCATTTTCCAAAAAGTCATGCAGAACTTGAGCAGGCCAGAAATCGCCTGAAATTTGAAGAATTCTTTTTTCTTCAACTACTTTTGCGGCATACTCAAAAAAATCGTGCGGAGCGCAAGGGAATAAAACTGAATGGCCGTGGAATACGTTACGAACAATTCATTAATGATGTGTTGCCATTTGAATTAACCCAAGGGCAGAAGAATGCATTGAAAAGCATTGAGTATGACATGCTCAGTGGCTCCCCTATGTACCGTATGTTACAGGGAGATGTTGGTTGTGGAAAGACCGTGGTTGCAGTTGCTGCTCTGATTCTGGTCGTGGACAGTCAGTTTCAAGGCGTATTTATGGCGCCGACTGAAGTTCTGGCTGAACAGCAGTTTAACAGTCTATGCAAATATCTTAATCCCATTGGAATCAGCGTGGGATTATTGAGGGGAGGGCAGCGCAAACGTGCGCGAGAGCAGATTTTGGCAGAGATCAGTTGTGGAGCAATAGATGTCGTGGTTGGAACGCATGCGGTTTTTCAAGAACATGTAAAGTTCAAGAATCTGGCTCTCGCGGTTGTTGATGAGCAGCATCGCTTCGGTGTGGAACAGCGGGCCAGCCTGGTTGCCAAGGGAAATAATCCTCATATGTTGCTGATGAGTGCAACTCCAATCCCTCGCTCTCTGTCGCTCACCATGTACGGAGATCTCAGCATGACAACGATTCGTGATCTCCCCAAAGGTCGAAAACGTGTCGTTACAAGGTTATTTCGGGAAAGTAGTCGCCCTGAAATGGAAAAAATGGTATTAGAACAATTACAGCAGGGACGACAAGCCTATATTGTCTATCCACAAGTGGAAGAGAGCGAAAAAAGTGACCTAAAGAATGCAGAAGCAGGATATCTAGCATGGGGGCGGCTGTATCCAAATGAGAGAGTTGGGCTTGTACATGGTAAGATGAAAAATCAGGAAAAAGAAGCTGTTATGGCTCAATTTAAATCAGGTCAGGTGCAGGTTTTAGTGGCAACTACGGTGATTGAAGTAGGAGTTGATGCCCCGGAAGCAACCGTCATCGTGATTGAGCACGCAGAGAGATTTGGATTAAGCCAATTGCACCAGTTAAGGGGGCGTGTAGGACGTGGAAGCCATCAGAGCTACTGCATACTTATGGCTGAATGGAGGCAATCCAAAGAGTCGCGAGAACGACTCAAGGTAATTGAGGGGACGACAGATGGATTTGAGATCAGCGAGGCTGATTTGAAATTGCGGGGGGCAGGCGATCTGTTTGGGACCAGACAAAGCGGGCTCCCGGAATTCAGACTTGCAAGTATTATGGAAGATACCAGCATTTTGGAAAACGCACGACAGGCGGTGGCAGCTCTTTGGGAAAAAGATTCAGATCTGAGATTTCCTGAACATCAGGAAATGCGTCATTATTTTGAAAATTTTGTGCTGGCCCGCATGGAAGGCTATGCTCGTACAGGTTGAGGAATATGGAGAAGTATTGGGAAGTATTTATCAGTGGGTACGAGGCTTATGCATATTATTTACGGACAGAGATCGCAATCCCACATTGGCATAATTATTTTTATTGGCTGATTGGAGTGAGCCTTTTTTTCTTTTTGCTGGAAATGTTTGCACCGTGGAGGAAGGAACAGAAGAAGTTCAGGCATGATTTTTGGCTGGATCTCTTCTACATGTTTTTCAACTATTTCCTATTCTCGCTTTTCATTTTCAATGCGGCGAGTATGGTGGTGGTAAACCTCTTTAATGATGCATTGGCGAGTATCGGGATCACCAACCTGGTAGCTATCCAAATAGGGAACTTGCCTGCATGGGCACAGCTAATCATTCTTTTTGTTATCCGAGATTTTATTCACTGGAATGTGCATCGATTATTGCACCGAGTACCGGCATTATGGGAATTTCACAAGGTGCATCATTCGGTAGAAGAGATGGGGTTTGCTGCACACCTGCGGTTTCACTGGATGGAGAATGTAGTTTATAATGGACTCCAATATATTCCGTTAGCGATGATCGGTTTTGGAATTGAAGAATATTTTATCGTGTACTTGGTTACACTAGTCATCGGGCATGCGAATCACAGTAATATCTGGATTCCGTTAGGGCCGCTGAAGTACGTAATCAATAGTCCCCAGATGCACATATGGCATCATGCAAGGCATTGGCCAGACGGGCATCCGTATGGTATCAATTACGGGATTAGCCTCAGTCTGTGGGATTATTTATTCAGAACTGCATCCATCCCGCATAATGGCCGCGATATTGAACTTGGCTTTGAGGATATTGAGAAATTTCCCAAGACATTTTTAGGTCAAAGCGTGCATGGAATGGGGCTTAGAAAAAAAAGAGAAAAACGTGATCCACAATCAAAACAATAGTGTTATTCTGCATTTACTTGAAGGCTATTATGCTCTCATGAGGAGTAATTTCTGCTCATTTAGCAGTGGATAGATCAACACAAAAGTTTAACAAATTACTTGGCAAAGTTCCAGCGCGGAATTTTGGAGTCGCTACGCGATTGCATCAGAGAGAGTAGTTCTCTGGCAATCAAGGGATGGCTGTCGGCAAGATCGGTAGATTCTCCTGGATCGGTTTCCAAATTGTAGACTTTGACAGGAGCGGAAGGGTTGTTATGTCCGCCTAACCGAACCCCCTTCCATGCCCCGATCCGAGCTGCTTGTGCACCATTCCAACTGCGCCCGTGATCGTTCCGGGCCAGGCAGCAATCATCGGGACTCGAATTCCTCCTTCATAGACTTCTCCTTTACCACCTCTGAGTCTACCAGAGCTCTGAAATTGTGCCGTGTCCACTCCTCCGGTATAGGTGGCACCATTGTCACTTGAAAAGATAATCAGCGTATTTTCATCTATCCCAAGCTCCTGAAGAACTTCCATGATGCGACCAATATGTTTGTCCATGCGGGTGATCATTGCCGCGTAGGCAGATTGAGGACGAATATGAGGAAGGTACCCGCTACTCCCATCATAAGGAAATTCGGATAAGACACCCTCATAGGCGTCTAACTCTTCATCAGGCACCTGAAGTGCCAAGTGCGGTACAGTGTGTGCGAAATAAAGGAAAAACGGCTCTGCTGCATGTCGGCGGATAAAATCTTCTGCCTCCTGAGCCATCAGGTCTGGGGCATAATCAACCCCTTTGTAATGGTCGTAAGCTGCAGACTCATCGAGATTTTCCCCGTCAAATCGTTGATGTGGGTGGAAGTAGCCATTTGCAAGTGTATCCCATTCGGTATTTCGCCAAAGGTGTGAAGGGTAATGATTGTGGGCCTGTTTCTGATCAAGATATCCGTAAAAGTAATCAAATCCCTGTTGAGTTGGAACTCCACTCGAGTTTGGTCCCCCAAGTCCCCATTTACCAATGATGGCGGTAGCATATCCGGCATCCCGCATCATATGGCCAAGCGTATATGTTTCCTTTTCTAAGGGGAGCTGTCCGCGTTCTGTACTGTCTGCAAAGCCTCCAAGTTCGTAATTGTCTCGAATTTGACAATGTCCGGTATGCAAGCCAGTAAGTAGTGTGCAGCGGCTCGGTGCACATACCGGGCTGCCACTGTAATGTTGGGTAAATCGCATTCCCTCATTTGCCAGTATATCTAAATGAGGGGTTTGGATCAAGGTTTGGCCGTAGCTTCCAAGCTCACCATAACCCAAGTCATCGGCTAGAATATAGATGACATTTGGCGGCTGCGTTTTGGCGCATCCAGCAACAATAATCACAAGAATCACGGAGAGGCGAGGTATCATAATAAAGTCAGTTGTCCATTACGGTAAGAGGAATTATACACTAATAGTAATCATTGGGGGTGTATATTTCCAAATGAACTCAAACTGATATTCTTATGGCATCTAGAACATTGGCTGAAAAACTGGGACTCAAAGAGGGGATGCGAGCTTATGTACTTGATCCGCCGTCACACTACAACTCACTGATTACCGATGCACCGGTGATTCCAGATCAATCTCCACTGGATGAAGCCGACTTTGTTCATTTGTTTTCTGACCGGCAGGATCACCTTCTAGCCTTGTTGAATATTGCACTTCCTACACTTAGAGATAAGTCCATGCTGTGGATTTCTTGGCCCAAAAAAGCATCTAAGAAGAAAACAAATCTATCAAGAAATGTCATTTTGAGTCTCGGAGAAGTACTCGGAATGGTGGATGTAAAAATATGCTCTATTGACGATACATGGTCTGCATTGAAGTTCGTCCACCGCAAGTCATGAGGTGGGGCGTATAGAGACATAAATGCAGCCCCAAGCATAGCAACCGATACTCAATCATCAACGTCAACAAGGAATTATCTAATCCACTCTGGTAAATGAGACATGCTGTAAACAGTAACCATATTAATGCCACATCACCTGAAAATAACAAGTAGGGTATTCTGAACCTCTTGCAAAACCTCCTAGATTGAACATAAACATTGCTTTGAAAACACCTGAGGGAGCCTTTTCTGCCTGAGAACAAAGGTTTTGCAGGAACCTCTTAATAGTTGCAATAAATTCAGTATCTTTCAACTGCGTATCCCATAATTCGGTGAGCTCTGGCACATGTCGGGCCACCTGCTGAATATAACAACCTTCAAAAGCTTGGATTAGCTACCTGAGCTGGGTGAACAGGCAGGACATCGTGAGGTCCTCTCACACTATCAGTGAGTTTACCGCTATATGGGTGTACGCAAAGCCCGACTCCTTTTCGGGTATCACCAAGGCGTACACCAGACAGGGCGGAGGCCCTTAGAAAATGAAAACCTTCCTCAGAACAATCCTTGTTCAACTCACCCTTTTAGCATTCACGATACAAAGCTCACAAAGCCAAGGTGCTCTATATGTTGCCGCAGGTGAAAAATCCTTTGCAGCAGGAGCAATACTTAATTTTAACAGTGGTTTTGCATTCGGTCTTGATTTTGGCACCGACGGCAAGAAAGAAGACAGTACACATGGCTATGAAAAACCGAGAAACAATCTTGTGCTTTTGCTCTCGCCAGGAATACATATTCATAAGGAAGGGAAAACACTGGGATTCACACTATTGTTCATGATTGGAGCACGGCAAACCGGAACCTATTGCCCAAGCGGAGATTCTCATCTGGGATTTAGATGTTATGCAAATGAAGAACCTTCAGACGAGTATCAAGCAGCTTTTGGATTCTTCGGTGCTATATCTGGTGCCGTATCTCCCAAGAACAATATTCTCTTAGGCGCAAAAGTAACAGATACATCAACTGGACTTGCTTTAGGGTTTTGGTTTTAGTCAGTTGCGGAAACTTCTAATAATTTATTGCAACTGTTAATTATTTTGGGAGTGTGTAGGATCTGAATAACAGGGTGGAGGCCCTTAGAAAATGTACATCCCCCCATTAATTGGTACGGAATTCCCCCAGAAAGTTCTGAGCAGATAGGGTTATTATGCGAATCTGGGAGGGTTGATTCTGTCAACAAGTCAACGGAAGATCAATTCATCCGCCACCCCTTAAGCCAATCTTTGGGAGTCAGCAGAGATAACAGGTTCGTCTGTGGCCCGTTAATGCCTGCGTGCAGGAATCCGAATCGCCTTGATCTGCGAGGCTTCGGCTATGTGAGTACCATCCTCGTTGTACCAGGAATATCCTTGACGTTGTCCAAGGATCCAACTCATGTTGTCAATCAATTCAATTTCGTAGAGAACTTGCTCAACGGTCAATGTTTCCAGTGCCGTAGCAGTTATGGATGGAGAGCGCTTTTCATTTGCGCGATTAAAGCGAGTACGGAATCGGGTAGCAGTTGGCATAGATGATGAAATTGTGGCTGAATTCCCACAATGATACAGCTTAAATCGATACAGAGAATCAACAAATTACAAACAAGAAATACACTATAATTCACAATTGAACAGTAATTATCTCAGTATATTTGATGCGCTTCTGGCACTATGTTACTCTCTCAGAACTCTAGGTGGAACTAGAGGTTAGTTCTAAAAGAAATAATGGCTGTAATTTCTGTACAGATACATAATCAAACTTAAATTTCAATCATGACAAAATCAACGCTTTGGATAGATTTGACCATTGATCACGCGGAAAAGATCCGTGATTTTTATGTGGACGTGATCGGGTGGGAGGCTGTTCACATAAATATGGGAGATTACGAAGACTATATGATGAATGAGCACGGAGAGCCAAGGGCGGGTATCTGTCATGCCCGTGGTGTAAATGCAGGGTTGCCGCCATTCTGGATTCCCTATTTTCAGGTTGAATCACTTGAACATAGCCTTGCATCTTGTATCAGCAACGGCGGCGAAATACTTACTCCTGTAAAATCCCTAGCTGCAAACAAGAGTTATGCTGTAATCCGTGATCCCTCAGGAGCTGTGTGTGCTATCTGGACCGAACACTGATCGAATATTTTATTCTTCACAATCCGTTATCTTACTTCATTCTCAAACCTGATATAGAATGTATTTACCTCAAAACTGGCTTCCATTTATCGTCGCTATTCTGTTCCCAATGATTGTAGGTTCACTATGGTATGGGCCTATCTTTGGGAAGATGTGGATGAGAATGATGGATCTTACCGAAGATAAAATCAAAGAAACGCTGAATCCTGTCAAGTCGTATGGGGGTTCAATCATTGGCTCTGTGCTAACAGCTTACGTCTTTTCGTTGCTCATTACTTACATGAATATGGGTACATTGAGTGGGGGATTGACAATTGGTTTTGCAGCTTGGGTTGGCTTTGCACTTCCTATGGGCTGGCAAAGTGTTGCCTGGGAGGATAAAGGGTACGGACTGTTTATATTAAATCAAGCGTACAACCTCATTGTTTATCTGCTCATGGCTGGATTGATCGGAGTTTGGCGGTAATTGCTACATGGGAATCAATGTAGCGGATCGTGCTCGGGAGTTGCGTGATCATCTCAATCGACACGCATACCGGTATTACGTACTGGCCCAGCCTACCATTTCCGATGCTGAATATGATCAACTCCTATCAGAGTTGATCTCAATCGAAAAAGAGTACCCAGAACTAGTTACCCCGGATTCTCCGTCTCAGCGGGTGGGAAGTGACCTGGACTCAGATTTCTTGAAGGTTACTCACGTTCGTCCTGTATTGAGTCTAGCCAATGCATTCAATGTCGAGGATTTAAGAGCCTGGGAAGCTCGTAATCGCAAGTTAGCGCCCGATGTTGCATGGGCCTATGTTGTAGAACCCAAGTTTGACGGATTGACCTTGGTATTGCGATACGAAAAAGGTATTCTTGTGCAGGCAGCCACTCGTGGTAACGGAGAGATTGGTGACTTGGTCACAGCGAATGCACGCACGATCAAATCAGTGCCACTCCGAATTCCCATCGTAGAAGGGCCGCCGCCTCCCGATGTACTCGTCGTAAGATGCGAAGTACTCTTTACCAAAAAGGCATTTGCAGAGTTGAATCAAGAGCGAATCGCGAAGCAAGAGCCAGCTTACGTCAACGCGCGTAATACTGCCTCTGGTTCACTCAAGCAAAAAGATGCACAACTTACGGCGAAGAGAAATCTATCCGCTTATGTTTATGACGTAATGTTTCCGGATGATTTTGTACCCGTGGATCATTTTGAGCGTCTGGATTGGCTATATAATGCAGGATTCAAAATTCCGCCTGAGGTGCAATTGCTTTCAACATTGGATGAGGTAGCAATGCGAGTTGAATGGTGGCAGAATGAGCGTCAGAGTCTTCCATTCGAAATAGACGGTGTTGTCGTTAAAATCTCGGACAGTATTCGAACCAAGCAACTCGGTGTAGTTGGAAAAGACCCCCGAGGGGCAATTGCAGTCAAATTCCCCTCCGAAGAGGCAGTGACCATACTTGAATCCGTAGAACCTCAGATCGGGAGAACGGGGCGCATTACTCCTAAGGCTAACCTCAAACCCGTATTTGTAGGGGGAGTCACCGTATCCAATGCAACACTACACAATTATGATCAGGTAAAGCAACTGGATTTGAGGATCGGAGATACGATCACAATTAAACGGTCAGGAGATGTAATCCCTTATGTTGTCGGTCCTCTCAAAGAAGTTCGTTCCGGCAGTGAAACACCGGTTATGCCACCTCAACGCTGTCCAGTCAGTGGAGATTCTTTGGTGAGAAAGCGGAATGGTGTTGATTTGTATTGTCCTAACTCCAGGTGTTCAGAGAGGATTTTAAGGAGGGTCATCTTTTTTGCATCAAAAGATGGACTGGATATTGAGGGACTTGGACCGAATACTATACAGGTGCTCTTTAAGTCCGGCTTGATTACAGATGAGGCTGATTTATTCACGCTCACAGAGAAAGCTTTGCTGCCTTTGGAAGGCTTTGCAGCTAAAAAGACATCCGAACTGATTGCCTCCGTTCGTAGAAGTCTAAGTCGTCCGCCTGAAAAGCTTTTAGTTGCACTTGGAGTCAATGGCATTGGGGAGACTACAGCTCGTCTGTTACTTGGAGAGTTTTCCATAGAAGAACTCATGGCCCTTGCCTCAAATGTGAATACAATTGAGGATCAGCTAGCAACGGAATTATTCCGGAACGAGCAAAGTCTTTCTGATATTCTCTTAAAAAAAATACATCTTAAGGATCCTGTTTCTGCCTGTATGGAACAATTGGATTCAGATGATGAGGTCTTGATAGCTTCACTGAAAGAACTCCTTACTATTCTACGCCCTCTTTTAGCATTGGAGGGAGTTGGCCCAACCATGACAAAGGAGATTCTTGTTTGGTTCAGAGAGCTTGAAAATCGAAATTTGATTGCCAGGTTGCAGGCGGCAGGAGTTTCCTTCATTCCTCAGGAGAAAACTCAATATTCACAATTATTAGCAGGAAAAACCTTTGTGATCACCGGATCTTTAGAGGGAATGACACGATCGGAGGCACGTTCCTGGATTGAATCTCATGGAGGGAAGGTTACCGGTAGTGTCAGTAAGAAAACAGATTATCTTTTAGCGGGGGAAAATGCAGGCAGTAAATTGAAGAAGGCTAGAGCACTTGGGATCACAGTGTTTGAGTTGAATGAATTAACATATCTATTAAACGGGGCAGAACATATCGGTCATGCAAAGTAGTACCCAAGGTTTGACAATTTTTCTTTTGGATGCAATGGCCCTCGCATATCGGGCCCATTTTTCATTCCTGAGCCGACCTCGGATCAATTCAAGAGGCGAGAATACCAGTGCACTTTATGGTTTCACGACGACACTGATCAACCTGATCGAAGAAGTAGGACTGAAGCACGCGGCAGTCGTATTTGATGGACCGGGCAAAACGTTCAGGAATGATCTATATCCGGATTACAAAGCAAATCGAGATGCTCCTCCGGATGCGCTGATCGAAAATTTACCCCGAATCAAGGAGTTGGCACACGCGCTATCAATCCCGGTCCTGCAGGCAGATACGTTTGAAGCAGATGACATAATTGGCACATTGGCACGGCAGGCTGATGCATCCGGTGCACACGCAGTGATTGTTTCGCCAGATAAAGATTTTCAGCAATTACTTTCTCCTAGGATAGAAATGTTGCGACCGAGACATGGAGCAGGGTTTGAGCGTCTAACGGAGGGGATTTTCCGCGAAAAATATCAGATTCCACCTCACAATTTTATTGATATGCTCGCTCTGATGGGGGACAGCAGTGATAATGTACCCGGAGCGAGGGGGATTGGTGAAAAGGGAGCTGCCAAGTTGGTACAGCAGGATCAAACAATTGAGAATATCCTGAGCAAGGCAGCCACATATACGAGTAAGCGCTGGAGAACCGCACTTACGGAAAACCCGGACATGGTACGGTTGAGCAAAGATTTGGTCACAATCAGAACTGATCTGAACATAGATCTAGATTGGAATGCCTGCCGTGTTCGTAGTCCAAGAGCAGCAGAGTCATTCACATTTTATCGGCGCTACGAATTCAGTACATTAATTCGCCGCCTTTCCAAAGGAGCAGAACTCTTTGAAACAGAGGAGATCGCCACCGAGAGTACCTTAAAAAGCTATCAATCAGGTCAGGCAAATTATCGCATGATCACAACAATCGGTGAGCTGAAAACCTTCGAGCAATCTCTGAAAGAGACTCACCGTGTTGGATTGTCTACTATTATGACATCCGGCTCCCCAGTTCGCGCGGACTGGTTAGGGTTGGCGATTTCCTGGGATTCGGGGAGCGCAGTGTATGTACCACTTCCCTTACAGGATGGCACATCAGAGCAGGAAGTGATTCGTGTTCTCGCACCTGTTTTTTCCAACGGGAAAGTAGAAAAAATAGGGCATGATCTGAAACCTTTACTCGTTCGACTTCGACAGTATTCCGTCCCGGTTCGGGGCAAGCTTTTTGACACCCAGATCGCTCATTATTTACTTTCTCCAGATCAAAATCATAGGTTTGGGACGGTTACGAAGCAGCAATTGAACTACGAGCCTCAGGAAATGGAAGATATTCTGGGGACGGGTCGACTACAAAAAGAACCGCGCAGTATTGTTCCGGAGAAGTTCAGAGTTCTCGCATGTGAGCGGGCAGCCTGCCCACTTGCGATGCAGGGAAGATTGAGGGATAAACTTAAAGAAAACAGTCTTCTGCAAGTGGCAGATGAGATTGAGTTTCCACTGGTTTATGTATTAGCTGACATGGAGGCTACGGGAGTACAGTTAAACCGTTCAGTTCTGGATGAACTAGGTCCAAAAATTCAGAGAAACCTAGATCAATACGCCAGTGAGATCTACGAGGAAGCTGGGGAATCATTTAATATTGCTTCATCAAAGCAGGTAGGAGAGATTCTTTTTGGAAAGCTGGGATATCCCGTCAAACAGAAAACTCCTTCCGGAAAGCCTTCTACAAAAGAAGAAGTTCTTCTGGATCTTGCTACCGAATACAAGGTAGCCGCCCTCATCATAGATTGGCGGAAGGCTGCCAAATTGAAAGGGACGTATGTGGACAGTTTGGCGCGAATGATTGTATCGAATACTTCGCGAGTTCATACGATATTTCATCAGACTTCGGCAGCCACAGGACGGCTATCCTCTACAGATCCAGCTCTCCAGAATATTCCTGTCCGTGACGAAACTGGCCGGTACCTTCGTTGCGCATTTATAGCTCCAGAGGGATGGTATATTCTTTCAGCAGATTATTCCCAGATTGAACTACGAATTCTTGCTCATATGAGTGGAGATCAGGGATTGCGGGAATTCTTTGCAACTGGCAGAGATCCACATACGGAGACGGCTGCTCGGATTTACAAGGTAGATGCTTCTGAAATTACACGGGAACAGCGCAATAAAGCCAAAGCGGTCAATTATGGGATTCCATACGGTCTTTCGCCTTCTGGTCTCTCGCGTGGCTTACGATGTACACGCAAGGAAGCACAGCAACTCATGAATGCTCACCAAGAATCTTTCCCGGGAATCTGGCGATTCATGCAGAGTCAAGTTGAATTAGCCAAAGAGCATGGATTTGCTGCTACTCTGAAGGGAAGGCGTCGTTATCTACCAGATTTGAAGGCTCGTAATGGGGCAGTACGGGCTGCTGCTGAGCGTATCGCAGTCAATATGCCGATTCAAGGGACACAAGCTGATATGATTAAGCTTGCTGCTATTGCAATTGATCGAAAGTTACAGCAGGCAGGCATGCGATCAAAAGCAATACTTCAGGTTCATGATGAACTTGTATTTGAAGTTCCCAAGGAGGAATTAGCGGAGGCGGGGGAACTTGTTCGAGCTTGTATGACGCAGGCTATGAGGCTTGATGTCCCGATTGAAGTCAATCTTGGAAGTGGTATCAATTGGCTTCAGGCACACTAGTGACTTGAGACAGTCGCGCCAGGACTGGAGCATGATCGGAAGGGCGCTCAAGATCACGCTCATCAACATCCACCCATGCATTGGTACTCGCATCGGTGATTGCTTGGGTTCCAAGAATATGATCAATGCATACACCATCATTCCAGTCAAATCCGCGTGTACGAAAATCCCACCAAGTATATACGCCAGGTCCTGGCATAGATTTTCGGAGAATATTCGAGAGCGAAAATTTGTTCATCAATACCTTTAGTTTTTCCCGTGCAACCGGGTCGCATAGGACAGATTCTCGCCAATTGTCTGGATGCGCAACATCCAAGTCATCAAAGGTAATATTAAAATCTCCCGTCAGGATAAATTCTGGATACTGCTCCCGCTCAGCATCCAGAAATTTATCCAGAGCATCGAGCCATCGAAGCTTGTAAGCATGCTTTGGTGTGCCTACTTTTCGCCCATTTGGCACATATACGTTAATAACTCTCAGGTTGTGGATAGTGCCAGCGATTACACGCGCCTCATTGTCCAGTCCACATCGAACATCTTCAACCGCTCCACGGGTCAAAAATGCTACTCCATTATAGGAAGGTTGCTCGTAGATATCTGCTTGGTATCCAACTTCACGGATTGCATCATGAGGGAATGTTGCCTCGGTTGCTTTGATTTCCTGCAGGCAGACAATTTCCGGATTATGTCGTTCTAGAAAGTCAAGAATTCTAACGATCCGGGCACGTGCAGAATTTACGTTCCAAGTAACGAGTTTAACAGTGGAGGACATGGTTCACTTGAGCACACAGGCAGATTCAGCAATCAGAGTAATTTTAGATTTACGACATAGGTGTCTCACTTCAACGAGAATTATGAGCGTTCTTGTGTAGTACGGACGGAATTGATTCGGAGAAAAGCAGACATCATTGCAGGAAGGAGTATGATCAGGATTGTGATAGTGATCATATGTGTATTAAGATGAAAGTTTGCACCCAGTGGGGATTATTTTTTGGGTTTGCGTGTCACATTTATTTTTCGGTTCGTATGAGTCTGTTTTGTGATTGTTTCGCGGATACATCAATTATCTCAGGGCCCCACCGATTTCAGTGGTTCTTGATGCCTTCTTCCCGTTCTAAAAAGGCCTCAGATGAGGGAATCAGCGCGTCAAGAGTCCGGCAAGGTCTGTCAGTGTAGTTTCTGAAAATGAGACCAAAACTGTCTCCACGCCTCATCCGATTTGCTGTCGTGAGGGCGTGATCAGCGGCCAGATCGAATTTCATCGTGTCCATCCCTGAGCTAACATCAGGATATATTGCAAAAGCAGTTGTGCCAACGTATACTTGATCCGGGTCTGATCTTGGGGATCTTCAAGATCCGTGACCAGAAAGTCAAGGATTTTTGTCTTATCCAGAACCGACCGGATCAGAAACACCCCCGCACCCGGGGCCGTGTGAAGATCTGCGTTGGCATCAATGTGAATGGAACGGTTAAACTCGGGGGTGAAAATTCGCCTTCGAGAGTTTACTTCGAGTCACCCAGTGGGTGAATTGTTTTGGATGATTTCTAAAGCCCTCAACATGCATGAATAATTGCAATCTTTTTGATCAAAAACCGCACCAGAAGGCTCCCTAAGATCTAAAGTGTAGGCGACACTAAAGTTTCATTTTAGCGTAAATTAATCAAAAATCAAAGCTATGGTGAATATTAAGGGGTGGAGATATTTATACACTGGGTAGCGGATTTCTGAATCCGCGAATCCGCATCTTAATATTCTTTCTAGGCGCGGCCGTCGGAACTGGATTGATTTTCATTTTCTTGTGTTCAGAAACTAACTCCAAGTCACAATAATAAGCAATCAGCATAATATTGACAGCCAGTTGCAATTCATGAAAACGCTGCCCTAAACATGCATGAGGGCCCATTCCATAGGTACTGTAAGCTCCTGGATTTTTATGCTCGGCACGTTCCGGCAGATAACGATCTATGTCAAACTTTTCGGGGTTATCGAATAATGTATCGTCATAGTTCGTTGCGGTTTGAACCATCATTAGTATGGATCCAGCAGGGACCTCATAACCATCATAGACAAATTGGTTCGACACTGCCCGAACCTGTATTCCGATAACCGGATACATACGAGTAGATTCCATAATAAGTCGTGCGGTCACATCCGAATTTTGGGGAGAATAATCTTTCTCAGTTGGCATCCGCCCATTCCCGTAAATTTTTTCAGCCTCCCTATAGATCCGCTCATGTACATCTGGATTTTTCAACATACAATAAACCGCAAGGGACAGCGCCGATCCCCCATAAATATTGACCAGCATATTTGAGCAAAAAGACCAAGCTAAATCTGTCTCGGATATTGATTGAGGATCCTTCCTGTTAATGTCGATGATTCCATCTGCCCAGTCAATCGGTTCTCCTTTACGCTGACCGTACGTATGTGACGAAATAACCAATTCCTTAAATTTATTTATATATTTTTTGTAACGTCTCATTTTGGGAGTTCGGAGCATAAAATTCGGTAATACATTCCCTCCCTTCACCAATAATGCACGATGCTGAAATTCCCTCAACTCATCAGTAAAACTACATTCGTCTAGGCTGAATCCCAAGAGCATCATCTGAGGACCGATATGCTTCTTGAATGTAGGAGCTATCGAAACAACGGATCCAGCTTTCCATCCTCTGAGAGATGAAAGGATGGTCTTATGTAGCTCTGGAAACCGATTCCCAATAACAGAACGAGCATAATGCTTGCTCATTGCTCTGCGTATTTTGTAATGAGTAGCACCATCTGAGCCTGGCATGCAGATAGTAGCACCGTAGTATTTTTCAAGATCTCCGATAAACTCTTTAGTGCGTAAATAGTATCTGGAGTGTTTGTGGAACCACAGGTTTGCCTCCGTCCCCATCATACCATATGTCGGTTTTCCCTGGAATTTAAAAGGGAATTTCATGATGGCTCCATATTTCTTATAGAGTTCCTGTGCTCCTTTTGGAATCAATCCGTTACGAAAAGATTGACTCCCTACAAAATCTCTAATTCGGGCTTGTGGAATAGGCTTCGTACTGATGGTTGCTCGTCCAAGTTGGATTGCCGTCTCCTGTACAGCAGTGCCAACAGTTCGTCCGATAAGATCCAGCTTCGAGATCAGTTCAATCCTGTCCACTGCCTCCTCATAATCTTCCAAATCAAGCAACAGAGTAAACCCCTCACATGTATTCATTAGAGCGATCAGAATCGCATCACGTGGATCTGGAATCACGTCACTAAATATCACACTTCGAATTCTTGCTTTTGCTTCCTCTCGGACATTGACACTATCTTTGGGGTAGTTTCCCGACCGTAAAATTTCACGATTGAGTCCCCAAAAAGACCCTGCTTCCTGGACGAGAATACCCAGATTTACTAAGCGTTCTAGTGCTTTCGAAATGATTTCATCACTCTGACTTGCACTTCGCTCAATCCAGTACTGTGTATCGTGATTTCTTTCGGACTTCTCAATTTTGTCAAGTATGGAATTAAGGATTTCATCATCAGTAGGTGTAGAATCAACAAGAAAAAGCGAATTTGTATCTGTATCAATTCGACCTTGAAGAGCAAGATCTGCAATTACTGCTCCAGCCATCGCACAATACAACTCCCAGCCTGGCGCTATGTCCAAATAGCCGGTATTCTCACTCAATAAAAGCAAAACTAATTCTTCAGCAAGACCAATATCAAATGGGCCAATATTCGTACTCATTGTTTATCTCAAATAAGTAACTGTTTACCTCATACAATATGATGCCCAACATAGGATGTAGGCACACGATATATCCGATCAGACAAATAATTCCCCCCCATACTACAGATGCCACTAGGAGTTTACATCTCTTTGACCATGGGAATCAATGGCTGATAAATATCTCCAGAGATAACTGTAATCTTAATTCTATACAATATACGGAGAGTGGCATTATTACATGTAATATACTCAAATTTTCATTTTCTCATACAAATCCGACTGAACCATGCATTTACATTGTTTGGAAGTAAGTTTTCGCTTTACGGTAGATCAACATAGGGGGTAATCAAAATCTTCGTGCCATAGAATTGTGAATATGAAGGGATCATATGCTCCTTTCACAGTATCCCGACAGGCTCCCTCCAACCTTATCCCAAGATTGTTCGACTACCTTAGTTTTGACCATTATTTAATCCTTTTGGCATGTCATCTACGATTCACTTGCGTTCGACTCACACTTGACACGTTTCTACAACTGCCTTTTCCCAGCTCGTTCACCATCAAACCTCATTAAGTGCAACAGCAGCGGGTAGTTGCAAACTCGGCCTGTACGGCGATTGCGAGAGGACTTTCCTCATCTCTTACACAGTTCAATACATCTTTATCTTTGGTTAAGTCATTAACTGTACCTCCGTGTACCCTCGTGGCACGCCCAGACGGGCACCAGATACACAGAGGGAGCCACTGCCCAAACGAGTATTTGTTGGATTGAATTTGCCTAGATCATAGAATGCATTTGTACAGCTACACAACTCGTTGGGGGCCAACACTCAGATAACTAAAATCACGGGTTTACGGAGACAGAGCAAAAATATCCGTATATTGGGTCCTCGAAAAAAGAACTTCGATTAAACAGTTTTTTTGCATGCACTATATGCAAAAGGGAGAGATGCTGACAATCTGTATACCCCCTCATCATCTTATTATGACATTCGTGAATCGCAATTCAATGCCTTTTAAGAACTAACGTTACTTAGGAAATTTGGTTGAATCAAAAGATTTAATGGGGAAAAAACTTAGCTATATCATTGCCGGAGCAATTCTCTTCGGGTGTGTTACCTTTGTAGTAATTCTTGTTCTTACACAACCTGAGACAGCCCGTCAGCCTCCCTCCCTCTCTCGTGTACCATTTGTTAGAACTACTTTCGTGGAAAAAGGGACGGGGGGTATTCCAGTCTATGGTGGAGGTACAGTTCGTGCACATTCGGAAGTCAATGTAGCCTCAGAGATCTCTGGAAGAATTGTCTGGGTAAATCCTTCATTCCGGAGTGGTGGCCAAGTCACCTCGGGGGAAGACCTGTTTAGGATTGATGACCGTAATTATCTGGTTAACGTTGATCGTGCACGTGCAAACTTAGCTACCCGGGAGCTTGAACTGATTCGAGTTACTGCCGAATCGGAAATTGCTCAAATGCAATTCAATAAATGGGAAGAGAATGAATTTTCGGAACGCCCCGCCCCATTGGCATTATGGGAGCCTCAACTGGAGGTGATTCATGCGGCAATTCGAAGAGATCAATCTGAACTGGCCGAAGCTGAATTAAACCTTAGCCGCACAGTAATATCTAGTCCCTTTTCCGCTGCAGTTTTGAGTGAATCTGTGGCTGTTGGAGAATTCGTAGTAGCCGGTCAGAGAGTAGGACAGCTATATGCTATTGACACGCTTGAGGTTGTTGTTCCTCTCACTGATGAGAATGCAGCACTCATCCCAAATCTCTGGGAATTAGATAAAGGGAAAGATATGATGAGACGTGTCCCCGCCCGTGTAATTGCCAGTTATGGTAATCAAGATTATTATTGGACGGGGTATGTAGATCGCGCTGAGTTGGCACTAGCGCAACAAACTCGCACGATACAGGTCGTGGTTCGTGTTCCTCGACCCCTCACATCTGGTCAAGCCTTCAGTTCAGATATAGAAGCTCCGTCCTCTCCTCCTCTGTTGATCGGTAAGTTTGTAGATGTTGAAATCAGTGGGGAGATAGCGAGTGAGTATTTTAGAGTTCGCCGCGCCGCCCTAAGAACAAATAATGAGGTCTGGGTGGTGACAGATAGTCAAATTCGGTGCGTTTCCGTGCAAGTACTGCAACGCTCTGAAGATGATGTTTTCTTAACTGGTGCCCTTAATGATGGAGATGAGGTAGTAGTAACTGGACTTCAAGCCGCTGTTGATGGTATGACCGTACGAACTGAATCACAACGTACAGATCCGTGATGTCTAACATTAAGTGTGTACGATAAGTTTGCGGTAAAAAGGAGGTATGGTTTATTGTTACACCACTGTATGATTATGAATCATCAAGTTGAAGTTGACGTGTTCCCTGCGGGGATCTTATTCCTAAACATTCAGCATCAACTTCACTGATGGCCCAGGCATCCCCCTCTTTTGCCGGTGAGCCGTCTGGGCCGATTGCCTACATGGCCAATCACCCAATCGTTCCGAACTTGCTGATGTTTGGAATCATTGTGATTGGACTTATGTCGCTTAGCGGTTTGGATCGTGAGGCTTGGCCTGCGGTTGCCTTTAATATGATCGAAGTATCTGTGGTCTATCCTGGAGCTACACCAGAGGAGATTGAGGAAGCAATAATTTTAAAGCTAGAGGAGAAGATTGAGTCGTTGGATGATGTTAAAACGATCAGATCTCAGGCCTCACCAGCAGTAGCATCTGTAAGGATTCAGTTTCGAAGTGGGACTGATCTTAACAATGCGATGGATGAAGTAAAGGCGGCAGTTGAACAAATCCAGTCTTTCCCCGATGGCATAGAGCGTCCGCAGTTTCGTGAAATGGACAATCGAGCTAGTGTAATCCGATTGATCCTCTTCGGAGATACGAGCGAAAGATCACTAAAAAATCTGGCTTATGAGGTCAAAGACAAACTCAAATCCTTGTCAGCCATATCCCTCGTCGAAGTTACAGCCGCAAGAAATGATGAAATTTCTATTGAAGTGCCACTTTCTACACTTCATGCACTTGATTTAACCTTGGAAGATGTCGCACATGCTGTCAGACAAGGATCCTTAGATCTCTCTGCCGGGACGATTGAAACGAGAGATTCCGAAATCCGGGTACGGACAGTTGGCAAGAATTATGATCAATTTGATTTTGAAGAACTCATTGTTCTTGCCCAAAGTGATGGTACCGCGTTACGTCTTCGAGATATTGCAATAATTCGGGATGAATTTGAAGAGTCAAACATCCGCGCACAATATCGGGGTATGCCAGCGGTTTTTGTAGAAATTTTCCAAGTGGATGGAGAAAGTGTCAGAGATATTTCCGAATCAACCAACACCCACCTCCAAGAGGTAATTATTCCATCACTTCCAGATGGAATCGGAATTACTGTATGGAATGACGATTCGCCTATTTACTCTGATCGAGCGGATCTCTTGGTCCGAAATGGCCTTTTGGGGCTCCTGTTGGTATTCATTGCACTCACGCTTTTTCTTGAAATACGGCTTGCATTTTGGGTTGTTATGGGGCTCATCACATCTGGAGTCGGTGCATTGGCGGTGATGCAGTGGTTTGATCTCCCACTCAGCACACACTCACTATTCACGTTTGTACTTGCGATTGGAATTATCGTAGACGATGCTATCGTTGTAGCCGAGCAGATTTACTCTCGTCGCATGTCTGGCCTTCCTGGAACGGCCGCCGCTATTCGAGGGGCTCGCACAGTTAAAACCCCTCTAACCTTTGCTGTTCTTACAACAGTGGTCGTCTTTACTCCGATACTATTCATCCCTGGTGGGCTTGGTGATATCTGGTTTGTATTGCCTGTGGTTATTATTGCAATGCTGAAGATTTCATTATTTGAGTCACTCTTCATCCTGCCCCGTCACCTATCCCATCTACCCGGCCCCGAATGGAAGCCATCAAATCTTCTGGATCGCTTATTTTTCTGGAGTCGAACCCTCGTAGATCAATGGCTCAATAAATTCCTGAAAGGCCCTTTGGACCGAGCTTTGCAATTTGCTACTAATTATCCCGTGATCATCTTGGCGAGTGTGATCGGATTATTTATTATCTGTGTGTCATTGACACCGACGGGGTTGTTGCCAATATCGGCCACTGGGGGGATCGAAGGTGATTATATTATTGCGGCGATTGAGATGCCAGATGGGACACCGTCAGAGACGACATGGGAAGTTGTCCAAGAGATTGAATCTGCTGGAATACGCGTATTTGAACGCTTCGACAAGCAAAGATCCGAGGAATTACCTTCTCTGATGGCTGGTGTCGTCAGCGTGATGGGACAAGGCCCGCGCCTCCAGGGGGGCGGACTTAATCCAACTTCTACCATGAATCCTCCATCAAATATTGCGGGTATAGAATTCAAACTTCCAGCATCCAAGTACCGCGATATCTCTACCCTTGATATCGTTCAGGCATGGCGGGAAGAAGTTGGCCCTCTTCCTCATGTCCGGGGGATTGCATTTAGCGGTGAATTAATTAATCTCGGAAATCCTGTAGAAGTGGGACTATCGCACCCTTCCCCAGATCAGTTAGTCATTGCTGCTGATTCAGTTACAGAAGCGTTGACTAGCATATTGGGGGTCTTTGATATCCAAAGCGATCACTCTACCGGTATAGGAGAGATTCAACTTGAATTACAACCGGTAGGACGGACACTTGGGCTAACTGTTGAAGATTTGGCACAGCAAGTGCGAGGAGCCTTTTTTGGAGTGAAAGCGATCACTCTTCAGCGAGAGGAAGAGGAAGTCAACGTTTATGCTCGATTACCGGCTGACGAGCGAGAATCAATTACAGATATTGAGCAGTATCTCATCCAAAATCAACCAACTGGGAAAGTGCCTATTGGCCAGGTGGCGACGATGACGATGGGACAATCATCTCCCGTCATCCGACGCAAAGATGGGCTGCGAATCATTACAGTGACTGCAAATGTAGATGATGATGTGATTTCTGGAGCACAAGCTACCGAACTTCTCGAGAATACTTCCCTCACAAGATTAACAGATGCTGACCCAGATTTAACGTATGCTTTCGGTGGAGAGCAGCAGGAACAGCTGGAGGCCTTTAATTCGCTGAATCGCGGATTTATAATTGCAATGTTAGGGGTATTTGCTTTATTGGCCATTCCGCTACGTTCTTATCGTCTGCCGTTTATCTTGATGATTATCATTCCATTTGGATGGATTGGCGTCACAGTAGGACATTTGGTTTTAGGAGTTGGTCTTCTTACTTTCGTCTCTTTCCTAGGTTTTTTCGGTCTTAGCGGAGTCATTGTAAATGATGCCTTAGTGATGCTTGATGCGATTGATCGATATATTTCGGACGGTTTATCGCCGAGAAAGGCAATTATTGAAGGGGCAAAAAGTCGTTTCCGGCCAATCATGCTGACATCCTTGACTACTTTCCTGACTTTCACACCGCTTATTCTGGAGACTGACGTTCAGGCACAATTTTTGATTCCGTTTGCAGCGTCACTCGGAATTGGTATCATGGTTGGAACGGGAATTCTGATGCTCCTATTACCGTCATTAATGGCAATTTTTCTGCAAATCAATTCTAGCCGATCTTTGCGAGAGGAAAAGACCCTCATATGAGCGAACGATTCGCTGAATTTTCCTGATTCGCTCTTGATGACCCAGCCGATACT
>JAPOTE010000110.1 GCA_026709335.1 Bacteroidota bacterium | reverse complement strand
TACCTGGTTTGCTCAATTCGGTATGAATCTGAGCTGCAAACTCTCCTTCAGGAACCCCCTCCCTATTGGCTTCCATTGGCATAATTTTGTGCACATTAACAGCTCCCGGTCCAATCGGACAATCTAACCCGGGTTTGCATTTGAACTCAATGGGCTCCCCTATCCACTCCAATTCTTCGTTCGTGCGAACTCCTCCAAACTGCACGATACGGTCTTTGAGAGGCTTTTTGCCCCAAGCCTCGTAATCATACCAGAAAAACTCCATTCTATAATTTGAATTAATACTATCGCGACAAGAACAACGTAAATCACGCGATAGTCATGATTAGCCCCCTCGCGCTCGCATTCTGCACCAGAAATTAAGTGAAGAAGCTTTTACGATTTTACTTCCTGAATTACTCTGAATTTGGCCGTATCTAATCGTCGTACTCTTGTAGCCCAAGCCGCAGAAACGCCTCAAACCTTTCGGAAGATACAACCCCACTCAGCTGTATGAGCGGCTCATTTGCTGTGATTCCATCTAAAATCGCATACGTGGGCAGCGCAAGCGTTCCTGTTAATTTTTCTTGAAAAGCTTGGAATTGACGGCTCTTTGGTCCATCTGTGTATAGGCGGCTTAATACAAAATGATTTGATAACAATCTGTTTACTTCCCCTCTCTCAAAAACGTTGACTTCCATTTCCCTGCAATTTGTACATGTATAACCTGTAAAATCAATAAACAGTGGTTGATCAAGGAGTACAGCTTCTGAGAACGCTCCTGGCAAATCATCTGTAATCCACTCTTGATGTGTGTCGACTTCAAACAAATTGACTGCTTCGATCCCGCGTGGAGGCAAGTAGGCCTCTAGTCGGCCGAGCCGTCCACCAAAAAGCCCGGGCAATAAATAAACCGCAAGTCCAAGAAACAGAATGCCGAACAAGAGCCTTCCCGCACCAACACGTACAACTTCAGTATTTGGTAGCAGACGTAAGTTTCCGATCAAATATATTCCTGCCAATGTAGCAAGAACAATCCACAATGCAATAACTAATGAGCGATCAATCAAGCCCAAACCCCAGACCAGATCTGCATTGGAAAAAAACTTCACTGCGGCCGCAATCTCTATAAAACCAAAGATCACCGCTACCTCCTGCATCCATCCTCCACTCCCAGGGAGAGCCTTAAGTGCTTTTGGAAAACAGGCAAATGCTACAAATGGGAGTGCGAAAGTTAAACTGAAAGTAGCCATTCCCAAAACCCCATAAAACCAGGCACCCGAAGCAATGCTGGGAAGTAATAACCCTATAAACGGAACTGTGCATGTGAATGCTACAAGTGTTAGTGCTAAGCCTAGGAAAAATACGCCAATATAATCTTGGCGCTGAGATCCTCTTCGATCAAACCAATTGACCAGAAAAGATGGCAATCTCAGATTGAAAAGACCAAGTAGCGAGAGACCAAAAATAAGAAAGGCGATTGCAATACTCAGGTTTACCCAAGGATTGGATGCAACGATCTGAGTCCCCGCACTACCTACTAGAATAGAAAGCCCTACACCTAGCCCGGTGAATGTCGCTACAATTGCCAGTCCATAGATCAGGGCCATACGTATAGGTTTACCTTGGCCATGGCTACTAAAGTAGGATACCGTCAATGGGATCATCGGATAAATACACGGCATGAGTAATGCGCCAAGCCCAGCTCCAATAGCTAATAACAGAAACCCCCATAATCCCGCTACTCCATTCGGCTGAATATCAGAAGGTGGCAAACTTGCAATATTCAGAGAGATCGACGGTGATGACAGTTCCGCCGGTAAAGACAGTACAATCGGAGAAGTCGTGAAGGGAGCTGAAGCTTCAGTGAACGTAGAATGAATTGAAGTAGAATCTGGAGGAAGACAGATCAGGTTATTACAAATCATAAATTCAACACTACCCACTACCGTTCCGCCGGAAAAACTCGATGGAATAATATAATCCGCCCACACTACGGCTCTCCGATGAAAATAGGTGACCACTTTGTCGAAGTTGGGATCATACCCTGACTGAACGTCAAGTTGGTGTAAAGAGTCGCGTAGAACAACTCCATTCGGAAGGGCATCAATTCGTACAGCTAATGCTCTGCTGGGCTTGGGAGAATCCATTGCGTACATCCTCCAAGGACCACCGGATGGGTCATCTGACGGCAAAACACCCTCAACAACAATGCGAGCCGATTCACCGTAATACTCTGCCCTTGTATCCCAAGAAACGGTTGATTGAGCAAACGCGGTACCAATTGTTATCGGCACCGATATAAGCACGATTAAGAAATATGCAAACTGTCTAGGCTTGGCTGGCCACCGGAACCACATGCACGCTAAGTTGGGCATGGATTTCGGAATGCAGCTTAATCGTCGCTGTGTATTCACCAAGAACCTTGATCTCCTCATTAAGGGTAATAATACGACGGTCAATATTAAAGCCCTGAAGTGCCAGCCCCATGGCAATTTGCTGTGCTGTGATTGTACCAAATAGGCGGTTCTCTGCTCCTACCTTGGCTTCAACATTGACGACCGTATTCTCAAGTTGATTCTTGATTTCCTCAGCATTGTTGCGCTCCTGAGCGCGACGCCGTGCCTGCTGACGTAACTGATCTTCAAATGCTCGAATAGCTCCAGGAGTCGCAATAAGGGCAAGTCCCTGGGGGATCAGCCAATTGCGCGCGTAGCCGTTTTTTACACTTACTACGTCTCCTTCTTTACCAAGATTTTGGACGTCCGTTAATAGAATGACCTTCATTGCACAGTCTAACTAACTAAACTTAAATTCTCTATTTAGCGTACCGAATCCGCAACATACGGCAATAAAGCCAAGTGCCGAGCACGCTTGATGGCTCGTGAAATTGACCGTTGCTTTTTTGCGGGAATATCCAACACGCGCCGAGGAAGCATCTTACCCTGCTCATTAATAAAGCGCTTGAGGTAGTCAATATCCTTATAGTCAATGTATTTTTGCGACATCTTATTTTTCTTCAGTTTCTGTGACAATGGCAGTTTGCCTGTTGGATTTGCCGGCATGATAATGGGCAACCATGCTTTTGTCCATGGCCAGAATCAATGAACGTAACACATTATCATCAATGGTGAGTGCCCGTTCAACTCTGGAAATCATGGTACCTGGACCTTCAAAATATAGGTTCACATAGTAACCGTTTCTCTTCTTCTCTATTGGATACGCGAGTTTGCGTATCCCCCACTCATCCACTTCGACGATAGTTCCACCAGCACCTTCTATGAGTTCGTTTATTCGCGTAACGACTTCTGCGGTTTGTTCACTGGTGAGCACAGATGTAAGGATGTACGTCAATTCGTACATCTTAAGATTCATGGTCATACTTATCCCTTCGGAATGACTTGGTTTTTGGTTGGTCATGCCCCCGTATCTCTCGGGAGCAGGGCAAGAAAAAGGCTGGTACAGTCAAAAAAGGGTTGGGTTCCCTCACTCAAATATTTGCCATACGTTCGGCATGATCTGCAGTCTGCAACGCATTCACCAACGAATCCAGTTCACCATCAATAATCTTACGCAAGGGATAGTTCTTGAATTCACCTTCCAACCGATGATCTGTGACTCGATCTTGAGGGAAGTTATAGGTTCGAATTTTAACCGAACGGTCTCCCGAACCCACCGCCTCTCTGCGCGCTGCATCACGTTCAGCATTTAGTTCACTCATTTTCTTTTCATACAATCGTGAACGAAGTACTCTTAATGCCTTATCCTTGTTCTTATGCTGGCTCTTTTCATCCTGGCATGTAACCACCAACCCTGTAGGAATATGCGTAATCCGTACTGCCGAATCAGTTGTGTTTACACTCTGTCCACCTGGACCACTGGAGCGGTAAACATCAATCTTCAGTTCGTTTGATGCAATTTCAACCTCTACTTCTGTTGCTTCCGGTAATACGGCAACACTTGCAGCAGAAGTATGCAATCTTCCACTAGATTCGGTCTGTGGAACCCTCTGAACACGATGGACGCCATTTTCATACTTTAAATTTCCAAAGACATTGCGTCCGGTAACACCAAATACTATCTCTTTAAATCCTCCAACACTTCCCTCCGAACTACTCATCACTGATAAGCCCCACCCTTTTCGAGTGACATAGCGTTCATAAAGACGATACAAATCAGCAACAAACAGTGCAGCTTCGTTGCCACCTGTGCCCGCACGTATTTCAATGATTGCATCTCTGGCATCTGCTGGATCTTTGGGGGTCAGCGCCCGCTTGATGATTTCTTCCATCCGTGGCAACCTAGTAGTGAGCAACTCCAACTCCTCTCGTGCCAATGCAACCATTTCTGTGTCCTCTTCCAAGCGAATCAATTCCTCCATCTCCTCGGATTCCTTGAGTGCAGTTTCATATGACTCAATTGCAGAAACGACCTCAGACAACTCCCGATGTTCTGGCCCAAGAGTTGCCATGCGCTCTGGGTTCGCGGCCGTTGCAGGATCCGAAATGAGTTCGTTCAACTGGTGGAATCGCTCTTTAACCTCTTTAAGTTTTTCCAAATCAATCATTGAAACTTAACATCTAATCATCGGATGACAATTGGAGTTGCATTTTATAATGCCTGGTTCATCATTTCTGCCTAACCTAAATATCAGCCATGTTGGTCAGCGAACAGTTTCTACCGTGAATCTTTCTTATCGATGCCAAAGGATATTTCCGTTGAGAAAGTTAATCGCACCTCTGGTAAATTACGTAATAATAAGAGCATATAAACAATTCACACAACGAACCTATGCAAAGGTATAGAGCCTCTACAAAGTGTTCGACATGTACAAAGTGCTGCAATTTATTGATCGAGTGCTGATACACGGAATTGATTCGGAAGGCTACCCGAAAGTTGAAACCTCACCTGTGCGAACACATCATTTAACCACAAGACCCGCTACACGCGAGCCAAAATCAAGTATGCATTCAGTGATGATCACAAGAACTCGCCGTCGTCCGTAACGGACAGCTTGTAAGGCTGTTGGAACTCTCCTGGGCCAGGCCCAGGAGAGCCAACTGTACCTATCAAAGAACCGAGCTGATCATAGACTCGCACCTCACCGTATTCACTATCAACATAATAAAGCGCCTCCTTACTGATAGTTACATCTGCTATATCTCCGATCATTTCTGCACTCGATCCCTCCATGATCCCTATCAGATGTCTATTCTCGCTGGATACGTCCATGAAAGGCTTCGTCTCCACAGATTTTTCCTCATGTAGGACAAACCGAGAATCAGTGATGACTGGGATGTTTTCTTCCATGGGGTGAAGTACCTCTGGGCCTAATTGCTCCCCGCCATGATCCTTTTGAGAGGAACAAGAGAGGAATATCGTAAGCAGGAATATCACATATAAGCCACTATGCCTCTTCGGGAGACAACAGCACATTGGAACCATCTTCCTGTGAATTAATCTAATTCTCATCGTGACATCCCAAATTCATTTTAGTATATGCCAAGGGCAACTACGACTCTCACAATCTCCCTCTGCAAGCAATTTGCATCCTGCTTGAAGATCCCCACCGATACAACGCATTTCTACTTGCCCCTCTAATTGGTGAATAGGTAGAACCTCTTGCAAAACCCCCGAAATTGAGCATAAACGTTGCTCTGACAACAGATGTTTTACAGGAACCCTGATGTTCAATATATATATTTTGTTCCTCTATTACTCGTCACAACATGATTTTAACCTAGGCACTTCTTACTATCGGGTGCAAAACACATCTAACGACTACCGTTCCAGTTAGTAGCGACCAAGACAATTCATAGCGGTTACGAAATGTCTCCATCTTCTGAATGCTATCTGCTGGATTCATGCATCCGCTGTTGGGCTGCTTGGAATTTTGGAGACGTATTTAGGTCTAATGAAAAAATCACGAAGCGTCATTTCATCAATGTAGGCCAGATTGCATAGATATGCAGAATGATCCCCCGAAGCGCCCAAAATTTAGATTTAACGATGATTATGGGATCAGCACAAGCGTTCCTGTGGCTATCTGATCGTTCGCCCTCAATCGACTAAAATAAGTTCCCGGCGGCAACTGATCTGCTTCCCAAACAACACGATGCTCTCCTGCCTGCCATAAGCCTGATGCCGGACGGGCAACCTCACGCCCTAGTGCATCATAGATTACCAGAGATACTTCCTGAGTCCGTTCAAGCATAAAAGTGAGTGTGGTGGAGTCATTAAAGGGATTCGGGTATGCTGGCGATAATTCAACTATTTGTGGCAAGCCAATTTCTTCTATGGCGGTTGCTTGGGGAGATCTATGCAAGACCAAATGTGCAGGAGCAATGCCTGCAGTAAATCGACCAACCTCCGATAGATCATCCCGATTTGCAATCTGTACGAACCCAGGTTCTGTATAGTTTACGATCCGCCCGATGTAGAACAAACGTGAGGTCGCATCATAGGCCAAACCACCTACCCCCTCGGTTCCAGAAAAGAGGATAGATTCCTTGTATGTATTTGTACTAGTATCAAAAATCATGACCTGTGAAGTATCACTACGAATCAGGAAAATCTCTTTACTCTCAGGGCTATAATAGGAATCTTGGCCAGAGGCACTTGCTCCGATTTGATGGCTGAATTCAATGCGGCTCAAAATCTCACCGGTTTGCGGATTCACCACAATGGCCGCGCCATTGGTTCTCTCAATGACCTCAGTGAAGTCCGAGTTATAGCGCGTGTTGCCCTTGCAAAACACCCAAAGATCGTCCTCCTCATCTACTTCAAGATGTCTGGGTCCATCACACTCCAAATTGATCGTTCCTATGACCGTATCAGTTTGAATGTCAATCACTGTCAGCGTAGAATCGCGCCCAAACCCATAGTTGGAGATAAATGCACGATTGCCCACAACAGCTATGTCCTCTGGCCTAGATCCTGTATTCACAGAATCGGACACAGTCTGCGAGCGTAAATCCAGAACCTTAACTTTATCTGACCAGAGTTCAGTAACGTAAGCTTTGCCTTCATCAATCACGCTGACATATCTTGGACTGGATATCTTACGAATCTGACCGACCCGCATGTTGGTAGATAAATCCAGAATATCTACATTATTCGATACATTTGATGCAATAAATCCAAAATCATCGTGCAAGGTGATGCTTTGAGGAAGAGCGCCAA
Organism: Bacteroidota bacterium; assembly: GCA_026709335.1. Classification (GTDB taxonomy): domain Bacteria; phylum Bacteroidota; class Rhodothermia; order Rhodothermales; family Bin80; genus Bin80. The sequence goes on along the minus strand of JAPOTE010000110.1, from coordinate 16,565 downwards.
AGTTAGACAGAACTTCTTCTGCCTGCTCTGTCGATAAATCATAATATGTGATCGAGCCATTACCGTCAGAAAAATTCCCTTGGTTCGCAATGTATACGCCCTGAGTTTCCTGAGCGGAAACAGGCGTAGAAATTAACAAGATTAAAGTGAAAAACGAAAAAAACTTGTTCATTGTAAAAAAAAATGTTTATTGAAATGTGAGAGTTAAAACCAGTCGTAACTGCCTCGGAGGCATCGGATTGGTTGGCAGATATTCGTAGCGAGTATCCAGAAAGTTTTCGCCGTGGATACCCAAAGAAATAGGACCTAAATACATCTTCAGTTGGCCATCTAAAAGGAAAAATGGATCTATCTCCGTAACCGACGTTATCGCAAGTACACCGGTATAGCTTGCTGCAATACTGGCTGCCAAAAACCTCCAGCGGAGATACATGTGGCCTTTCATTGCGTTACGTGGGGTGAGTCGCAAAAACGAATCGCTCTTCCGTTCCACATGCGTCCATATCAAGCCAGCTCGTGCTTTCGTCCGGGTAGTCAAAGCCCGTTGAAAATCAACAGAAGTTTCCAATCCATAATTCGTGGCACGACTGACGTTCATTGGTGACCAATGCCCGGCCGACGTGGGCTGCCACACAATTTGATCACGCATTCGGACTATGAAAGTGGTCATTTCAATCTGTAGTCCACCATACAGCCATATCAAACCAGCATCGTAAGACTCCCCACGCTCAGGCCTCAGACTTGGATTGCCCCCAGGTAACCAAAATCGATCATTAAAGGTGGGCATCCTGAATGCCGAGGCTGCTGTGCTTTTTAGATGAAGATTATGTCTCAGACGGACGTTTACTCCGAAGCTGGGAATAATTGAGCTAACTCTTTTTGGTCTGTCATAATAATCCAGGCGTAAAGCCGGATAAATTGATATCTGCCTCCAGCTTCCTTTTGCGTTAGCATATATAGCATAACGACGCTCTAGATTACCCCCTTGTAGGCTTGGATGATCTGCCTGACCGACCCCTGCTTCAACTCCTCCACTCAGCTGCCATGCACGAATTGGTATTAATTCAATATTGGCATGGATAGATGACAAAGTCGTTCGGCCAGTATTATCAATGCCTGTACGTTGATTGATGTAACGAAGGGACCCCGCTTGTGCGAGACCACCGGCCTTCAATGAGCCCCACGCCCACTTTCGCCTGACATTCGTCCAGACACGCAGATGCTCGTCCCATTGTCGCTCACTTGCAGGTAGCGAGGAATTAATATCCGGTAGTCCACGCTCGGCGTCATTATACCACATATTTACCCGCCATTCGTCATTGGATCGCGTCCATATCATAGATCCGAAAATTGAATGTTTTTGCTGGTCTCCACCTTCACGAGGCGACTCTTCCGGGGGAAACAGTCCACGATTCAAATAAGGATAATCTCCGGTATATCGATCTACTTCACCCGCTACCGTGGCTGCCAGGCGTCCACGGCGCATGGTGCCATAAATGGCACCATGGCGTTTCCCCCATGCTCCGGTTTCACCATGTAGCCTAATAAGTTTTCCCGAAGATTCCGTTTGAAGGTTTACCACGCCGCCAATAGCATCGGTTCCATATAGAACTCCACCCGCTCCGGAGGTAATCTCTACTGCATTCAATAGTATCGTTGGTAGCAGAGATAAATCCAGTTGCCCTGCCTGTGGACTCGCGATACGATGGCCATCCAGCAAAATTAGAGTTTGTGAGGCTGTGCCGCCACGCTGGGATAATGTTGATAGCCCCCCTACATAATGTCTCACATACAACGCAGAGCGTTGGCGCAACAGATCGGCTACGGTTAGAGAACCAGACTCGCCGATGACACTTCGATCAAGTACTTGGGTCCGTATGGGAGCGTGCACAACAGAAACGGGAATCCGCGAAGCGGTGACCGTAATCTGAGGAAGGACCACAGTGGTGTCGCCCACCTGTTGGGCGAAGGCCTGAAGCGGCTGAAGTGCACAATAAAGAAGTAGTATACGCAACATGTCGATGCCTGAACCTCAATTAAAGATCCTGGCCGCCGCGTATAGCTGTGGTTACTACAGCTAATGCCGACCCAGACCTCAACGCCCGGAGGTTGGTGGCGCGTTATTCCCTCGGCAGGTTTCCTGACTCGCCGTACGCACACTCAGTGTGCCCGAAGAAGCGGTGTTCATAGCCTTCCCATCAATTCAAACAGTGACTATGTACTCCTCTACCCTCTTCACTGGAAGCGTCATCACTTCCGTACGGCCTACAGTTGCGGGTACAGTTCCGGATTATTCTTTCAGAAAGAAGCACCGGATTCCCTTTTTTCCCAAGCAAAATGCCCGGACCGAAGGCGCAATTGGCCAAAGATACAAAAAAATTTGACATTCTTGCAAATCGATGATGATTTAACAAAAAAAATCGTACAAGAACCTCGTTGAATTGCGATAACGCTCTATTATGAGGATTCATATGAGGAGCATCAACATTCAGTAGGCCAAGATGTATTGCTCAGTTGACTGCAAGCACTGACAACTTGCACAGTTTGACGAAAGATTAGGAGATCTTCATGAATCATGGAAACTTTCTACATGATAGGTTGATTAATTTAGACTTAGTCTACGTATAACTTCTTTAATCTCACACTAAAAAGGATGACAAACCACTATTTCTTTGCATTAGCTGCCGTGATTCTCAGTACCCCGCTTTTCAATGCACAGGGGCAAACTTACACTCAAAATTTCACGCCTGAATCCAAGATTAAGCAAGATAGGGTAGCAATCAAGAGTATGCAGGGATGCTACGATGTTTCATTTAATTTTGCTGAGACATTCAGCTATTCAGACGACTCTCTCTACACTCCGTCCGAGGTAAAGCAGGTTGGTGCCTTAGAATGGATTGAGCTATTAGAGGACGAACCTGACAGGATTTCAATGCAACACTTGCTGATAGTCAATGCCAATGCGCAACAAGGGCAGCAAATCGTCAAGCATTGGAGACAGGATTGGCTGTATGAAAACACGGATATATATCATTTTGATCACAACAATCGCTGGAAATATACTTCTCTGCCATCTGAAAATGTCAAGGGACAGTGGACTCAAAGAGTATATGAAGTTGATGACAGCCCTCGATATGAAGGATCTGCTACTTGGGTGCATGTAGACGGCCGAAGTTCCTGGGAAAATACTACGGATGCCCCTCTACCAAGGAGAGAATACACTACAAGGAATGATTATAATGTAACAGTCAGAACGAACCACATCATCGCTGATCAAGGCCGTTGGATTCATGATCAAGACAACGATAAGGTAATCCGAAAGGAAGGAGCCTCTGATATTTTATTAGCACAGGAGAAGGGCCGTAACGTCTACATAAAAATTGACGACAAAAAGTGCCATGATGCTCAAAATTGGTGGACAGAACATCACACAAAATGGGATGAAATTCGAGCAGAATGGGATCGAAAACTTAAAAAGAAAGAAGATCTTGATCTCAGTGGAGAGTATGAGATATTAGAGAGATAACACATTATCCTGAGGCGCTTGTAAACCTTCTGTTCCAAGTGGAAAGATCCACATAGATGCTTTCAGAGCAATGTTTACACTCAATCTCGGAAGTCTTACACAAAAGCTCTGCCACAATCTAAATCTTCTGTATTTCAGGATCTGACGTTACTTTTTGGCTGTTTCCCTTCACGAGTAAGTGAGCTGTTTCTGGAAGCCCTCTTGGGATAGAGATTCAGTCTTCCGAAATAGACACGCGCACTCCATTCAACTGAAACAGTTGATCCTAAGTCAACAGGGTTTCACAAGATCAAATGCGTCCGACAGCTATTGCAACCTTCTTGATCTGTGTAATCAAATCACTAAACTGATAAAAATCAAGTGTCTGCACCCCGCTTTCAGACGCGTTGGGGGAATCATCATGAACATCTACAATGACCCCATCTGCCCCCGCTGCAATTGCCGCACGAGCTAAGGGCGTGACATGGTTACGAATACCTGTCGCCTGAGAGGGATCAACAAAGACAGGCAAATGGCTCTTTGTCTTTGCAACCGATACAGCAGAAAGATCCAATGTAAAGCGTGTTGCAGATTCAAAGGTTCGGATTCCACGCTCACACAGAATTACATGTGTATTTCCTGATCTCATTATATACTCCGCCGCCATAATCCATTCTTCCACTGTGGCTGCGAACCCACGCTCAAGTAATACTGTTCTGTTTACACCTCCCAATTCGCGCAATAGCTCAAAATTCTGCATATTCCGCGCCCCCACTACCAAAATGCTCGCGTAGTTAGATATCATACCCACCAGTTCAGCCGCATCTACCTCCATCACCAACTTCAGGTCAAATTGATCGGAAATTTCACGCATGAGTTTTAACTCATCTTTCTCCAATCCTTGGAATTCATAAAAAGATGTACGTTGTTTGAGAGTATTCCCCCGAAGAAATGACGCACCAGAGGAGGAAATGTTGGATGCCACAGATTCCATTCGCTTCCTACCTTCTATTCCCTGAAAACCAGCCATCACCGTAATCTTTTGCCCCCCGATCTTCACTCCCTCAACATCAATGATCGACGGTGTATCACGTCCTACGCGACTAGCCAATTTATAGGGCTCGGTGACTCGTTGTACATCTGCGACACCATTAAGGCCACGGATGATTCGATGATCAAATCCCGGTTGAACTCCGATTGCTCCCAGTACAGTTTGACTGACCCCGCTGGAACGATGGACATCAAAGCCATACGCATTCAGATTTGTAATCACTGTTTCAATTTCTTCATCTGAAGCAGTATTCTTCATAAAGACAACCATAGGCAACAGAGTGATAAAGGAGTGAATTCTACTTTTGCCTTAAAAAGGCGTTCAACGGTATCGATCAAGCGCAAAATTTTTGCCGAGATAATGCTGACGAACTTCGGGATCAGAGGCCAGTTGTTCGGCTGTTCCCGACTTCATGATTTTGCCATCAAAGAGTAAATAAGCTCGATCCGTAATCGCTAAAGTCTCGTGTACATTGTGATCAGTGATAAGAATTCCAATATTGAGACTAGCCAATTGGCAAATGATCTCTTGGATGTATTCGACTGTGATTGGATCCACTCCAGCAAAAGGTTCATCCAACAGAAAAAAATCAGGCTCAAGAACCATTGAACGGGCGATTTCAGTTCTTCTACGTTCTCCACCAGAAAGAGTATAAGCTTTTGCAGTCCGTACCGTCTCTAGCCCAAATTGCGTGATCAACCTGTCTACCCTTAGATCACGTTCTTGTCTGGATAATTTCTGGAACTCCAGAACAGCATGAAGATTTTGCTCAACCGTCAACTGTAAAAAAACACTTGATTCCTGTGCAAGATAGCCCAGCCCTCGACGAGCACGCTTATACATTGGGAGCGCTGTAATATCACTCTCTCCTAGGTAAATCCGCCCCCGATTGGGACGCTCAAGACCAACAATCATATGAAAGGATGTCGTTTTTCCAGCCCCATTCGGGCCGAGCAGGCCCACAACTTCTCCGCATTTTACATTAAGAGAGACCTCTTCTACAACGATACGCTTCTTGAAACGCTTGGTCAATCCCTCAGCACGAAGCTTCAATGATCCCATTCCTGAATCCATAATAAAAACTGACCGAGGAGCTGCTCTCTGACGGGCCTTTTCGACGGATCCCATTGTAATCCGTCAAGATTTAGCACATCCGGGACAGCATTTTCCGGATAGCGTGTCCCCTGTACATCCGTACTGAATGTCAGAGTCTGAAGTGAATCTTTTTCAAATTGCATACGAATTTCATCCCCGGATGCCTCTATAGCTCCATCCGGTAAACCTTCCCCATTCGTGGAAAAAAAAATGGCCTCCGCATTCGGGCCTACCCTGAAAATACGCAGAGAATCCGCCTCTAATGTACTGATAAGAGTCTGTCCTTTCACCTGATTGATTCGCTTGATTGAACTGTCTTCCTGTGCAACAAATGCATTTCCCCAGATAAATAGTGAATCCATTACTCCATCTTTCATGACCACTTTCATGGTATCACCCGTCAACTGAATCTGATTTGACCATATAAAAGGCTGACCATAGAGCCACATATTCTCAAGTGAATCACTCTCTGCACGATCATATCTCATTGAATCCGAAAGTGCGGCCAAGGAACCATTCCAGATACGAACATTCCTGCTCGCGTGAAGGTGAGAACTTTTCTGTTGATCCTGGATCCGCAAGAATTCTGCCCGAATAATCAATGTGTCAATAGAAAGCGAATCGTGTTGAAGATGAATCAACAAGGGAGTTCCCTGAATGACGCTCAAAGAATCGTCGGCATTATACTCCATTCTATCTCCCGTAACCCAGGTTGAATCGTTTTCCGAGGTTGCAAGATAGCGTACGGACCCACGAGCAACAGAAATCGAACGATCCCGGTAATGCGTTAGAGAGTCTGCAGTCATTCTGACTCCCTCAGATTTCATCTCAACATTGCCTGCCAAATCTGCGATCTTGTCTTCTGTCCAATAAAGCCCCGTTTCACCAATTAAAGTGGTTGCAGAATCCTCCAGAACAAGCCCCCTAGAAAACTCCATCCGATGCTGATCTAAATAGTAAATTCCTTCTGGTGATGTCGTAGTGACTTCTCCATCGGTCATATGAACATTCCCCAATGCTCTCCCCACCTCCAATTCTTCATCATAATCTAGGGAATCTGCCCTTAGAGTATCTCCCTCATCAATCAATTCAGCCTCCCCGATGAAAGAAGCCCTGCGTCTGGTGACATTTCGAATGGCCTGATTTGCTGTCACTTGAGTCGAGTCATAAATCACCCGCACATTACCTTGAATGAATTGTAGGAACCCCTCCTGATTTTGCAAACCAATCAGGGAATCTCCCTCAACAAACACAGAATCGGTGTCTGCATGAGCATAAAAATCATCATTATACGTATTGCTATCTGCCCGGGGAATCAATAGAATAACAAAGAACCAGACTATAATTGCTTTCATTGATCACGTACAATTTCGGCAGTGAATGGGCCGATTTGATATGAACGTAGGTCCTCAGTAGCTTCAAGCCCCATTCCAGAAACTACTTCATCTGGCGTACGAATATGTACGGAACTCTCCGTCTTGAGCAACTGGTCCGCTTCCCACCATTCAATCCGCTCGGTAACCAATGTTCGATCATCTTTTGTTTCTATCATAACGCCTCCCTCAGCGATAAAATAATCCTCACTTTCATAATAAGAGATTTGATCCGCCTCAAGAAATGCTGAGAATACTCCGGAGGAGTCGTAGATTTCAATTTGCACCTTCCGTTCTAGGCCTTGCAGATGCTGAATGGTTGAATCTCGTTCACCCATCCACTGTACATGATCAGCAGATATGATCAATCGAGTAAGGCTTTCATCCTCATCTGAATTCGCCTGAGAAAGAACAATCCGGACGTTCCAGCTCTCTTTGGAGGGCCCCGAAAGTACTGACTCAGCAACTCCTGATCTTTCTTGACGTGTACAGGAGAATGAGAGAACTGTCAAGAGCAAAAGGAACCAGGCAGGCACTGGAGAAAAATCCATGCGCATGGCTCTGTGACTTGTAAATTGAAGCGGCGAAAGCAGAAAACTGAACAGGAAGGGCGCCGTCTGATACTCTGGAGCGGGAAACGAGACTCGAACTCGCGACCTTCTGCATGGCAAGCAGATGCTCTACCAACTGAGCTATTCCCGCAAAATCAGAGCACTTACACGTTAATCTTACGGCAACGGTTCCAGTATATCTCTGTTTCAGGTGTTTCTGGTACCTAACAGTCCCTGTTTCATAAGCAATTCCGCATTCAGAATTGCACCGCCTGCTGCGCCGCGTACTGTATTGTGAGAGAGAACAACAAATTTATAATCCAGTACTTCGCATGACCGAATCCTGCCAATACTCACAGTCATTCCAGCTCCAAGATTTGAATGCTGCCTCGGCTGCGGAAAGCGCTCATCCTCAAAAACATGGAGAAATTTCTTGGGCTCACTTGGTAAATGTAGATCTGCTATTGGGCTCACTGACGATTCAAACGCATCGTGTACTTCGTCCTTGCTCGCATCTGATTCAAGTTTCACAGAAACACATTCCATATGTCCTTCAAGAACCGGAACACGATTGCATTGTGCACTGATCGTGATGGATGCTGGAAGCAATTCTGTTTCCACTAAGGTTCCCAGCAACTTATTCGGTTCGTGGACCAGTTTATCTTCTTCTCCACCGATAAAGGGAACAATGTTTGCCAGTGCATCCAGAGAGGGAACCCCAGGATATCCTGCACCAGAAAGCGCCTGCATGGTGGTAACCTGGACTGCGTTGACGCCAAATGTATCATGGAGAGGCTTGAGCGCACAAGTCAGCCCAACTGTAGAACAATTAGGATTCGTTACAATGTATCCTTGACTCTGCCAGTCTTGGACCTTGATCAGAGAAGTATGATCTGGATTGACTTCCGGAATGAGCAAGGGCACATTTGAGTGCATCCGAAAACTCTTCGCATTCGAAATAACGGGATATCCTGCTCTCGCGAGCATAGGTTCTGCCTGATCAGCTATAGAAGCGTGTAGACCCGAAAAAACAAAGTCACAAGGAAGATCATCACCGAGAGGTAATACATCCATAGAGGCAACAGATGCTGGAATCTCTGTTGCACCAATCCAATTGACTGCTTCGCGATACTGACGTCCGGTTGATCTACCTGAGGCAACCAGCGCGGTCGTCTCAAACCATGGATGTCCGTCCAGAAGTTCAACAAATTTCTGGCCAACTGCACCTGTTGCTCCAAGAATTCCTGCCCTAAGCATATGTCTTGAGTTGAGTCAATGAATTCATTCAAAGCTGGCGTCGTACGACGGTCAATGGCAATTGTGCCTGTTCGTCATGACGCCATCATGAAATTGGATCCGCTGAATTCAAAACCGTCACGACTCAACACATCGAGTCAACTGCATGGACTGAGATTCATCTGATCAGTTGAAAATGACTCAACGAATGGATCAACTTTGGAAAGACGCCACGCCAGTACAGTTTCATTCAACTCATCTTGATCTATCAGGAAGGTATCGTGCCCATGGGGCCCCTCCATGACAGACAGTTCTGCATTAGGAATATTCCTGAACAATTCTTCCTGCTCTTCCAGCAAGTATAGAATATCCGAGCGAATCCCAATGGCGAGTGTAGATTGCATAATTGAGCCGAGGGCTGCTCTATAACTTCCCCTCCCACGAGCCACATCATGCGTGTCCATCAAGCGAGTAAGGTAGACATAGCAAGCTGGATCAAATCGATTTACGAGTTTGGTTCCATGATGTTGAATCCATGATTCGACATTGAAAGAACCTGTTTGATCTCGGCGCCTGCCGAACCTGGGCTCAAATGATCCCAGCGACCGATATGAAACCATAGCCATCATTCGGGCTGCAGCCAAGCCGTTTTGAGGTGGGTTCTGCGGCTCATAAGTCCCTCCCTTCCAGTTCGGATCTGCATAAATAGCCTGCCGCTGTGCCTCACTCCATGCAATACACCAAGACGTATGCCGACCTCCTACCGCAATTGGCACAATTGCCTGAACATAATCGGGTCCATAGTATGCCCATTCAAGCGCCTGCATCCCTCCCATACTCCCACCAATTACAAATGCAATCCTGCGTACACCGAGGCTGTCCAAGAGCATCTTATGTAGCCGGACGGTATCACGAATATTCGCTTGTGGAAGTTGATTTCCATAGGGCCGACCAGTTACTGGATTAATGGAAATTGGAGATATCGTACCATATGGCGATCCAATGACGTTGGCACATACAACAAAAAATTTGTCAGTATCCAAAGCTTTCCCCGGACCAATACACCCTGGCCACCAAGATTTGGCATTTGGGCTACTTGTGAGCGAATGTCCTACTACAATTACATTATCTCCCATCTCATTCAATGTGCCCCAACGCTCGTACCCCACAGCTACCTGGTTCAGGACGGCTCCATTCTCAAGCTCAAAGGTCGGTATGGTAGTGACTCTCGGCATACATTTGCCGGGCGACGTACCCGTCATGGGTACGCCGCCCAATTGGAAAAATGGTTACGCAGCGACTGGTTCGCCGATAGATTTCAACGCATGAGCAAAATCATTCTTGATGTCATCAATATGCTCAATTCCCACCGAAACCCGAATCAAATCTTCGGTAACACCTGCAGATACCTGCTCTTCACGGGCCAACTGCTGGTGTGTTGTTGAGGCAGGATGGATTACAAGAGTTTTTGCATCTCCCACATTGGCTAGGTGACTGGCAAGACTTGTGTTGTTCACAAATGCCTGGCCGGCCTCCAAGCCTCCCGCAACACCAAAGGAAAGAACAGGGCCAAATCCATTCTTCAGATATCGCCGAGCATTGCTATGATACGGATGAGATTCAAGTCCTGCATAGCTGACCCAAGAAACTTCTGGTCGCTCCTGAAGCCATTTTGCGAGCTCCAAAGCATTATCGCAACTACGTTGTACACGAAGTGAGAGAGTTTCAAGTCCCTGGAGGAGCAAGAATGATCCGAACGGATTCTGGGCCGGTCCAAAATCACGTAACCCTTCAACACGGGCACGCAGAATGAAGGCCAGATTTGCTCCCAAGACTCCTTGGGGACCAAATACATCCCAGAAGCTTAGCCCATGATACCCGGGTGATGGCTCGGTAAAGGCTGGAAAGCGCCCATTATCCCAAGGGAAGGTGCCTGCGTCAACAATCACTCCGCCGATCGTATTTCCATGACCTCCAATCCATTTGGTGGCACTTGCAACAACAATATCCGCACCATATTCAATTGGGCGGGCCAAATAACCTGCTGCGCCGAATGTATTATCAACCACCAATGGAACTCCTTTTCTCTTGGCGACTTCAGAAATCGCCTCAAAATCAGGTACGTTGAACTTGGGGTTACCAATGGTCTCCAAATAGATCGCCTTGGTCCGATCATCAATCAGTGCTTCAATGGAGCGTGGACTGTCTCCATTTGCAAATCGAACACTGATGCCTATTCTCGGGAAAGAGATTTTGAACTGATTATACGTCCCCCCATAGAGATAACTGGAGGAAACAATGTTGTCACCTGCTTCTGCCAGAGTAGACAAAGCAAGAAACTGAGCAGCCTGGCCACTGGAAGTTGCCAGTGCTGCCAGTCCGCCCTCAAGAGCTGCAATTCGTTTTTCGAAAACATCATTGGTTGGATTCATAATCCGGGTATAGATGTTCCCGAACTCCTTAAGGGCAAACAGATTTGCTCCATGATCCGTGTCATTGAACACATAGGACGTAGTCGCATAAATCGGAACCGCGCGTGCATTGGTAGCGGGATCCGGCTCCTGTCCTGCGTGGACCTGAAGCGTTTCGAAATGAAGAGATTGACCGTTTTGTGACATGAGATATAAGCCTATTTTGTTAAGAATAACCTGTGAATTAAACACACGATGCCGATTCTTATCAAAAAGTTCTGGCTTACCCAAAGAGGCCTCTTCCTGACAGGATGGACGGAAGAGGATGGACTAGAACCTTGGGGTGGTTCTCGCCCTTCCGCTCATCTATCCCTGCGATGCAGGGCAGGAAGTGGCACCTTCCGCACGAGGAGTCCAAACCTCGCGGGGGGTTGCCAGGGTTTCACGGGGCCTGAACCCTCCACCCTTCTTGATGAGCTGCACGGACATCATGCAACTGCTCTAATATACGAACAATTTTATTAGTTGTTCCGAAATCCACAAAAAATCCATAAAAAACTGAGAATTATGTAGAAAAAACCATATATAGCACTGGATTCATCCCTCCAGCTTCCACTTCTTGTTCAGCTCTTCCCGCGTAGGCTCACGGTTCTCGCTCATTTTTTTCGGGATTCGCTGGATGAAAAATGATCTGGTCAAACATAGCCTCGAAGTCATTCATGGATACCGCCTTGCGCCCCGTCTTCTCAAACTCCTTTACGTTGATCGTGAATTTTCTTTTTCACTGGTTCTTGGATTAACTGGCATTTATCGTTTGCCGAGTGACCTTTTGTGCGTGACAGCGTGGACGTAATACCTTAAGGTCTCCCTAAACTGTTTTTGCCACCTTTGGATCAAAGTGCAATATGACCTGCTTCCGCATCTTTAAATTTTCTCACTTTCCGCCATTTTTGCTCTTTCATGACCTTGGGAAAAGTTCTTAGGCTAAGCAGGCTCTCTTTTACCCCACCAGATGGGAATATCTCGATGTTCATGAACATGATTCCTACGTATCCCCTCCAACTCCACGAGCGCTTGCCATAGATTTGTGTTGACCGGGAATCAATGCCAAACCAATTAACCGTAGCACAAAACCGGGGAGTCGCATAAATCTGCACCGAATTGTGAGAATAGGGTTTGGTGCATTCGGTGGCGGCTAATAGTGCATCGGACAGGCGAATGCGCATCTGAACACAAGAGTTGCGTTCAGAGTAGGCCAGACAAGCCTATTCTGTCTGATTTTCTCACCGGTTCAGGTCCATAGAATCGGGAATTCCCCGGCTGAAGAGGATCTGAATATTCTCGGTGCCCTCGTCGCTAATTGCGATCGTGTCCAGAGCCGACATTTCCAGATCTCCATCGAGAATTCCCCGGATCCGACCTGTCGTCGCATCCCGCAAGATGGTCATGGGCTGATTGGTATTGCGGTCAAGGTTGACCAAGCCGCCTGGGCCTTGCAAAGTGATCGTCGACAGGTCTTCCGTCCATGTGACAGGCACCGCGAACGTAAATCCGGCGCGCTCGTCGTCGGTATCGGTAAACTCTGACATGGCGAAGGATAAGGAGAACAGCACCGTACCTGCCTTGTCTATGCCAGTGAGTGACCAGGGGCCGGTAGCCTCCGGTAGCGTAGGCGAGGTGTCAATAAAGAAAGAAGACCTTAAATAGGGTTCCCCTTCCTCGCTCAGACCACCCCAGAGCATCAGCGTACGCTCAGAGGAAGTCCAGGCGGATGATGCCGCGGCGATCAGGTTCGAGTTGGGTTCAGTCTCGGTCTCGAGTCGGTAGCGAACCGCGTTGGTGAAATGATAATCGCTCGTCCAATCGGGGCCGCAGTAGGACATGAAATCAGCTAGTCTCGGCGATACCAGCTCAGCAGTATCAAAGTTGTAGCCCCACGCACCGATATTCCCTTCCTCATAAGGATAGTATCGATCCAAGGAGGCAGGTCTGCCGCACGGCGCGTGGAGGAGGGAACGGTTGTGGCCGAACTCATGTGCGATGACATCAGAGCTAAGGACCGAGAAGCTTGACCAGCCGCCGACAAACGCGACGCCGGCGAATCCTCCGGTGATGGGAGATGCCATGACCGCCAAGTAGTGACCAGGGCGGCCCTCGGCAACCCGGATCATTTCCACCTCATCGAGGAGATTGAACCCGTTATTGGTGGATGTCAAGACCGGTTCGTGTGCGGTTGCGTTGATTTCAGAGATGGGTAACAGCACATGTGTGCGCTCAAATAATCTGTGACCTTGGGGGTCGGCGACCATAGCAGCGACAGTGTCAATGATCGAGGAATCTGGATTCTTTTGCCAGAGGAAGGGGACCAGCGTCACCTCGAAGATCGGCATCGCACGTACGTCCACCGCCATCCGGCCCGTGGCAGGGATGCGCGGCACCACGCCCAGTGCCGGATCGAGCGCCCTCTCAGGATCCGGCTCAATTACAACCTCAAGACCGGGCTGAATCACATGGCCGGGAATTTCTGCGTTCGCAGATTTCAACAAAGAACCCTCGTCCACCTGTGCAGGGATAGGATAGGATGTCCCGGGGATTTCCACTCGATGGATGACGGTTTCGCCCCAGTAGAAAGTCGCTCGGACAAGGGGCATGTTGGCCGTACCAGATTTCACTGTCAGAAACACCCGTAGCAGCGCGGGTTTGCCCGCAACCAGCGGCACCGGAAATTCGCGGGATTGGACAGCCTGAACAAGGTAGGCGGTATTCTCGTCTTGTTCGCAGTAGATTACCCGCTGCCGCTCCACATTACTGAGCCAGTCAAGAAACTCCGGAATCGCCTGTGCACACAAGCCAGTTCCACTCGTGTGCAGATCCTCGAGCAATTCCAGTGCTGTCAGGCCGAGAGGAAGGGGGCCGGCCAGGCCGGTATTGTGGTTCAGGCTCAGGCTTCCCAATTCGGTGAGATTGAGCAGCCCTTCTGGAAAGGGGCCGCTCAATTCGTTGGAGGAGAGATCGAGAATCTCGAGATTCGGGAATGCGATCGTGTCGTTCACGACCATTTTCGGTTCGCGTAGTCCGTCAATCTTCGCCTGCAAGTCGGATGTAAACCGATGTTCATCAGAGTCCGGTTCCCAGAGGGGCTTCTCATCGTTCCTATTTCCCCAGAGAGGAATGCTATCACGTGGAGCAAAGGAAGTCTGCCTCATATCAGCTATGCGGCCGAGATCGGAAGGAATACTTGTCAGACGGTTTCTATCAAGTGTCAGAATCTGAAGAAAGTCCAGTTCTCCGAGCCTCGATGGGAAGAGTGTGAACTCGTTCTGGGAAAGATCCAGGACTCTCAATCTTTGGAAGCCGCCAGGTACATGCGGGAAGGCATCGAGTCGATTTCCACTCAGATAGAGTGATCTCAAAACACTCAACGCGTTTAGTTCCTCGGGAATAGTCGTGAGGTGGTTCTCAGCGAGATCAAGAAACCACAAGTTTTCCAGTTGACCTAACTCTGGGGGAATGGAGCTGAGGCGGTTCTCACCAAGAGAGAGCCCCCCCCAAGTTTTCCAGTTGACCTAGCTCTGAGGGAATGGAGGTCAACTGGTTCCCAGAAAGAACGAGAGATCGCAAATTTTCCAGTTGACCTAACTCTGGGGGAACAGATGTCAACTGATTGCTATTAAGATTGAGATCCACCAAGTTTTCCAATTGACCTAACTCTGGGGGAATTAGGCCACGGAGAAGGTTATCGTACAGGATCAAGGTATCCAGTTCGGTCAGCTCACCCAATTCCGGCGGGATCTCCCCATCCAGTCCGTTCTCTCGCAAATCCAGGCTTACGACGCGACCATCTATGTTGGTTTTTACTCCGTGCCACCGTTCAAGCGGAGCGTCGGTCAGCCAGTTGTCGGACACTGTCCAGTCGAATCCTTTCGTAGCCTGGTACACAATCTGTAAGATCTCACGATCCTCCAGCTGGCACTCCTCCATGGTGCCCTCATGAGACGGTATTCCGGCGAGCCACATCTGGAAGGATGCCGTAATCGGAATGCACAGGTCCGTATTCGCATAATGCAGCTCCTGAAGAGGGAGCGAGTGGAGCGAAGGTGGCAAATATCCGGTCAAAGCATTGTCACCGATCCGCAGTATCGTAAGCTCAGCCAACTCGCCGAGCCTGTCAGTAAGGTGGCCAGAGAGACCATTCCCCGCAAGATTCACAGTGGATACGCGGCCAGATGCATCCACCTCTATACCGTACCAATCTCCGAGAGGAGCACCTGTAAGCCATCCGGTCGCGTTGGTCCAACCGTCTCCTCCTGCGGTTTCATACAAGGTTCGCAATACCTCTCGGTCGGGGCAGATCGGGCCATCTTGGTATTGCAGAGCTTCGTACCACGCCATCAGAAACTCCGGAAGACAGAGATCGATGTTATTGTTGAATCTGAAAGATCTCAATTCCGAGAGCTGTTGAAAACTCGGCGGGATCGTGCCCGACAGATTGTTATCAGAGAGATGCAGCTGTGTCAGATTGGCAAGGTTCCCGAGTTCAGGAGGAATCGAGCCGGTCAGATCGTTACCCCAAAGAGAAATATATCGCAGATTGGAAAGATTCCCGAGTTCAGGGGGAATCGGACCTGAAAGTCTGTTGTTACTTAGCCACAGAATTTCAAGATTGGCAAGGTTACCAAGTTCAGGGGGGAACGGACCGATCAGATCGTTGTTCTCGAGAGAGAGAGACGATAGATTGGCAAGGCTCCCGAGTTCAGGTGGAATCGAGCCCGACAGATCGTTGCCCCAAAGTCTCAGCCACGATAGATTGACAAGATTCCCGAGTTCAGGTGGGATCGAGCCCGACAGATCGTTGTCCCCGAGATTCAGGCTCCTTAGATTGGTAAGGCTCCCGAGTTCGGGTGGGATCGAACCGGTCAGATTGTTATTATAAAGAAGCAGAGACGATAGATTATCAAGGCTGCCAAGTTCAGGCGGGATCGGACTGGTGAGATCGTTGTCCCCGAGATTCAGGCTCCTTAGATTGGTAAGGCTCCCGAGTTCGGGGGGAATCGGACCGGTCAGATTGTTATTATGAAGAAGCAGAGACGATAGATTATCAAGGCTGCCAAGTTCAGGCGGGATCGTGCCCGACAGATTGTTATCAGAGAGATGCAGCTGTGTCAGATTGGCAAGGTTCCCGAGTTCGGGTGGGATCGAACCGGTCAGATTGCTGCTCCAGAGAGAGAGCTGCCGTAGATTGGTAAGGTTCCCGAGTTCAAGAGGAATCGGGCCCGAAAAATCGTTAGAACTGAGACCCAATTCCCTTAAATTGACAAGGTTACCAAGTTCAGGCGGAATCGG
>JAPOTE010000055.1 GCA_026709335.1 Bacteroidota bacterium | reverse complement strand
GCGCCTGGCTCTGGACCAGGAGGTTCCAGGTTCGAATCCTGGCGGGGCAACTACTTCCTTTTCAGAGTGACTGCCAGGAATCCTGCAAAGATTTCCTTTGAAATCTCAGGTTTTCCGCTCGTGTAAAGTACGCTGATAGCTCCGTCCAAATACAATGCATCGGTTACCTCTGCCACATCCCGAAACCAGGTTGCAAAATCATAGAAATTGACTGCTCCATTGCTGATAGCAATGATAGCCTCCCCGTCTGAAGAAACTCCGATACCACTTCGCAGGCGACAATTTCTTGATCCCGGCATGAAGGCAGGATGGATTTGATTGTCTTGAAGAAGTAGTGGTCCCGATTGTAGGGCGTATTCAGTGCTAGGCCTTTTTTTACTAAAGCTTGTAGATTCTAGAAGGCCAAACTGGTGATCACGGATAAAGAAAATGCCATTGGGTTTAAGATAAAAATTTCCATACCCATCTGAGAGGTTCAATGGACGCAGTTCATGAGAATTTTCTACATAAAGCCCTGTAGGAACAAGATCAGGTTCAAAAATACCGGCATTCGTCACCGCAATAACCGAGTCGCCTGAATCTTCAAGCCATCGAACAACGTTCTGTACGGTTTTGAAGGGTTCATTGGTTATCGGGTTTTTCCAATGCAAGGTGATGGTGTGCAATGCAGGATCAATGCGAACGATGTCATATGGCTCCGATGCATTCAGAACACATGGTTGATTTTGAATTGCCTGTTTGATTGCGCTGCAACCAGCCAGGAACATCACCGCTAATATCATAGCTATAATCCTAAAAGCTTGATATTGCATTTATCTGTGATTCTACGAGAAATAGGTGAGCTTTAAGCCGCTTGGATCAAAAACTTGATTCTCGTTAATTCGGATTGCCGCCGAGTTTCCGAAAGCATAATCAGGGAGGATTGATCTTTCGTCCCCGAAATGCATACTGTACAGCCAATTGAAACACCGCGCGTGTTCGCGCACCGGCAGGGTGGCTAACATGAGGATGATCCAACACGTTACGCATTGTGGCATTCATGCGGAGGTGATTTTTCCAGAATCTTTTCTGGATTGTCAGGTGAAGATGGACGGTGCCTGGCAGTTGCATTATATAAAATTCAGGATTCCCTTTTGCGGCATCTTCAAATTCATGCCATGTAGCCGGACCGGTATAGCGAAGCCTCATATCCATGCTAAATCGATCATTGGGTCGGTACTCCCCGCGAATTCCCATTTGCAGGCGATGATGCCATGCATCCCTGAATAAGTGCATATTCGACCATGGATAAGCATAGACACCGGAGGCTTTAAGTGTGAGTTTTCTGGTAATAGGAATGTCAGTTCGCAGACTCGCTCGTGCAATTTGTCCTCCGACAGAACCGATGCCTGTTGCAGGTTGTAAATGAGTTTCGGTTGAATCTAGTTTGAACTCCGTGAAGGGCCGAATTGAGTTCGTGTATTTTCTCCAGCCAGTACTCAGGTGTAACTTGAGTCTGTTTCCCGTAGTCCAATTCAAATCGGCAGAAATGATTGATTCACGCCTAGGTAATTCATGAGATGGGACCCGGATCTCTGCATCTTCAAGGCGATATCCTCGCCTGGTCCAGCTCGTAAAATTCGTGATGGAGTCAGCTCCTCGATTACGGATCAAAAGTTGTAAGTGGAGTCCACTTTGTTCATGCCATGTGTGCGAGAAGAATTCGTAGCCCGGAATACCCGTATCCAGTGATAAAGCAGCCATGTTTTCCATTTGAATATCAAATAAAAGATCGGGGCGGAGTACGGTATACACTCGAAATGATGCAAGATAGTCACTCAGATTGGCAGGTCCATACTGTATCCTTGAGAGAATACTGGTTACTCCGTATTCAAAAGACAATGTGCCGGGAAGTGATGCATTGGCATATAGACGTGCATATACCTGTCTTTGGGAGAAGTTGACAGATACGGATTCTGGGTTTTCACGAGTAAGCAGTTCTAAGGAATTTCCTGACAATGAATACCCAAATCTGGGGCCAGAAAAAGATGCCGATGCAATAAGGATTTCCTGATTCAGGGGGATTTCTCTTCCCATCATTGGGAGGAACCTTAAATCCTCTAATCGGCTGGTACCCATAGTGATTCGATGATCAAGTAGCCAAGTGTCAAAATTCAATGCTCGGTATAGAATGCGAGCATCTTTCTCTCCTTGATAGAGCTGAAGTACCCTTGGGCGAATACGAGGATCAGTTGCATGATGCTCATCTGCCGCTCCTGCAATCCTTGCAAACCAGTTCGTCGAGGCAGCTGCAAAATTACCGTACACAGTAGGGCCCGTACGATCTACATTTGAAGCTCCATAATCTGTGTATCTGTACGGGCCGGGGTCACCGGTTTCATTACCGGCACTGAACTGCCCTTCTATGGAGAACCTGGCTGAGGGGGTGCATCGATTGATCTGGATTGCTCCACCATGTGCCAGAAATCCATTGACGAGAACGGGGGTTGTATGAAGGTGTATCTCACAAATCTCCGTGATGGTCACTGGCAATTCGTTCAGATTTCGCTGGTTCAGTCCTTGCACATGCATAGGATGCCCATCGATAAACAGACTCCAGACAGGGCTGGCTTCCCATGAAGTTCCAAGGGGTGCAATTGCCCAGTGATATCCTTCAGTAGAAATACCAGTCCAGTCATTGGCGAGTTCCAGGATATCACTCAATCGGGTGACTCCAGCTCTGACGAGGTCATCTGCGGTCAAGGTTATTTGGGCTGAGGCGCAAAATATGCTGACTCCAAATGCCATGAAAAAGCAAAAGCATGCCTTCCAGAGGAAAAACATTACTCAAGGAAGATTTTGACAAAATTCCCCGTTTGAACCTGAAAGCCAACTCCAACAGAGATGAACAAGAGATGCATCAAAGGTTGAGTTTGAACACGAAGATATTCGGTTTCACCAAACAAAAACCATTTGCGGGAAATATTGAATGAAGTGAGTATTCGTGCGCCACCGACAAAGTCGCTTTCACTACTCTCTCCCGAATATGTGGTTGCTGAATCATCAAATGACATTCGGTAATTACCGATATGAATTATGGGTCTGATAGTGATCCGGGTATGCACTGGAATCTTGAGCCCCCAGCCAGAGCTGATCCAAAGTGCTCCGAATCCCGGGACATCTGTGGATGCATTGAAGCGATGAAATCCCAGGCTCATCTCCCAGTCGCCTGTGTAAAATGGAGTAGAAACAGACAATTTCATCCCGCTTGCAGGGTGCCAGTTGTCATATAATCGAGACCGGTTAACGTTATGGCTTCCTTGAATCCGAAACTCAAGATTGCTAAAGGGAGCTTGTGCAGAACTGGAAGAGGTAATCAAAACCAAGGCCAGTGTAGTCAGGATGTATCTCACCAATCCCAAAGCTTAATGGATTTATCGAGTGTAAGCATAATTCCAGCGTGAATGATTCCAATGAATCGGTCACCCTGATCCCGATTGAAGTTGTATCCGCCGTCAGCTGCGATCCACCACCAATGCATCGGTTGATAGGTGAATTTCATAGAACTGCGAATGGTACGGGCTACATTTCCATCCAGTAGATTACGTATAGATTCGGAATTCGCAGGAAATGGTTGGCGCATATCCCGCTCGCCCTGGAATAACAAGTCAAGTTTTGGCCCAAACCGCAATCCGGGAGCTTGCTGATCCATATAAAATTCGAGAGATAATGATGTATGCACATAGTCACTGAATTGGGTAGCAATCCCACGATTAAGATGGATATACTGGCCTTCAATTTGGGGAGCATTATATGCTCTTGACGTAACCGTTTCCCAAGTTAGTTTGAGATCTGCTCGTGGTAGTGCATAGACGGCAGAGCCAGTCAATGCGAATGTAATAGTTTCAGGTCCAGTATTCGCTTGAAGGCGAATATCGTCAATCATGAATTGCCCCTGAAGTGTCAACCGCTTGAACTGCGCCCATATGAGTCCGGCCAACAGCCCATTGTTATCATCGTTTTTTGGGGCGTTATCTACAACGAAAGTGAATGGGTTAACAGGGTTGAGATATTTCAGGGAGATAGAAGAGGAAGGTCCCGAATAGATTGCAGATTCCATGAAGCTGATCATAAATTTCCTGCTTGGACGGTAATCCCAGCGATGTGCAGCATGAAATCTCCGGATACTTCCAGATTTTACAGAATCATCTGCTGCTCTTCCGGTATAATATCGGCCATCAATCGCACTGTCAAGTTCACTCAGAACTGCTGTTATAGATGCTCGATCTCCACCGATGCGAAGAAGGATCTGATCCCGGCTACGGGCGTTATCGCTCACAATTGTGGACACATCCTCAGGTGTACTCCAGTGAAGATCCCATCGTCCAACATAGGCGGAAAACCATCGTTGGTGCCATCCGGTGTATGAGTGTTCGCTTCTTGCCCGTAGTCTCAATGCAGAGTCCAGTCCATCTGGATCCCTGTCATAATAGCGGCTATGAAACAAGGACAGTTCCGCTACTGCAGGTCCTGCTTCAAGATATGCGCCGGCTACGGAGCCGTGCCAGTAGAAATTAACTGTGTTACCTTCAGGGCGTACAGTGTCAATTCGGTCGCTGTTAATGACATCAGTTCCCAACATAAATGAATATCCTATTCTCCCATGATTGTCGGATATTTCAGTTGGCTCGAGTTTTCGTCGAAGTAGGCTGATCCAGTGACGCTCTGAGCGGTTCAGTTGTGTGGTATCAATTTGGCTGATAGCATTCCATATATCCCCTCTGCGATAGGGTAATGCGGTAGGGTTCAGGTCAAGCAAATGCCCTCGACGCTGAAGTCGTACAATATATTCGTAGGCGAAATCGCTCGTAGGTAACAAACGGTTTCCCTGTGCCTGGATTTTTTCCGGGAACAGCAAAAATAGGATGTTGCCAAGCAATATGCAAAGCAGCGTAGGATAAAGAAATGAGCTTGAACGTAAAATGGCAATGAAGTAGTAGATGGCTTATAGGAGGGTATTTATCCCAAAGTAAGGAATCAATTAGGGTAGTTCATAGAAGGATATTCCGGGTGATAGTGGAAACGGTTAACAGGTCATATACGGCAAATAGGAGAAATCGCCTGAGCTTTATCAATAATCCATGAGGCGTTACACTATCGTATTGAGGTTGAGAGATACCCTCCCAAAATAAGTAATCGCTAGCTAACAGCCCGTGGACAGAGTCTCTCACAGAAATGGGACAGCCTGAATTGAATAAAAATCTTCGTTTTTGCTCCCAAAACGCTCAAGATCGTTGCTTTTAGCACATTTTATCTATCAATTTTGTCTGTCAGATCATGCAAAGTCAGCATCAAAAACGGCTATCTAAATTTATTTAACTTTATCCACGGGCTGCTAAAGTCAGTCCTTGCCGTAAGGATGCCTGCAAAGGTGCAGAGAAAAATATCCGAAATCTGTTCATATAATGTGTCATGTGGGCTTTTAAGAGCAGTTTCTATTACAATCCCCCGATATTTGATTAGCGAGTTTTCCAGTTGTCTTCTGGGATAGATCCGAGACCAGCTAGACCCGGACACATTTAATTGCAACAGTTTTGTGTTTTCAAGCAAAATTTCTTTGTATTTGATATGATGGCCAGTTCATTGGATGTAGAATGAGTCATTTCTCTTTATTTCAGGTTGAAGGTAAGAGAAGGGCGCGGGAGTAAGGTTGTTTGTATATAAAAACGAGGAAATACGTTCTGTAGATGTCACGCACGCTTGAGTTTGTCGCGCTGATTATTACTGACACGATTGCTGTGGCAATCTCCTGTATTCTGTATTTGAGGATCAGATTTCCTGAGAGCTTCAGTGTAATGGGCTTTTCGGGTTCTGAGGGGCAGATGATCTATCCCTTATATGCTTCGGTCGCGCTCGCATTTTTTTGGATTGTCGTACTCCTGATCGCCGGTATGTATCGTGAGCGCCATGCATCCAGTCGTATTGATGAAATTGTATCACTGACGAAAGTTATTACGGTCGGAGTTCTGATTCTGGTCTTCAGTATTTTCATCGATGTTCTGGAGACAGGAGGAAGTCTCTCCATTTTCGCCACTTACTGGATTTCAGTTCTGGGGCTGGTTGTATTTGGCAGGATCATTGTACGTTCTGTTCAGAAAGCGCTGATCTTGCGGGGATACGGCACTCACAGGGCTCTGGTGGTCGGCTGGCGGGATAAAGTTGACCGATTATATAGAGATGTAGCGAAGTATCCGGCGGCAGGTATCCAGATCGTCGGATCTGTACGGTTGGGGCAACAGGTTGACGAACCCAAGAATGGATCCGAAATTATTGACGAAGAAAGTGTACATGCGATAGAACAGCTGCCCGATCTCATTGATGATCTGCAAGTTCGAGATGTTTTGATCGCATTGGGATCCCAAGATCATAAAGAGCTTTCCGAAGTCCTGCAGTTGTGCGATGGGAAAAATGTAACGCTTAAGATCGTTCCGGATTTTTATTCCGTCATTGGTGGTATGGCGCGAACCGAGCATATCTATGGACTCCCCCTCATTGAAGTATTGCCGGTTCCAATGCCTGTTTGGGAGCAATACACGAAACGTCTCATTGATTTGGTTGTGGCATTAATCATATTAGTTATAGGACTGCCTTTCTGGATTGGAGTTATTATTGCAGTCAAGACGACGTCAGAGGGAGGTGCAGTCTATAGACAGAAGCGTGTGGGTCGCAAGGGACGTGTTTTCACCATGTATAAGTTTCGAACCATGTGTATGGATGCTGAAGCCCACACTGGGCCGGTATGGGCTTCGGAAGATGATCCACGTTACACAGCGGTCGGACGTTGGCTACGCAAGACCCGTTTGGATGAAATTCCTCAACTATTAAATGTGCTTCGCGGCGATATGAGCTTGGTTGGCCCTCGTCCTGAACGGCCGTACTTTGTTGAAAAATTGATAGGAAAGATACCACTCTATAACCGCCGCCATCGAATCAAGCCAGGGATTACAGGTTGGGCTCAGGTGATGTGGCACTATGACAGTTCTCTTGAAGATGTGCGACAAAAAGTTAAATATGATCTCTATTATATCGAGAATATGAGTTTGCGGATGGATCTGAAAATTCTTTTCCGGACTCTGCGGGCGGTGGTGTCCGGGGGAGGGCGTTGAGTAGTATCAATAGATTTTCTCATGCGGAGTTGCGCGAGTTGCTATATGCGCTACTCGTACCTCGCATGATTGAGGAGCAGATGCTCCGACTCATTCGCCATAACCGTATTTCTAAATGGTTCAGCGGCTATGGGCAAGAAGCGATTGCAGTAGGTTGTACTTGGGCACTTCGGGACACCGATGTGATTCTCCCACTTCACCGGAACTTGGGAGTATGGACAGCGAGAGACGTACCGCTCAAGCCTCTCTTTTGTCAGATGATGGGAAAAGCCGGGGGATATACCAACGGACGGGATCGGACCTTCCACTTCGGCATCCCTGAAAAACGAATAATAGGAATGATCTCCCATCTGGGTGCCATGTTGCCCGTGGCTTGCGGGGTCGCACAGGCTGCTCAGATTAAGGGAAATCAGGATGTCGCCGTCGTCTTTTGCGGAGATGGTGCTACGCGAGAGGGGGATTTTCACGAAGCATGCAGTTTGGCGGGAATCTGGAAATTACCAGTATTGTTTGTTGTTGAGAATAATGGATACGGTCTTTCTACACCTACTGGGGAGGCGCTGCCAATCATGAACCTGGCAGATGCGGCACTTGGGTATGGGTTTCCGGGGATAACCATCGATGGTAATAACGTGTTAAGTGTTGTAGATGGTGTTCGCACAGCTGCGACACGCGCACGCGAGGGGAAAGGCCCTTCACTTTTGGAAATGAAAACCTTTCGACGTCGTGGTCATGAGGAAGCTTCCGGGGTAAAATATGTGCCAAAAAAATTGATTGAAGAATGGGCGCAGAAAGATCCGGTAGATCAGTACACCGCACTGTTGATCAACGAAAAGGTTGTATCCTCTGTCGAAGTTCAGCAGATGAGGAAAGAAATTTCTGAGCTAGTGGAAATTGCCTCCGAGTATGCGTTGGCACAGCCCTTGGTTGAAAGCACACCTCAGGAGGAAAAATGTGCGATCTTTTCGGCTTATGACACTGCTCCGAGGGAACCTGAGGGCAAGGAATCTGAACTCCGATTCATTGATGCCATTTCCGAGGCGATGACGCAGGCCATGGACGAAGACGAACGTGTACTGTTAATGGGACAGGATATTGCTGAGTATGGGGAAGTCTTCAAAGCTTCAGTTGGGCTTTTGGATCGCTTTGGGAAGAGGCGCGTGAGAAACACACCCATCATAGAAAGTGGGGTTTTAGGAGCCGCCTTGGGATTGGCCCTGGAAGGCTTCAGCCCAATCGTGGAAATGCAGTATGCGGATTTTATTTCCTGTGGCTTCAACCAGATCGTCAATAATTTGGCAACCACCTACTATCGATGGAATGCTCCCGTCAGCGTGACGATACGGGCACCATTTGGTGGACATATCGGAGCTGGCCCCTTTCATTCACAGTGCAAGGAAGCTTGGTTCTGCCATGTTCCAGGCCTTAAAGTGGTTGCCCCCTCAACCCCCCATGATGCCAAAGGGTTGCTTCTTGCATCTATTTCTGATCCGAATCCGGTTCTCTTTTTTGAGCATAAATACCTCTATCGCAGTGCGAAAGGGCTTGTCCCGAATGCGCCATTTGATATACCTTTGGGGAAGGCTTCCTGTTTACATCCTGGTGAAGATCTAACGATTGTGACTTACGGATTGTGCACACAGTGGGCTCTTGAAGAAGCCCATATTCAATCGCAGAATGATGTATCTATTGAAGTGATTGATCTACGAACTCTGATCCCCTGGGATCAGGAAACGATTCTGACTTCCCTAAAGAAGACCGGGCGGCTTTTGGTTCTGCATGAAGCAACCATGACGGGTGGTTTTGGGGCAGAAATTGCCGCAAGGATAGGAGAGGAAGGGTTTGAGTATCTAGATGCACCGATCAAGCGTGTCGCAAGTTTAGACACGCCTGTCCCGTTTTCTCTGAACCTGGAGACTGAAATTTTTTCGGCTAAATCGAGATTGAAAAAGGCACTCGGGCAACTGTTAGCCTACTAGCATTATTCAGATGAAATAGTTAGCCAAATGTATGGCTTGGGAGACAATTGAGATGGAAAATCTTCATAGAATACAGAAAAATCCAGAGTTGCATATTTTGTTATCATGAAACGTTGTTTACCGCGGTATACTTGTGGATACAGCATTAAGATGGATCTTCTATGTTATATGTTAATCGTTAGGATCTGAATTATAGCTATCTATCGCAAGTAGAGCGATGATCTGTTGCATGGAGTCACATAATCATTAATTTCAAACCAAGATATTGTACGTGCCATGTTGCGGGTGGGAGATCAGGCACCAGATTTTGAGGGAATATCGGGAGAAGGGAAACCTATCCGTCTTCGTGATTTTATAGGCCGTAAAGTGGTATTGTGTTTTTACCCTAAAAATGGCACGATGGGGTGTACATCTGCGGCTTGTGGTATCCGAGACACCTGGGCCGGATTTGAAGAAGCTGGAATTCAGGTCATTGGTGTTTCCGGAGATAGTGTAGAGTCTCACCAGAAATTTTCCTCTAAGAATGATCTACCGTTTTCCCTTGTGTCGGACAGGAGTAGAGAGATATTATTTACATATGGAGCGTGGAGGAGGGGAATGAAGAGGGTGTCCAGAAAGACCCCTATAGCAGCCGAACGCATGACCTTCCTGATCGATGAATCTGGCAAGATTATAAAGATATATAGGCGCCCTATACCAGGATCTCACGGGAAGAAAATCCTTGATTTCTTTGCAGAATTCCAGAAGGATTTAGCGCAGAATACGGACCTGTAGGTGATCTGTGAGTACACCTCGGGGTTGTTTACAGGCATCATAGATACCTGCTGCTCATACGATTGTTTTGAGCAGCAACTTGATTATCCTTCATGGTTTGATATCTCGTCGACTGTATTAACCATTCCGAGCGTATCGTAGTAAAACGATCTTTCATTCCGGAGAATTTCATAATCATAAACCAATCATAAATTAATTCATGCTACAAGTAGGAGATCAGGCACCAGATTTTACAGGAGTATCGGGTGAGGGACACCCTCTTCGCCTTCAAGATTTTATTGGCCATAAAGTGGCCCTGTATTTTTATCCAAAGGATGATACTTCGGGGTGCACCGCTGAGGCATGTAGCATTCGGGATAACTGGTCGGGATTTGAAGAAATGGGAATTCAGGTCATTGGTGTTTCCGGGGACAGTGTGGAGTCTCATCAGAAATTTGCTGCAAAATATAAGTTGCCGTTTGCTCTTTTGGCCGACGAGGGAAAAGAAGTTATGAATGCATACGGAGTATGGGGAGAAAAGAAGATGTATGGAAAAACTTTCTATGGAGTCAAGCGCACGACTTTTCTGATTGACGAGTCTGGAGAGATTGTAAAAATCTTCAAGCGCCCGAAGACTAAAATTCACGGTGAAGAAATCCTCAATGCGTTTGCAGAACTGGAGTAATTCCATGACTGCCTCAGGTAATGCCGTAGTATATGAGCCCGTAATAGGTCTTGAGGTTCACTGTCAGTTGTTAACTGATTCAAAGGCATTCAGTCCTGACTCTGCAAAGTTTGGGGCGGCTCCTAACCGACATGTTGATCCTGTCAGTTTAGGTTTACCAGGTTCTCTGCCGGTTCTGAATGCTAAAGTAATTGAGTTTGCAGTGCGACTGGGCTTGGCAATGAACTGTGAGATATCTGAGCGAAGTGTTCTGGCACGTAAGCATTACTTCTACCCAGATCTCCCCAAAGGATATCAGATTTCTCAATTTGAAAATCCAATCTGTGTGGCGGGATATTTGGATATTGAGTCGGGGCGGCGAATCGGAATTACCCGGATTCATATTGAAGAAGATGCCGGCAAGTCTTTGCATGATCAGGATCCAAAGTATACTCTTCTTGATTACAATCGATGTGGTGTCCCACTTTTAGAAATCGTTTCTGAGCCGGATTTGCGCTCTGGTGCTGAAGCCAACCGATATATGCAAAAGATTCGGCAGTTGGTCCGGTACCTTGAGATCAGTGATGGGAATATGGAAGAAGGGTCTCTGCGCTGTGATGCGAATATATCTGTCCGCCTCGAGGGGGAGCAAGTACTCGGTACGAAGACAGAGATCAAGAATATGAACTCGTTTCGTCATGTGGAGCGGGCCATAGATTATGAGGTTCAACGTCAAACGACTTTACTTGGAAGCGGGGAGGATGTAACGCACGAAACTCGCCTCTGGGATGATACGGTTGGCAAGACTTATCCGATGCGGTCAAAGGAAGAAGCACATGACTATCGCTATTTTCCCGATCCCGATTTGCCACCCGTTCTGGTGACAGAGTCGACTAAAGAAACCATCAGGGCAAATATGCCCGAGCTTCCCGATGCCCGATATCTGAACTATGTTCAACAATTCCAGCTACCTGAATATGATGCTGGAATTCTTACCGAAGAACGTTCCGTCGCAGATTACTTTGAACGGACATTGGATTCCCTGTACGCTTTGGGAACCAATGACTCGCTTGCCAGCCAGGCAAAGACGATTTCCAATTTTGTAATGGGAGATGTAATGCGAGCTTGTAAGGAGAAGGATGTGAGCATGGAGGGCTTTCCAATCCAGCCTGGGCGTTTGGCCAAATTGGCTAGTTTGCGTATGAGATCCGTGATCAGCTCCAGTGCTGCACAGACCCTGTTTGAAGCAATGATCACCGATGAAAGAGAGCCTGGAATCATTGCCAAAGAACAAAACTTGATTCAGGTATCTGACCGCGGCACATTACAGCCGGTTGTAGAATCTGTTTTGGAAGAGAATTCTAAGCAGGTTGAGATGTATTTCCGAGGGAAGGAATCCATCATCGGGTTTTTCATCGGACAGGTAATGCGCCAATTCAAGGGAGCTCCTGATCCCAAACTTGTACAAAGCTTGATAAAAGAAGAGCTAAACCGCCGCAGACCATGATACGACTATTCATTTGTACTCGACAAGCGATTCTGTATGGCATTCTTGCTATGTTTGGGTTTGCATGTGCTCAGGCTGAACAAAGTCCACAACGGGTTGAGAGTTTATTTGAGGGCACGTTGAGTATTCGTCCAGAGATTGATCCTTCGACGGATTACCGAGACTTTGAAGTCCTCGTGGCCCGAGATAGTTTGGGTGAACCGGATACATTAGGTTATGCAATCACAGATAGTATGGGCTATTTCTCTATGCGGGTGAACGCTCCCAGACGTGGGGTGTATAGGTTGGTGATTAGCCGTTTGGGTCAGATTCAGGCATCGAGTCAAATGGCAATTGCGGATGGGGATTCTGCCTCGTTGGTCGCTGCATTTCCTTTACGTAGTCGCAACCTTCGTGTTCGATCACCAGAAAATGCATCTCTACAAGCATATCAAAATACTCGGGCACAACATGAACAATCTTTGCTAGAACTTGTCCAGGGGGGGAATTATGAAGAGGATTTGGTACGCAATCGCGTTTTGCAAACAACCATGATTCTATGGGATTTGAAACAGAATTTTCCAAACTCTATGGGAGGTGAGTTGGCCGCTGCTGAGGCAATCATGATGGGAACAGGTTGGGAAGATTCATTGGTCGTTGTTCGTATGCAGCAACTCCCTAGTTCAAATCAACGCTATGGTGATGCAGCCCGGGCAGCTCGTCAAGCGGAAGCCCGGCGCAATGGTCAGTCTGCTGCGCTGACACTGCTGGACAATTTGGCAGAACGAGCCCAAACTGCCATGCAACGAGCCGAAATTGCGTCGGAACAAGTAATTGCTCATATAGACAGTATGGAGTTTGACGCAGCAATCGCACGGACGAATACTATGCAGGAAGAATTTGCAGATACTCAGTGGGCCATCTGGGCAGGGCGGGCAAGGTATGAAATTCAGAACCTGCTTCCCGGAATGAAAGCTCCTGTGTTTACAGTTCGCGATGTAAATGGGGATTCACTAAGGATACGAGATTTACTCGGCAAATATGTGATTTTGGAATTCTATCAACCAGAAGATGAATTATATCAGCGTGAGCTTCCCGGACGCAATGATATTATAGATGTTGTTGGGGCTGACAGGCTTGAGATAGTATCCATTTCCATGCAACCAGACACCCTAGTGAATGAGGGGTTTTTTGAAGAGCGAGTCGTTCCCGGACGCCACGTATACGGGGGGCAGGAGGTTGCACAGAAGTATAATATCAATGTTCTTCCAACTCGCTATCTCATTGATCCGGAGGGGAATTTGATCAACAAATACGTTGGGGGTACAATGGCTGCGATTCACGAGTATATGGTTGCACTTTTTAGTGAACAATAATCTTATCGCTTCCGACTATGACAGAGGGTACGAAATCCGACTCCATGCTAGTGTCAGCAATTAAAGTGGCAACAGGAAACTGAGGATATGAATGGATTCTACTGATAGTACAAATTAGCGGTGTGTACAGCTAAGGATTGGTGTTTTCTCAGGTTAAAGGTAGACTTCCGTGGGCAGTATTCTGGGGAGCTATGTTTTCGTCGGTAAAGGCGGATAACAGGAACAATAACCTGATATTTAGCGAACCAGGTATGGAACAATGAACTCTACAGTTCAATACTGATGTCGAAGAGATTAGTAGCCGGTCTGTACGATAAAGTGTACACAGAAGGGAATCAGCGGGTTGTGCAGAAAAATCCATCGCTGAAAGCTTTTACAAAGCAACTCGAAAATCAGAATGCAGGAAGACTGTTGTCCCAGCATCTGAACAAGCTTATAGAGCGTGTGCTTGGCGGTATACCAGAAAAGAACCATGTTGAACTTACGAACCATCTGATTCAGATCATTGCTGAGAACACCTCACATCATCTCATTCAGAAATCGGATTTTGTGACTGGTGAGCGATTGGAAGAACTTGTAGAGGGCGCTCAGGCAATTTCAAATGTGCCAACTAAGCGTCCGAGTATTCCACTTTCCCACTCAGAGCTGCTCACAAATACTGACAGTGATTATCGTATCGGGCGAGAGTTAAAGCGAGAAATTGGGTCTGCTGATCGAATTGATATTCTGATAGCGTTCATCAAGTGGTCGGGGTTTCGTCTCATACGGGAGGCGCTACAGGATTTTACTGGACGGGGTGGTCGTTTGCGCATTATTACCACGGCTTACATGAAAGTGACCGAACGCCGAGTCCTTGATGAACTGATTCGAATCGGTGGTCAAGTCAAAATTTCTTATGATATCCGGCGAACTAGATTGCATGCAAAAGCATGGCTGATCCAGCGTAATACTGAATTTTCAACTGCTTTCGTTGGCTCGTCAAACCTCAGTGCGGTAGCACAGATGGATGGATTAGAATGGAACGTTCGATTGTCACAGGTTGATGCCGGACACATCATTGATAAAATCAGTATTGCATTCAATAGCTACTGGGAAGATTCTGAGTTTGAAACCTATGATGGAAAGCCAGAATCTCAAGAACGATTTGATCACGCCGTTAGAAATGATCTCCCTGAGGGTCATATTATTGGGCTAGATGTGCACCCCTACCCATTTCAGCAGGAAATATTGGACAAACTGGATGTAGAACGCGCGATCCATGGCCGTAAACGCAATCTTGTCGTTGCGGCCACCGGAACAGGCAAAACTGTAGTTGCCGCACTGGACTATCGTCGATTGACTGATCAAAGAAGTCCTTTCCGACTTCTTTTTGTTGCCCACCGGGAAGAAATTCTCCAACAGGCGCGCAGAACCTTCCGCTCTGTCCTTAAGCATCCAAACTTCGGAGAGTGTTATGTGGGTGGAATTATTCCCAAGAAATGGGATTACGTATTTGCTTCCGTTCAATCACTTTCAAGGCTTGATCTCGAAAGAATCAATCCAAATCATTTTGACATGCTCATCGTGGACGAGTTTCATCATGCTGCTGCTGTTACCTATCAACGTCTTCTTGAATACTTTGAACCCGAATTTTTGCTGGGATTGACTGCAACTCCCGAACGTAGAGATGAAAAAGATATTCTATCGTGGTTTGGGGGTCGGATTGCCACAGAACTGCGGATCTGGGATGCGATTGAACGAGGCCTTCTGGTTCCTTTCCACTATTTTGGACGGTATGATGGAGTCGATTTATCTTCTGTGAAATGGGTCCGTGGAACATATGATGAATCCGAGCTGAGTCACCTCTTCACTGCTGATGATATTCGCGTGCACAAGATCTTGAAAGCGGTTCGAGACCACATTGCTAATCCCCGAAAAATGCGTGCACTCGGATTTTGCGTCAGTATTGCTCATGCCGAATTCATGACACGAAAATTCAACGATGCGGGAATTCCCGCTGCCTGCATTACAGGAACCACCCGTCGAGATGAGCGGAGATCCATCCAGGGCAGGCTTATAAATTGCGATGTCAATATTGTTTTCTCTGTGGATATATTCGGAGAAGGTGTAGATATTCCTCCGGTAGACACCATCTTGATGCTGAGACCAACCAATAGTGCAACGGTATTTCTCCAGCAATTGGGACGAGGGCTTCGTCATAATCAGGGAAAAGACTGTCTGACCGTCCTTGATTTTATCAGCAATAGTTCGCGAAAATTTCGATTTGACTGTGCCCTCGGAGCAATGCTGGGTGGTGGTACACGCAGGTTCATTCAGAAAGCAGTAGAAAGTGATTTTCCTGCTCTGCCATCGGGATGTTCTCTACAGCTGGATGAGGAAAGTCAGACAGTCATTCTGAACAATCTAAGGTCGCAACTTCAATACACATCCAACGGACTTGTACATCTCATTAAAAACTTGGGTAATCAGGCAGATTTGGAAGCCTTCCTAGATGAGGCCGAGCTATCCATTGAAGAATTTTATTCCAAAAAAACTTGCTTTACATTACTGAGTCGGAAAGCTGGATTTGATCTTCTGTCTCAGGGGCCAGATGAAACTAAAGTGGGAGAGAGATTGCGTTTGTTGATTCATGCCGATGATCCTTCCCGACTCAATTTTATACGCCAAGCCGTCAAGGGGCATCTAAATATCCGTCACTTAGCTGAACGAGATCGGCGACGACTCTTGATGTTGGTATGTGCCCTGCTTGGCAGAGATGCTGCAAATGATCTAAACGCCAGTTACAATAACATCCTGAGGCACCCTGCCATCTGCCAAGAAATACTGTCTTTAGTAGAATTACTCAAACAAAAGATCACGCATGCCCCTCCAAAGTATGCAATCAACTCCGATATTCCCTTGGACTTACATGCGCAATACTCTCTCACCGAAATTACATCTGCTTTCAATTTGGTGGGCAAGAACGGGCAGCTACAACGAATCAAAGAAGGTGTTAAATTTGACGAAGCCACAGGCTTCAATATGATTTTCGTGACCATTGATAAAAATGAAAAACATTACAGCAGTACTGCCATGTACCAAGATTATGCAATTAGTCCACATCTTTTTCATTGGGAATCTCAAAATCGGACGAAATCAGATAGCATTCCCGGCCGCCGTTGCATAGATCATGATAAACTCGGAGTAACCCCCCTATTATTTATGCGTTCAGCCAAGAAAACTAATTCTGGATTGACTTCTCCGTATCAGTTTTTGGGGCCCATGTCTTATCAATCTCACGAAGGTGAACAGCCCATGAGAATTACCTGGAAAATGCAGTACCCAATACCAGCTGATATTGCTCGGATTGCCCGTCTCGCTGCATAACCGAAGAATTGGTGGAGTTTATGCGACAAAATGGTATAGAGATTCGGTTCAACGTCACAATGTCCATCTAACATTCCCTATCAAATCGTTATTTTTGGATTAGATCCCCTAGTTAAAGCTACTTTAATAATGCTTATCGCAGGAAATTGGAAAATGAATACGGATGTCAGTTCCTCGGTGGAGTTGGCGCGTGGTGTCATTCAGGAGAGCGAGCACGCCGGTGCGGTGAATGTTGCTGTATGCCCTCCTGCGCCGCTGTTGAGCGTTGTCGGCGAGGCACTGGCTGGAAGTCATGTACGTCTGGGGGCGCAGAACATGTATTGGGTAGACAGCGGCGCCTTCACCGGTGAGATCTCTGCACAAATGCTTTCGTCCTTAGGATGTCATTATGTCATTGTCGGTCACTCGGAGCGGAGGCAATATTTTGGAGAGACCGATGTTGAGGTGAATAAAAAAGTTAGACAGTCAGTCAAGGCAGGCTTAGTTCCGATTATATGTGTAGGCGAGAGGCTGAATCAACGTAAGGCTGGAAAGGAACAAGAGGTTGTCGCTGCGCAGGTTCAGCATGCGCTTGAAGGGATGGAGGTCCGAGCCTCGGATTCCTTTGTAATTGCATACGAGCCCGTATGGGCGATTGGTACAGGAGAAACTGCAACACCGGAGCAAGCTCAGGGAATGCACAAGTTCATCCGTACACTTGTACGACAGCAGTTTGGAAATCAGATTGCAGACGGACTCCACATCCTCTATGGTGGAAGCATGAAGCCATCAAACGCGGAGGAGCTTCTGATCCAGAATGACGTAGATGGTGGATTGATCGGCGGAGCGAGTCTCAAAGCCGACATCTTCGGTCAAATCATCCAAGCTGCTCAAAAGCTGTAAATTCGACAAAAACTGCTACAGAGCGCGCTATGCAGTGTAGAGAAGATCGTAATCGTTAGTCGCCGGCTAAAAGTCAGTCCTCTTTTTTTGAAGCGACAGTCTTTTTCTCTTCGGATAGTTTTCCATTGGAATCGCTTTTGATCTTTTTATCTTCTGTCGTAGATGTCTTGTCAGCCTTTGCAGTAGGCTTTTCCACGTAATCCGTTTGATAAAATCCGCTGCCCTTCAGAATAAATCCAGTTCCCCCACTAATCATTCGTTCCACAGATTGGCCGGTGGTAGGGCATTCCACAAGCGCATCGGCAGTGATTGGCTGGAATATTTCAAAAGTGGTTCCGTCAGCTCGCTTATATTCGTACGTTGGCATACAGGGCACAAGATAATGAGACAGCCTATAAATACGCATGAGCGCAGTGACTGTTCCGTTCACTGTTTCGGCAGAGGTTCAGAGAATACTTCATATGCCGCATCAGCAACGAGTCCCCGAACCCCGCGAAAACGGTTATATCGTTCTCTTGTCGGGTAGACCCGATTGGTTAACAGGGCCACCCAAATCTTTGAATCAGGGTCAATCCATAGTGAGGTTCCTGTAAATCCCGTGTGTCCGAAACTTCGCGGCCCGAAATGCTGGCCTGCGGAAGAGGGCTTGCCATCCAATGACCTCGTATCCCAACCCAACGCCCGGGTGCCGAGCGAAGTATCTACAACAGCAGTAAACAGATCGATAGTGCTAGATTGGAGGAATATTTCTCCGTTATTAACTCCCCCTTGAGCCATCATTTTTGCATATTGCGAGAGATCAAGTGCCGTGGAAAAGAGTCCGGCATGACCAGCAGTGCCTCCTAGAATCCATGCATTCTCATCGTGCACCTCTCCTTGGATCAGGCGATATCGAAAATCATTATCTACCTCAGTTGGAACCACTGTGGAATCCGTTGTTCCAGTAGCACGAAACCCCGTGAATTTCATTCCAAGTGGGTGGAATATATTGTCAGCACACCATTGGTCAAAGGATTCTCCTGTGATCTCTTCGATAGCTAATGCGAGTGAGATCATGCCAAAACTGCTGTATCGGGACACCTCTCCTGGTTCTGAAACAAGAGGAGTAAAGAAGACGGAATCCAGAAGTGCCTTGCTCGTTGTTACGCCTTCTAGGTGAAGGGGGCGCCATGCGGGTAACCCACTTGAATGTGCCAGAAGATGACGTACAGTAATCGTTTCTCGTTCAGGAGTATTGAATTCGTCCAGGTAATGAGCAACAGGGGTATCTATATCCAGCTGTCCCCGCTCGTAGAGAAGCATCGCTGCGGTAGTTGTGGCGATCACTTTTGTCAATGAAGCCAAATCAAAGATAGACTCAGCGGATATATACTGAGTAGAGCGATAGGTGTGTTGACCATACCCAGTCACTTTAATGACTTCATTACCCTTTCCCACAGAAACGGCCGCCCCGGGGAAAGCCCGCTTCCGTATATGTTCAAGTATGATTGAATCAATGCGTGCGAGTGCATCCAGGTCAGTTACGTTCGGAGAATTGGTAGCCAAAATAAATGGCTGAACTGGTAGAGAATCAAGGGATTCAGGTAGATCGGTTTTCCTGAGTGACTGACATGCTCCTAAGATGAGTATTCCAAGAGTAAGAATGTAGCGGGCGAAACGAAAAAGCATCTAAATGTGTGACACAATAAAGGGAGAGTATTTTATTGATGTGATCAAATCAGTGGCGGATCAGATTAAATGAGTTTATGGATTGAGGAGTGTATCTCCTTGAAGTTCTCGAGAGAATATCCCCGAGGCTACGGAATTTCCTCGCCATCAATGTCCCTGAAAGGGAACGGAATTCTTTTGTCATAGATTCGTAGACGGAACCTTCCATCCTATACCAGAAATCAAGGCCAATCAACTGATCCAGATCAATCTTTCGTTTCTGGAAGTGGCCAGAAAAATGCTTCGTATACCGCATCGGCAATGAGTCCCCGAACCCCTCGAAATCGATCATACCGATCCCTCGTGGGGTAAACCCGGTTTGTAAGCAGGATTACCCAGGCTTTCGAATCAGGATCAATCCAGAGTGAGGTGCCCGTGAATCCTGTATGGCCATAACTTCGAGGTCCAAAATATAGGCCTGCTGAAGAGGGTTCATCATTCAGGTTTCGTGTATCCCAACCAAGTGCTCTGGTACTCAGAGAGGTATCCACGACAGTAGTAAAGAGATTAATCGTTTGCGCTTGGAGAAATTCATCACCGTTGTGAAGACCTCCTTGTGACATCATCCGAGCGAATTTAGTGAGATCCTGTGCCGTGGAGAAAAGCCCTGCATGGCCAGAAACACCCCCCAAAGTCCACGCAGTTTCGTCATGTACCTCTCCTTGAATGAGGCGGTGGCGGAAGTAGTCATCCAACTCGGTAGGAACCACAGAGGGATCTGTTTCTCCCGTACCACGAAACCCAGTAGCATTCATTTCTAAGGGAGCAAAAATATTGCGTGCACACCATTGATCAAATGGCTCTCCTGTAATTGTTTCGATAACCAGAGCGAAAGAAATCATGCCAAAGTCACTGTAGAGATATTCTTTACCCGGTTCGGTCAGGAGCTGGGCGGAGAGGATTGAATCCATAACCACAGTGCCTGATGTGATGCCATCTTGGTGAAACGGTCGGAATGCGGGTAACCCACTCGTGTGTGTCAAAAGATGTCGTATAGTGATCGATTGCCGTTCAGGGGTATTGAACGCATCTAGGTAACGAGAAACAGGAGCTTCTATGTCCAACTCTCCTCGTTCATAGAGTATCATGGCTGCAGTAGTCGTAGCGATCACTTTTGTGAGAGATGCCAGATCAAAAATAGATTCGGGTAACATGCGGCGCCTGGACCGGTAGGTATATCCGCCATAGCCAGTCATCTTGATAATCTCTGATCCCTTTCCTAGAGAAACCACCGCACCAGGGAATGCCTGTGCATTAATGAACTCAATGATGATTGAGTCAATGCGTGCAAGGGCGTTCGGGTAGATTACGGTAGGGGAATTGACTACGGGCAAGGAGTTTTGAATGGAAGGTGGAGCATTAATCGGGGTGAGATTAACGGGCGCGGGAGCGGGAATTTCCCTGGTTGACCGACATGCTCCCAAGGTTAAAATGCCAATAGATAAAATGAGGAAAGAAAAACGGGTCCAAATCTTCATGACTTATCGCGTTAGGTAGTATATTCACGGAAATCTACTCAAACAATTTAGATATTATGCCAAAGATAACGATCCCGGAGTATGGGACATTCGAAACTCAAGAGGGACAGCGTCTGGTTAATGCAGTGGAAGCACATGGAATTGACATTGGTCATCGCTGTGGTGGTTATGCGGGTTGTACCACTTGCCGTGTAGAATTTATAAAAGGGGAGCCTGAAGTGATTTCACAGGCTGAGTATGATAAGTTAAAAACTACCAAACTGCTAGGCAAGGTACGGTTGGCCTGTCAGATTCTTGTAGAGAATGATATGGAATTCAAGCCACTGATGACCGTTAAAGAGATGGGATGGCCTGATCCAGGCCCACCTGCCGAGGAGACTGTTACCCCGATCCCTGACTGGATAGAATTTTCTCCAGATGACCATTCCCAGGAAGATTAGAAGTACTGATGGCGAGAATCTGACTCTCTGATCTCGATTTTGTGCAGTTCAGATTAGCGATCAGTCAATGGTTCTGCTACATTGATCATAGGGGGGAAAGAACGTTCGTGTTCAGTAGCTCGAACGTTCTTGCAAGTTCAATCACCAGCCGCTCCCATCCAATCCGATAACTGATTGAGAGACAGTAAAGTCCTTAGTTCGGTGATACAATAAGAAGCCGGGGGTTAAAAAGCCTCTTGGTGTGTTTGCATCTCATCTGTGGAGATGCAACACTCACCGAAGTCTAGCAAAATGATGCTGTTCTGGAGTTTGTGGACATCTGAGAATAACGCACCGGACAACCTCCAAAAAACTCGTCTTTGACAGTTGCTTTACGACTTACGAACTATGAAAATCTTAACGAATTCAAGCAGTCCAAGCTCTCCTTTTTAACCCTCAGACGCAGACAGTCCGCCATTGTCGAGAAGATTCCTCAGCGTCCGACAACGGATGGCCTGCTAATCTGAAGGCTGAGCATTCAATTGATCTATCGAGCTCAGCACTTCTTTTTGCTGTGCGTCACCAAGAAATCCCGTCCAAATATTTTTGACGGATCCATGATTGTCGAAATGAATCACTGTTGGGACACGAGAAATACCAGCTGATAGAAACGGACATGCCATGATCGAATCAGCGAATACGCCAGCAGCCTCGAGATGTATTTGCTGCACAGTGACTGACGAACTTGTATCGACGGAAGCGATCACAGATAATGGGGCTCGAGATGACTCTACCTGTTCAATGATTTTCCTGTAAAATGGATAACTAGCTCGGCACCAAGAACACAGGGAATTAAGGGCTAGAATTAGGATGTCTTCTCTCTCTCCTCCCAGGCATTTTTGGAAAGCTTCTGCCCCACCTCTCTGGGATAAAGCGGGGACGGCTGTTTGATCCGACTTAATCAAATAGAAGTAGACGAACAAGCTAACCACAAATAACAACAGCATATGGATAGCCACCTCGCGAATAGCAAGTCCGCTGCCTCTCCGGCTTCACTTCTCTTCTTAATTTCTCCATGAGTGGTTTATCGAGAGGGCGGAGTTTCTGATCCTGAGTCTCCTAAACGCGCGTTTTCCAGTGCTATATCTGGAGGGTCGACGGCATAGACCGCCACAGTCGTGTCCCGAACCTGCCAAACACGCTTGCGCATGGGAGATCGTATGATGCAAAATAGATGCGCCCCCAAGGCAAGGAGATTGAATATTCATAATCTCCTGTGGCTGCGTCGTAAACGTCAAAAGCTTTTTCCGACGCTGATACATCAGCGTATACAACCAGCTTATCGCCGTATACCTCGCTATGACCATTGATTGATCGACTTGGCATACGTGCGCCGAATCCAGTGCTCGTGTTCAGCCTTTCCGTACTGGGTGGCTCTGCCCTTTCGAAATCTGGGGTGGCACGTGCATATATCATGGTTCCAGTGGAATCATAACGCATAAGTATTGGAAACCGTGAGGAGACGTAAATAATGTCCTCCTGATATGGGATGACATGTCCGCCTTTTAGCAATATGTGTGCTTGGGTTTGCTCCGTTATCAACTGTCCAAAAAATCGTGCATTATGTTCCCCAACACTCGTTCCCAGCAAGGAATCACCCCCAAGGTCAATCCAATAGGCCCGGCCACCCTGTGTGATCTTGTATTTGTGAGCATGTATGTTCGGTATACTGTATAGGAACGTCGCACTATCTACCGCAAAAAATGAGACCGTCCGACGATTTGGATCATTGACATACAGAACAGAATCCCCAATAATATCAGCTTCCGTGAAAATGTTAAATTTCCCCGGCCCTTCGCCGAGCCCCCCATAGGATTGTTTGAAATAGCCGTCAGCATCAAAATGCTTGATTTTCATGTCTCCAGGATCCATGTAATACAAGGCCCCATCAGATCCAAGTGTGAATGGTCCAGGCATATACAATTCGATACCAGGCTCACGAGGCAGTTCATAGAGTTGCCGTAGAGAGACTTGTTGCCACTCTCGCTCAACACCGGCCTGGGCTTGTATGGGTATCGCAAGTTCTCCAAAAGTGACATATTCCATATCCGAATTGCATCCAGTTGCGAATAGGATAAGCCACAGTACGCACCATACAGCCTGGCACCTCCGGCACTGGAGCGCTAGGATACTCCGCTGCCCAAAGCGTGATTTCCTGTTATTAAACATCTCAGGGATACTCTCCTACGTTGTGTGCATAACATTGAATCGTTGCCGTAACTTCGTCTTCTGTACAGGGCATGTCCTCAGCATTACAGCATGAATAAATCATACAGAGGTCAGGTAAACCATAGCAACCGTATTCTTGACCTTCTACCTCACAGGAACCACTGCAGACTTCCGTTGCGGCACCTAAGATTCTTGTTGAGAGACTGTCCGCTATCCAGAACGTGAGCAGAACGGCCATAACCACAACTGACATCAATATCCTAGTGTAATGTCATCTATAATATGTCGTCACAAATTTAGTATCTTTCTTGTCAA
>JAPOTE010000014.1 GCA_026709335.1 Bacteroidota bacterium | reverse complement strand
GAACGCGTCTGCAAATATCTTGGCCTCCGGGATTGGGGCTACTGGACGTGGGAGGGGCGTTTCCGTTAGGAACCCCATTGATCCGTCAAATGGATACGTGGGGTACTCATGTATATAATTCCCATGCAAAATATGGAGTATCAAGGTCGTTTTGCTCCCTCTCCCACGGGGCTCTTGCATGTAGGCAATGCCCGTACAGCCCTGATTGCATGGTGCGCGGCGCGCCATTGCGGTGGCATATTCATCGTCAGAGGAGAAGATCTGGATAAGCCGAGAGTGGTGCCAGGTATGATGGAAGCCCAGATGAACGATTTGAAGTGGCTTGGACTTGATTGGGATGCCGGTCCGGACATTGGGGGTGTGCATGGTCCATATCTGCAATCTTTACGACATCAACACTATCAAGCAGCCTTGGATCAACTGCATCGACAGGAGATGCTCTTTCCCTGTACGCGTTCACGAAAAGATCTGAGAGGACTCGCGTCAGAGCCGAATAGGGCTACGATTGTTTGTCCGCAAAGCCTTCGACCTACTCATGATGTATCTCCGCAGTGGTACACAGAGGCCAACCGAGGGGTGACCATTCGGTTGAAAGTACCTGATCAGCGAATTGAATTTCTGGATCGGGTGTTCGGTCCACAGAAAGAACTTCTGGCCGTTGAGGTGGGAGATTTTGCGTTACGCCGAAAAGATGGTATCTATGCGTATCAGTTGGCAGTTGCAGTAGATGATTTGTTCATGAACATCACCGAGGTCGTCAGAGGTAAAGACTTACTGGACTCAACAGCCCGACAATTATTTTTGATGGACTTGCTTGGTGGCACGCGCCCATCGTACGCACATGTTCCTCTGGTTCTCAATCCTAATGGAGAAAAACTCTCAAAGCGAGATGCTTCTCTGTCGCTGGCTGCACTTCGTGAATCTGGTGTAGCTCCCGAGCGTCTAGTGGGGTATCTTGCCTGGAGTCTGGGGCTATTGCCGGACAAGGTTTCGTTGTCTGCCCGAGAACTGATTCAACACTTTGACTGGAACGCCGTGAAAAAACACAGATCCGACTGGATACTTCCCGGAAATTTTCTGAGATCACTCGTTTCGGACGTTACCCTCAGCCATTGCACTGCGACATGATATTCAAGATGTGGAAGCGATTATTACTTGCTGGAGTCTGTTATCTGATGGTCGGAGGTGCGATGGCGCAGGGCGGATCGGATACATTGCATGTGGATCTGAAGAGGGTTCTGGAACAAACACTCCTGGTGAGTCCGGACATTCAGGCAGCTCGGGCAAATATCCACCGGGCAAATGCTCGTTATGACCTGATTCGAAGCAGTCGAATTCTCCCGGATGCCTCCGCCATGAGTGCTGTCGCAGCAGTGCCAGGAATTGAAAACCCCAATGGTACCCCACGGGATGAGCTATACCTGGATCCGGCGGTACGGAATGATTACGGTAATCTGCGGCCCTTTGCCCAGGCTGAGCTGTCATTGGTGCAGCCAATATATACTTGGGGAGCTCTGGGAGGAGCTATTGAGGCCGCATCTGCGGGTGCAGATCTTGAAGATGCACGTGCCCGAGGGACAATGATAGAGGCTTCATTACGTGCTGCTAGGCTTTATTACGATGTTCTGCTTACCAACGAATTGCAGCGGTTGACGGACCGGGCCGGAGATGTAGTAGCCATGGCCATGGAAGAAATTAGTCGCCTCCTGGAAGAAGGCAACCCTGATGTGGACGATGCGGATCGATATCAGGTACTCATCACGGAGCAGGAATATCAGCGGAGAATTACAGAGGTCATCCAGGAGCGTCAGACGGCACATTCTGCTCTCCGCCGCCAATTATCCGTCCCGGATTCTACCCGCATACTTCCAGTACGCGACACGCTGGAGCCGCTCATGTTTGTTTTGGAAAGCCTGGAGTACTATCAGCAAAAAGCACTCATGTATCGGCCGGAAATTCTTCAGACACAGGCAGCTCAGGTTGCGACCGGTGCACTGGTTCGTGTTGCACGAGCAGACTACTATC
This sequence comes from Bacteroidota bacterium, assembly GCA_026709335.1. Classification (GTDB taxonomy): domain Bacteria; phylum Bacteroidota; class Rhodothermia; order Rhodothermales; family Bin80; genus Bin80. The sequence goes on along the minus strand of JAPOTE010000014.1, from coordinate 21,809 downwards.
CACAAACACTGTTTGGACTTACGTTCAGTGTTAGTGGAGCGACCAACCGTTTTCGTCAATCCAATCCTTATGTGAGTGACGGGTTCAGGCGGACGAGTGCACGCACCGGTTTCGGGTTGCGCCAGAAGTTAAACTTCGGGCAGACACGCGCGCGCGTGGCCCAGGCCAAAGCTCAATCCAATTCGGCAGGGCACTTGGCCGCCGCTGCAGAGCAACTAGTTTTGGCAGAGCTGGAGCAGGCATGGAGGCAGGTCACGATCGAAGAGGTAGCGCTGGCTGCGCAGGACAGCTCTCTGGCCATCAGCAAAGAATGGCTTCGGGTTGAACAGATCAATTTTGACCTAGATTTGGGAGATACCGAAAACCTGGTGGATGCAGTACAGACGAATCTGACCCTGGAAGCAGGATACTACGAAGCCGTTAGTCGGTATAATATGGCAATCCTTAAGCTGCTCGCAGCCGCTGGAGTTCTCACAGAAGAAATAAACTCATTGACAGAATAGCATGAAGCTAAAATCATTGCTCCTGCTCTGGATCTTCATGTCAGGCCCCTCTCTGGGGTTGGCGCAGGATGTAGAGGAGGAAGTTCGCTCGTTTATGACTCAGCGGGATCAGGAAATCAAAGATGCGGTTCGTGGAATGAAAACCGATCCATCTCTGCGCGAAGTAGCGCGCTCGCTGATCAATGATCAGATTGATTTTGAGGAGATGGGAAAACGTTCGCTTGGGCGCTATTATGAAGATCTTACACCGGAGGAGCGTCAGGAGTTTATCGAGGTTTTTGGCGGGATTGTGCGGTCGCAGTCACTGGGAGATCTGTCGGTCTATGAGGCACCGGTCAGCATCGAATCTGTGGCCATCAATGGAGATCAGGCCACCGTGAACACCACAGCAGAGATTCGTGAAGATGAACTGGACGTAGTCTACCATTTGCACCGGAAAGAAGAGAGTTGGTGGCTTTACGATATCGTAATTGACGGCGTCGGGACTGTCGAAGGGTACTCTGTTTCATTTCAAACCTTTTTGCGAAAGCGAGGCTTTGAAGCGTTCATGCAGAGTCTCCGGAAAAAGCTTGCAGCAACCGAAGATTGACAATATGACGGGCGGGCGTATCTTTGTGTGTTCAATTAGCATAAAATTCTGTGATCACAGAAGGATACGTTCTGCACACCTACGGAGGTGAAGCATATCTGCGACATGCAGTTGCTTCGGTTACGACACTACGCCGCTATGACCGTAAGCGTCCTGTAGCGCTCTATTGCACCAAGTCGCAGATCGAAATTCTGGAGCGTACCGGACTAGCACAGCAGTTTACGCTTATAAAGCATCTTCCGCGTAGCAACAGATCCATCAAGGGTTTCAAGCATCATGTACACAAATTCAAGCCTTGGAAGCGGGCCCTGTATATTGACTGCGATGTTATCTGGTGTCGCAACCCCGATCCTTTGTGGACTCAGCTCTCTGTTTATCCGTTTACAGCGACCGGGCTGGAGCGAGCAGATTTTTATTTCGGAGGCCCCAAGAATGCCGCGGTAATTCTGGAGTTTTTGCGCAACCGTCGCGGCCGCACTTTGACACGTTTCGGATTGACGCATTTGCCGCGTATTCAGGCAGGCATGATCTATGCTGCAGATCCTGAGGTGACCCAATCGGTCTGCGAACTGGCAGCACATTTTCATTCGCGGAGTTCAGAGACACATTTCCGGACGCGGCTTCTTGAAGGACGCTCGGAAGAGTCCTGTGAATGGGGGATCGCCATGGCAATGAGCAAAATGGGATTGCCTGTTTATAACTGGTATCAGGGCGCAAACAGCCCCCAACTGGACTATATCCCCGGGATGACTGAGCATACGGAGGACTTTGAAGACGTTTTCTGTGAGTATTATACGGATCGCTTCATCTATGAAATCAGGGGCATTAAGGATCCAGGAATCCGTCAATTCTGTATTCGACTTGCCTCTGCGATACTTCGAAGGCGTGATCGAATGATGGTTACTCCCTTCATTCTTCATTTTAGTTGGTTACACGCGAAGCAACCATTCCATGATTTTGCAGACCGTGTATGGGAAGAGATGGCCAGCGCTACTACCCCTTGAAGCTCAAATGCCACCAGAACACAATATACTCTCTAGTGTATGGAATGCAAAGTAGCAGGGTCAACCCAATGAGCGAGAGCAGAGGTAATATAAACGGTACAAGTGCGACTCTTCTGGACAATCCTTCGCGAGACAGAGATGAAAAATTGCGGGCGGCTTGAATATTGCAGTATATGCTCAAAATGATCCATGTCGCAGTCAGGACGATCGTCATCACTTCGGATTGACGTTCATTCAGCCCCGGGGTAACGAGGATAATCGGGAGCAATATCCCAAGGGGGGTATTGTTCATCGCTTTGATCACAAAAAAATGCTCAAATTTTACTTTTCCTGACTTCCACGATCCCCATGCACCAAGTAAAGATGAAAAAAGAGTCACCATCAAATAGAGCGAGATCACAACCAAGGTTGGAAGAAAGGGGTCTGAAGTCAGATTGATGATGCGTTCAAGTATATAGGGGTTTAGCAGAATTGCAATTGCTTCAATCATGCCGAGGCCCCGACATGCCTCAATCAGAATCAAGATTGCACCGGAAATCATAATTCCCTGTGCAATGACATAAAAAAAAGAGGCACCTGCCAGTAGCGCACTCTCACGGTACAACGTGTCTCGGTGGGGATACTTGTTCATGACGTAACTCCACATCACTTCCGGAAATCGCCCATACCACAGGCTCACCAAAACGACAAGTACAATAGACATCCAGCCCAGGATGAGGGGCGTGGGGATCGGTCTCCTCGAATACTCGCCCAAATCAAGGGCAAAAATGGATTGAGTCCCCGCATAGATGCCATTCAACACCTGGTATGCAATCCGTTTCCGCCCCGATGTATCAATGAGTCCCCATTGGGTTGAAGTATCGTCGGAATCCTGCCATCGGTATACAAAAATGACCGAAAATGTACTACTGAGAAGTTTGGGGAGCTGATCTTCCAGGAAGCGCGCCTGAGACTCAGGCGAAAATTCCTGACGCAGGCCAAATGCATCGGGGTCCACTTTTTTCCCGAAGCTAGAGAGACCGACAGGTGTCGAGCTCTTCCAGTGGTTTAGAACCGCATCGGGATCGACATTCCTTCGCGTATCCAGCAGAACCAGGTCAACGTAGCTGGAACACTGATCATGGGATGCAAAGGCCGAGACGTAGTAAAGGGTCAGATCAGAGCTCCATTCAGCTAATTCTCTGAAATATTCACAGGCAAGAGGGGTGCTGGTATCACTCTTGGTCGAAACCCCAAAGCGATGAGCGGATGGATGCAGTGAATACATCTGATGTGCGCGGGTTAGCTGGTGCTTGGCATATTCAAGCGTATCAAGAAGAGCTTCGGCTGACAAAAGCAAAATAGGCAGGTCCTGGAACAACTGTAATCCGAGCGTATCCGCAACATGGATCAAGGACAGGTCATCCAGAATGGGTAACCGGATCGCTTCTACTCCGGCCTCGCGGATGCTCACAAGATCGGATGCCGTAGGAGGTGCAGGAGCATCCCAAACGACTCCTTTGAGTGGTCCGGTCTGACTATATGTATCAGAGACACAAACACAACTGAGGAGCAGAACACATGCAAGGACACGTTTGAGGGGCATTTCGTCAGAAGGTCGCAACACTGCGTTGCCCTGCCAGGAAAACGGCATTCACCAGTAGGAGCCTGCCATGGTAATGAAACCCCCGGTAAATCGGATTGTCAATAAAGTAGATTACCTCACCCCGTCCAACAGATTCCATTCCCAGAACCAGCGATTGCTCCAGGGTTTGGATCGCTTGCGCCCCTGCAAATCCTGCAACAGGATCAGCCTTTCTGAGGATTCCGACATTCCAGCCATTTTCAAGCCAGGCAAATGCTCGTATACCCACCTTGAGTGTAAAATAGTCTCGCGGATAGCCAAAGGCTAGGGGATGTGTGTGGTCCAGTTCTGTTTGGAAGATGGCACCAGGGTTATTCTCCGAGATGGCATGACGGTCACGTTCGGAATATGGCTGAATGACGGGAAGCTCAAGCGAATCAACTTCACTTGGCTTCAGCTTCAAACTCAATTCTTCCTGATCTGCCAGAAAGGAGACAGCCCTTTCAAGTGCAATTAATCGGCCACCTTCCTGGATCCAGTCCCAAACTTTTTCCATTTGGCGACTACTGAGCAGATCACTGTAATTCCCTGAAGGCAGGATGATCACATCATAGCGAAAAAGTAGTAGGTCGGCAAAGTCTTCGGTATGAATCAGAGTGGCAGGGTATTCAAGCTGCTCATCAAAGAAATGCCACAACTGGCCGAGGCTATGGGAGCTGATTTCCGGGCCCGCAAGAATTGCAACACGGGGTGGTCGTATGTAGATCACATCCCCCGATCCAAAATCAACCCCATCGCTCACCCGTGTCGTCGAGACAGCATTCACTTGCTGGTGCGTAAGGCGTGCACTCTGAATCACGAGAGAATCAAAGACAGCATCTTTTCCCTCGCGTGTCATGATCAAGGTACCTTCACCATAGGATTGATCATGGATCGTGAATGGAATCTCTGCATAGCGCACCTTGACACCATTATGCAACAATTTTGCCAGCAGTTTTGCATCTTCGAAGCTTTTCCACTCCGCTAGATAGGCAGCGGGTTCAGATGGATGTATAGGAGTATCGGGGGCAGGAGCGGTAGAGTCCCATGCGATTTCTTCATCCAGGGCATAGGCCTCTAAGCCATAGATGTAGGGAAGGGCCCAGGCGGTGATGTCATAGGTAAGAGAATCTTCGAGCTCAGGTTCAGGCTCAAACAGAACGCTGGTGAGCACCCCTTTGGGCTGTGCAGCAGGGACGACGAGATCTCCGGGTTCAATCATGATCTCTTCGTGGGTTCCTGTATGATAGGCAAAGCCCTCTTCTGAATTGAATGAAGTTACAAATCCGTAGGTGATTCCTAGTAAGTCGAGGTGGTCTGAAAGTGTACGGATTTGATCTTTCTGTCCTCGATAACGAACCAGGTAGGCTGCGTGTACTCCGGTTGGTCTTGCGGCAGAGTTGTTGAAGTATTCAGTAAATTTCTCAACAATACGCTGTCGCTCGTTTGCGGCCACCTCAATTGTTGACAGACTTGTGGTGTAGTGATGTTCAATCCGGTCAGCGAGGGTCAGAGTATCGTTTTCTGCAGTGATAATACCGAGGCCGGCACGTCCCGAGCCCGCCTGTTCATACGTCATTCCGATGGCTCCGTTGAATGTGGGCCAGGTATCTCCATAGCCTGGATAAAACAGGTCAAAAATCTGCCCAGTAAAAAACAGCCACCCTTCAGCATCAAAATATCGGGTGTGGTTTGCTCCCATCAGCTCCTGGAGTTCTCGTTGCCACGGTGTAATATACTTATGGTATGGGACAGCTGCGGGGGCGAAGAAATACGGGTTGTTGACACCCTGTTCATGAAAATCCACATGAACATGAGGCATCCAGCGATTATAATGCGGCAGTCGAAGCCGCGTCTCAAGTTGAGTTCCCCATGCCCAATCCCGGTTCAGATCAAAGTAATAATGGTTGGTCCGCCCTCCCGGCCACGGTTCTGAGTGTTCCCGGGCTTCCTGAAGAACGTTGGGGGTTTTCCCCCGGGATTGTCGATAGAAATGAACATAGCGTTCACGGCCATCCGGGTTCAGGCACGGATCGATGATGACTACCGTATCCTCGAGCCATTCGGAGATGTTCCTGTCTTTAGCAGCGGCCAATGCGTACATGACTCTGAGAGCGGCTTCGGTGCCAACAGATTCATTTCCGTGAACGTTATAGCTGAGCCAGACGATGGCGGGAATGTTTTCTGATGAAGTTCCATCTAACATCCCGGTCCGCTGAAGATTTGCTCTACGAATCTCTTCAAGCCTCGCAAGATTATTCGGGGAAGAGATGATCAGGTACTGCAGTATGCGGCCTTCATACGTATGGCCGTATTCAACCCGGATCACATTTTTGGAAGCGTCGGCTACGTGGCGGACATAATCCGTGACCCGGTGATGAGGAGTAAAACCTTTGCCCAATTCATAACCAAGAAATTCATCAGGACTGTAAAGCTGTGCATTTGCAGTCAGGCACAGCATAGCCAGTGGCAGTAGGCAGGCAGGAGCTCGGGTCATGATCTGATATGTGCGCGAAGTGCTTCTATCCGGAGTTGCGTTGTGACCCGGCCATTCCATCGATTTTCCTCTACATGGCAAAGAAAATCCAGGCCGGTCTTGAGTACACGAGCTTCCTCTGCTATTTTCTCATATTGTCCCAATCCAAAACCGATCGCATCCATCACAATGGAAGAGTTTGAATCCTGAACATTCATTTTGAGGTGGAGCCCGCCGGACAACACTTTGACATAGACTGGGCGAAGGTTTTCCATGAGAAAAAGAGGTACTTCATTTTCCTTGCCAAAGGGTTGGCAGAGTTTGAGAATCCGTTCAAATTTGCCGGGGATTTCTTCCATGGTTAATCGGGCATCATATTCGAGCACCGGTCCAGCAATTTTTTCACCCAATTGCCGGTTGACAGCCGTATTGAGTCGTTCCTTGAAGAGAAGTAGGTCTTCTTTTTTCAAGGTCATTCCTGCGGCTTTTTCATGACCCCCAAATCGGATCAGGAGATCCTGGCACTCCGTCAGCGCGTCGAAAATATTGACTTCTCCCCAAGTACGGGCACTCCCGACTATCTCTTTGCCATTGGAACCGGGAGCATCTGTGAGTATCACAGTTGGGAGTGAAAATTCCCTGATCATTTGAGATGCAGCTGGCCCCAAAATTCCAGGATGCCAATTGGAGTCATATAATACGAGTGCACTTTTATATGTCCCGGCAAGTTGGGTTCGGGCAATCTTGTTCGCGGACATACGTAATTTTGCTCCCAAGGCTTTTCTGGATTGGTTCAATTTATCAAGTCGTTTGACCAACTTCCGGGCTTCGGCCTCATCCTCAGCCATCAACAGGGATAGGGCTTCATCTGCGTGTGTAAGGCGCCCCGCAGCATTGAGGCGGGGGCCCAATTGCATCCCGATATCTGTGGATGTGAGATGTTTCTGGCTGCATTTGGAGGCTGAGATGAGCGCTTGAATTCCAGCGTGCTCACTCATATGCAAGACGTTGAGCCCCTCCCGAACCAGGATACGGTTTTCTCCTGTCAGGGGCATAATGTCACACACAGTGGAGATGGCCACAAGCCACAGATATTGATCTGCGATCTCAGCCGGTTTATCCAGAGACTCCAGTGTGACCTGAATCATTTTATAGGCCAAGGCACATGCCGAGATTTCCTTATGGGGGTATGGGCAGCTTTTCCGGTTTGGGTTCACGTGAGCAGCACAAAGCGGATATTTATCTTCATTTTGGTGATGGTCACAGATGATGAGATCAATTCCTGCTTCTTTTACTCTCAGAGCGGTCTCTTCATCATTGGTGCCACAATCTACGGTAATGATCAGTGAGCACTGCCGGGATTGGGCAAGATCGATTGCGGCTTTGTGAAATCCGTGATTTTCTTTTTGCCGGTGAGGGATATAAGATTCGGTTGCAAGTCCGTGAGATCCGAGAAATTGCAGAAGGAGTGCGGTAGAGGTAATGCCATCCGCGTCAAAGTCTCCATACACAAGCACGTTCTCCTTTTCTGTAATCGCACATGCAATTCGCCGGGCCGCCTGATCCACTTCTGCCAGTAGATGTGGATCATGTAATTCTTTTTTGGTTCCGCGAAAATAACTCCGTGCAACATCCACGGAATCAATGCCTCGCAGGATTAAAAAGCGTGCCAATGGTTCGGGCAGTGAATTCAGCGCTTCACTTAGTGTCTGTACGACGGTTGGGTTTTCGATGGGGCGCTCAATCCATCGCATGAAATCTATGTGTCTTTGGTGACAATCTAATATACGACTGATTGGTCGGGCTATCCCTATGAGTAGTGGAATCTAAGCGGGCAGGCAGGTTCGCTGTAACCTTCAAGGCTCATGAACTTACGTACAAAATCCTCTCCCAAATGTCTGAGGATAAAATTGATGAAGTGGCTATGAATTCGGTGCAGGGTACAACTCCTTCACCAAATTCAATGACACTTAATGGAGTTTCAGGTAGTCGAACAAATCCTGTCCCTTCGCTATTTGATATCTAATTGGAACGTTAGATGAGAATTGATTGAGTATTAACTCAATCAACCCGGTGAGTCAATAATAATCAAGGTAGAGTTTTAATTACCTGAACTCTGGAAGGCGTTAAACAAGAACCCAAATAGTCCTGAAGCGATAAGAATACTCAGGAGAGCGATCAACGTATTATATTTATTGTTGAGGACCTTATACTGGGCATCCATTTTAGCATCTATTTTGGCATCTCGCGATTGTAGATCGGATCGTAGGCCATCCATCTGGGCATTTATTTTGTTTATCTGGGTATTTATTTTGTTTCCTGCAGTGATCTCCATGATTTCTACAATCTCGTGATTTTCCTCGGAGGTTCTGTTCTCCTTACGCAAAAGAGCAAACAGTCGAGTTCTTATATTGATGTATGGGTCGTTTTCTCCGGACATGACTTCCTAAACAATGGTTATGTTCTAGATGTTCCTGTCCAATAATTTTTATGTTAAACCAATCCAATTTTCCTTGGAATGGTTAGGGGTGGAATTGATATTCAATAAGTTTGCAACGTCGTAGGAACAACGGATTTTATGATCCTAACATTCAACAGATTCAAGGATGTTCAAATCTGCAAAGGGCATAATAGAAAAATCTGGCAAAAGTGTAAAGACAAAGACAGGCCGAATCGGGTCATCCAAAACTCTTCATAGAGATGATCCGGTCAGTATCGCGAGTACAAATTCAGCAGGATGGTCGAGGTAGATCAGTCAGAAGTGCAATTCCTGTGGGCATGTGTGTGAGCAGGAACAGCAGAAAGGTACAGAGCAAATTTGAGTGTATGGCCTATGGATATGCAGATCTCAATGCATCTACAAATATCTTGGCTTCCGGGATTGGGGCTACTGGATCAATGAGGGACGTTTTCATTGGAGGTCCCAATGATCCATCAAATAGATCTATTGCGTAACTATTTTCCAAAAGTTAGAGTATTGCCCCACAGGTGGAAATACTCAATATGAAAGCAGATATAGAGGGAGTGAACAATCGATTCAATCTTCATCTGAAGAATTTTGGTTAGATTCGACGAATGTTGAAAAATGAATCCTCGTCAGGTGTCATCCTACAGGAGACAGGAGGTCGGATATTTTTTATTCTCGCTCCGCTGTGGCTGACCTCATTCGTCGTAAGTTGCCAACTTTTTCTTGTGGCTCCTCTGTTGCCACTCATTCAAGACGGGCTTCTCAATGCTGTTTCTCCTTCGGATTTTTCTCTTGGATTTCTGGGGACGGCCTATTCAATTGCATTGGCCTGTTCGACGTTGATCGTTGGCCCCATTTCAGATCGTGTGGGAAGGCGTCTAGTACTCATTATTGGTACGGCATTTATCGCGCTGATCCTTCTGTTACACGGCGCAGCTCGGCATTACGAATCACTCTTGGCCGTCCGAGCGCTCGCCGGAATAGCCGCTGGTGTATACAGCGGAAGTATGGTAGCCTTTGTAGGAGATTATTTCCCCTATGAACGTCGTGGATGGGCAACTGGCTTGATCCTGACAGGGGCTGCATGTGGGCAGATTATCGGGACACCGGGAGGAATTTTATTGGCAAATGCATATGAGTTCCAGACTCCGTTTATTGTCTTTGGCGGGTTGATGGCTTTGGCGAGCGGTATGATCTGGCGGTATCTCCCAAAACGACATGTCAACCACGAAGGCAAGCAAACCTCAGCGTTAAACACGTATGGTATGCTTTTGCGGAGCAAGGGGCCGAGAGCGGGAGTTCTTGTCTATTTCTTTCTTTTTGCAAGTATCGGGTTCTTCGTATTCTTTCTCCCCAAATGGCTTGAAGAGGATGTAGGCATATCAGTGCAGCAACTGGCATTAATCTTCATCATTGGCGGCATGGCCATGGTTTTGGGAACGACCTCGGGAGGAACCCTTTCAGATCGTTTTGGGCGAAAACCAATAATTGTTATTGCATCTCTGGTCATGGTTTTAATTCTTCCATTTGTGATTCTGCTCGTAGATGGACTGATAAGTGCGGCTGTGGTAATTGCATTGATTCTTGTATCTGGCGCAATGCGCACCGGGCCAATTATTGCATTACTCACCACACTTACCACCGATAAGCAGCGCGGCTCAATGATGGGACTCGCTACAGCCTCGGGGCAGCTCGGATTAGGTGTTGCAACGGCTACTGCAGGTTGGCTTTATGACTACCATGGCTTCGCATACAATGTGCTCGCGTGCACTGTCGTAACTGTACTGATGGTTCTGGTTGTATGGCGACAGCTTCCAGAGCCTACAGAAGCCTGAATGAGACCCCGATGGCCAAAGCCTGTTTTTGCTGGATAGAAGGAGACAGATCCCTGTCCAAATAAGCAGTATAGTTCGCCTCGACCTGAAGCCATGAGTTCACCTTCATGTTGATGAAGGTTTCCCAGATAAAGTCAGGGGAGTATTGGTTGAATGCAAAAAAGAGGGTCAGAGTGGATTTGATATGGACGTTTGAAAAGATCATCCGTTCCAGTTTCACCAAACCTGAAGAACCAATCTGCCATCGAAAGGTCTGATCAGGATTCACCTTGTAGCGACTGCGCAAATTGCGAATTGTGACGATCGTTTCTTTGGCAGCAACTCCAAGGCGAGCCTCAAGCCAGTTGCTGAAGGGGTAATTCAGGCCCAGAGATTGCGTAGAGATTGCAGGAGAGAAAAATCCTGAAATCTTCACCGAATTTATCGTCGGATCCTTGTCGTTATACTGGAAGCCGTCCGCAAACTGGGATCGGAAGTCTATTGTGATCGTGGGTCTGAATTGGCCAAAGAGGGAAATTTCAGAGAACTTGATCGAGCTTACCAAATGGATCAAGTCTTCTGATTTTCGCAGTTCAATGCCATCTTGTTTTACGATGCCAAACTCAAGGCGTGCCTCATATTCCTGCAGGGTTTTCGCTGAATTTTTTGTTGCCTTGCCACTGATGCCAGCTCCCAGTGAGAGGGAGTTGACGCCTCCATCATGCCATTTCCTGAATCCAACTTGTGAAAAGGATAGCGTTCCACGTATCTCGTTGATCCAGGTCGAATCAGTCTGAGCAGCGCAGGGGGGAACAGACGCGAGGAGAGCCAGGAGCAGAGTGAGTCGGTACACGAGAGTTTCTAATCGGTCATGCTGATGCGAAGACGGTTACGTGCACGCTCAAGTGCTCGTTCAGCATGAATCCGATCTAGATCACTGGAGGCATTTTGAAGGCGTTGCAGGGCCCGTTGCTCGGCCTTTTGAGCACGGTCAGTGTCAATATCAGATGCAGGCTCGGCAGTTTCCGCAAGAACCGTGACGACATTTCCAATCACTTCAATGAAACCTCCACTGGTTGCAAAGATGACCTTCTCCGCACCAGAAAGAGTTAAAACCAGAGAGCCTACGTTCAGTGAGGCAATCATCGGTGCATGGTTGTACAGGATCTGGAAGCTCCCATCGATTCCCGGAGCACGCAATCCAATAGCATATCCCTCAAATACGCGCTTGTCAGGTGCAACAATGTCTACCCGAAGCAGTCGCTGATCTTCACTCATGAGGTTTCCGCCAGTTTGCGCTCTCCATCTTCAATCACTTCATCAATCGTTCCTTTGTAGGTAAAGGCAGATTCAGGTAAGTGGTCAAGATCTCCGGATAGAATCATACGAAATCCCTTGATCGTGTCAGCGATCTTCACATATTTTCCCTTGGCACCCGTGAATTGCTCAGCAACGAAGAAGGGCTGACTCATATATCGTTCTGCGCGGCGTGCACGCTGAACTACAAGTTTATCCTCGTCAGAGAGTTCATCCATTCCGAGAATTGCAATGATGTCCTGCAATTCCTTATACCTCTGCAGGAGCTGTTTCACATCCTGTGCAGTCGTATAATGCTCATCTCCTACTACCCGGGGAGTCAGAATCGTTGAGTTGGAATCAAGAGGATCAATAGCCGGATACAGCCCCAGAGAAGCGATCCGTCTGGAGAGTACAGTCGTGGCATCCAGATGCGCGAACGCAGTAGCGGGTGCCGGGTCAGTCAGGTCATCTGCAGGTACATAGATCGCCTGAACGGAGGTAATGGAGCCACTCTTGGTGGATGTAATTCGCTCCTGAAGCTCTCCCATCTCGGTTGCCAGAGTTGGCTGGTATCCAACGGCGCTGGGCATCCGTCCAAGAAGTGCACTCACTTCTGAGCCCGCCTGGGTGAAGCGGAAGATATTGTCCACGAATAACAATACATCGCGGCCGCCCAAGTCACGGAAATACTCCGCAATCGTCAGGCCGCTCAGAGCTACACGTGCACGTGCTCCCGGGGGTTCATTCATCTGGCCAAAGATCAGACTGATGCTACTCTGCTTGATCCGATCCATGTCTACCTTGGAGAGATCCCAATTCCCTTCTTCCAGTGCACGTTGAAATTCTTCACCATACTGCATCACTCCACTCTCGATCATTTCGCGGAGCAGGTCGTTGCCTTCTCGAGTTCGTTCACCAACCCCGGCAAAGACAGACAGGCCCTCATGTGCCTTTGCAATGTTGTTAATCAACTCCATGATGAGCACGGTCTTCCCAACTCCTGCTCCCCCGAAAAGGCCAATTTTTCCGCCGCGGGCATACGGCTGGATGAGATCCACTACCTTGATTCCGGTCTCCAGCATTTCAACGCTGGTAGACAGATTACTGAATGCTGGCGGCTCACGATGGATGGGCAGAGATCCCTCCGCTTCGGGTTGAGGCAGGCCATCAATTGCACGTCCGACTACATTGAACAGGCGCCCCCGAATTTCTTCTCCAGTGGGCATCGCAATGGGTTGTCCAGTACTGGTGACTGAAACGCCCCGAGTTAATCCGTCGGTTGAGTCCATGGCGATGGCCCGCACGCGGTTCTCTCCCAAATGCTGCTGTACCTCAAGTACAAGTGCATCCTGGTTTTCACGCGTGATTTCCAGTGCATCCAGAATGTCCGGCACCTCGCCGGAAGAAAAAGCAACATCGACGACAGGTCCAACCACCTGTACGACTTGACCGGTTGAGGTCATATTAGAATAAAATTGATTTAATGAATGGGTAACGTAAAATAATCCTCGAGAAGTCTGGTCATCTGCACGAGACGAAAATCTGGCTGCTGGACAAATATCGTATCCATGGTCCCGGCATACACCATCATCATAGGGTTGAATGATTCAGAATCTCCTTTAACGGAGTCAAGAGAAAATGGCTTCACTCAAAATCAATAAAATGGAAACATGTAAATTTAGGGAACGTCAAGTAGTCGGGGGGAATTTCACCCCTCGGCTACTCACAGAACCGAGCGTGAGCTCCGGCTTCCATTTTGCTAATCTGGCCCCACTCGTCATGAACTTTCCAATCCGTTTTTTGAATACAATCCTGCTTCTCGCATTGATGACGCTGTCGGTGTATGGGCAAGCAGTGATGTCTATTAGCGAAAAGACTTCGGGCATGGATAAACGAGATGGGTTCTTTCCGCTGTACTGGAGTGAAGCGACAGGAGATATTTACCTTGAAATCCGAGCTTTGGATCAGGATTTTATTTATGTGACTTCCATGCCCGCAGGGCTCGGATCCAATGATATTGGATTGGATCGAAGTCAGTTGGGCAGCACGCGAGTGGTTCGTTTTGAGCGCAGTGGCTCCAAAATTCTGCTGGTCATGCCGAACCTGCGCTACCGTGCTGAGTCAGAGTCACCGGCAGAGCGTGCATCGGTGCAGGAAGCTTTTGCAGAAGCAGTTATCTGGGGGTTTACGGTGGAAGCTGAGGAGGAAGGAAATGTTCTTGTGAAAGCAACCGATTTTGTAGTCCAGGATGCCAATGGTGTTGTACGCAGGTTAAAGGCGGCGCAGCAGGGCAGTTTCGCATTGGACAAAAGTCGCAGTGCTCCGATTCCATCCATGCTGAAGGCTTTTCCCGAAAACACAGAAATGGAAGCGCGAATCACGTTCACCTCTTCAAATCCCGGTCCTTATGTGCGCGATGTAGCGGCCGATCCGTACTCTGTGACACTGAGCGTACGGCATTCGTTCGTGATGCTCCCCGACAGCGGGTACACTCCGCGGGAGTTTCATCCGGGAGCCGGATATGGTGCTGTCAGCTATATGGATTATGCAGTTCCTATTGGGGAGGATATGATGAAGCGCTACATTCGACGGCATCGCCTTGTTAAACAGAATCCGGGCTTGGAGATCAGTGATCCGGTTTCTCCAATCGTATACTATCTGGACCCCGGAACACCGGAGCCTGTGCGGGGAGCTCTTCTGGATGGTGCCCGGTGGTGGTCCAAGGCATTTGAGGCAGCCGGGTTCTCAAATGCATTTCGGATTGAGATTCTGCCCGAAGGTGCAGATCCGATGGATGTACGATACAACACGATTCAATGGGTTCACCGTGCAACCCGTGGCTGGAGCTATGGTGCAAGTGTGGTGGATCCCCGGACCGGTGAAATTATCAAGGGACACGTCACATTGGGCTCATTACGTGTACGGCAAGATTATCTGATTGCCGAAGGTTTGTTGGCTCCATACACTGATTCGATTGTAGATGATGATCCAATGCTCTCCATGTCTCTGGCACGGATCCGGCAATTATCTGCGCACGAAGTTGGACACACGCTGGGGCTCAGTCATAACTTTACATCTTCGGCAAATCGCCGCGCTTCCGTGATGGATTACCCTGCGCCTTATGCTGTACTGGGTGAGAGTGGAGAGATTGATCTGGATGCTGCATATACAACCGGAGTCGGGGAGTGGGACAAGGTTGCAATTGCGTATGGGTACGTGCAACCAATGCCGGATGAAAGTGAGCAGGAGTTACTCAGCGCAATTCTGCAGAAAGCGTGGGCGCAAGGGTTGCAGTATATCACCGATGCAGATGCCCGTCCGACGGGTGCTGCACACCCGCTTGCCAATCTATGGGATAATGGAGACGATATGGTTCGTGCACTATATCACGAAATGGAGATCCGAAACGTTGCTCTGGCTCGTTTCGGAGAGGAAGTAATTCGGAAGGGGAGGCCACTGGCGACCATGGAGGAAGTCCTGGTTCCGCTGTACCTTCGACATCGCTATCAGGTGGAGGCGACCGCCAAATTACTTGGAGGAGTGACCTACACATATGCAATGCGGGGAGATGGCCAGGCATCAGTTGCACCGGTGGAAGGTGAGGTTCAGCAGGCTGCCTTGCAGGCGCTGTTGACCGTAGTTTCACCAAGCGCACTTCGCGTTCCTGAAAGTGTACGTATGAATCTTCCTCCCCGACCTCCAGGCTATCTGAGGAATCGAGAGTTATTTCAACGTCATACAGGTCTTACTTTTGACTCGTACTCTCCCGCGGCCGCTGTCGCGACTTTGGTATTCACACAGATTCTCAACCCGGAACGGGCCGCCCGCATGGTTTATCAAACCGATCTTGATGCTATCTCGCCTGATTTTCATGAGGTAATGGAATTTGTCAGCGATCAAATCTGGGGATCTCCCATCTCGGACGATCCGTACGAGGCTGAATTACAGCGTGTGGTGCAACAGGTCTGGATTGACGAGTTGATTGGATTGGCCAGTAATCGTGGTGCAGCCCCTCCGGTTCGTGCGATCGTGCTGGAGCGGTTACGAGAATTTAAAGAATGGATCCCTGTGACTTCAGTACCCAGGCAGGATCACCGAACTCGATATCATCGCAAGATGGTACTGGATGAGATTGAGAGATACCTGCTCAGGGATTACGAGATAGAGGAACGGAGGGTTCGTCCGGGCATTCCTCCAGGATCTCCTATCGGGGTCACTATACGCAGAGAGATGCTCCACGCGTTCTTAAATGCTACCGAAGTTGAATGGTGCAGTCATTAGAGGATTGTGTCTCGGACTGATTTATAAGGAAATTAGTAGGTGGCTGCCTAGCTTGTAGTTATGAACTCGCTGTCGAAATTCTTCGAAATTATATTTTAACAGCGCGCGAGCTTGTCGATTTTGTCCGTGGACAGATGGTTCATTGCATCAGAGCCATCGGAGCAAGTTCATCAAACTTGTGTGCGGCCTGATCAAGCCGGTCTTCGGGGAGTTGATCCAGTCTGGGGCAGGGGATTTGGGCCAGCGCCTTGATCTGGTTTGTTGCGCGTCCACTCTGGGTTCGTTGCCCCTGGGTCCAGTGAACCAAAAATCCGAGTGTTGAGTTGGCCCACAATGCAAAGCTCTTGCAGATCCGCTCATCCTCATGTTGCAGCGAGGTCCATGCCCGCCCACCCATTCCGGGGTAATTGGTCACGGCTGCCAGGAGCGCCTGAGAGGTCCAGCGCATGTTTCGTGCATAGAATAAGGTGCTGCGGAATTGTCGCATGGCTTCCCGGTCCTGGTCAGATCCAACGCCTGCCGGCGCAGATCCTTTGTGCGTGAGCGATACGCACAGTTGCGTCTGTGTTTTGCTGTCCGCTTTCCACAGAGCGCGATCCGATCCCAGAGCATCTACACGAGGGTCAAATACCGGATTGAACTCAAAAGCACCAATTTGATTTGCCCTATCATGATGGAAAACTGGCGAATTTGAATCTCTCCCGAATACTCAATATGAAAATGATTGAACCATCGTATATTGAAGTTAATATTACAAACTTGGATATATTTTCGATTCATTAGTGCTCTCTGAGCTGGCCTGTCCATGCCATCGATCGAACGTCCGGATACGCTCAAAGAAGTTGCCCTGCAATATCTTCGTGATGCAGTTTGTAATGCGGACGCCCAATTTCGTGATGGCCAATGGGAGAGTATTGAACAGGCAGTCAAGGGGAATCGGGTTCTGGTTGTTCAGCGTACGGGTTGGGGGAAGACGATGGTATATACAATCTCGACCAAGCTCAGGCGGGAAAGGGGTGCAGGTCCTTCATTGATGATTTCTCCACTTGTCGCACTGATGCGTAATCAGAAGCATGCAGCAAGTACCCTTGGACTTAATGCACAAAGGATGACGGGGGACAACTTTGATGAGTGGAGGGAAATTCATAAAAAACTCATTAAAGGGGAAGTAGACCTTCTGATGGTCACTCCCGAGCGACTTGCGAATGACCGTTTTATCACGAACACGTTGCCGTTGATTGCAGATGGACTTGGAATGTTGATTATCGATGAGGCTCACTGTATTTCGGATTGGGGGCATGATTTTCGTCCTGATTATCAGCGCATTCGCAGAGTTCAGGAAATGATTCCGCAGGGGGCTGCAATTGTGGCGACCACGGCAACGGCAAACAATCGGGTTGTAGAAGATGTGCGAGGACAACTGGGAGACGGGATTCAGGTCACCCGAGGGAGCCTGGTTCGGCGAAGTTTGCAACTCCACAACTTTAAGATTCCTGAAGCCGGTACGAGACTTGCCTGGATGGCCTGGGCGATTGCAGATCATCTGCCGGGTAGCGGAATCATTTATGTGCTTACACGCAGAGATGCAGATTTGGTCGCCCACTGGCTTCAGTCCAGGAAGATCAAGGCATTTGCCTACCACGGAGATTCAGGAGAGCGGGAGGAGTTGGAAAACAGACTCATGAACAATGATATTAAAGTTCTGGTTGCGACGATTGCGCTGGGCATGGGGTTTGACAAGCCTGATCTGTCGTTCATCATTCATTATCAGCGCCCGGGATCTGTTGTACATTATTATCAGCAGGTGGGCCGCGCTGGCAGGGGAATCACGGATGCATACGGGTTTCTTTTATGGGGGGAGGAGGATGAACGCATTGCAGACTACTTTCTGGACAACGCCTTTCCATCACAGGCGGAAATTGATGAAGTTCTTGGCGTACTTGAAGAGACCGATGGTGGCTTGACGTTGAAAGAAATCATGTTCCGCGTCAACCTGAAAAAAAGCAGAATTGAGAAAGTTCTGAAACTAGCTTCACTGGAGTCTCCCGCGCCGGTCATCTATGAAGCCGGGAAAGCTGGGGCATGGTATGCGACCGGAGATGTGTATGGGTTTCAAGTTCCAGCGGAACGAATCAAACGGTTGAAAGAGATTCGTGAGCACGAAAAAAATCAGATGCGTGAATACATGAATCATGACGGATGCCTCATGGCCTTTCTTCAACGAGCACTCGATGACGAAACTGCACAGGACTGTGGGCGCTGCCGAAACTGCACCAATCGGACAGAAAAATCATTTTTGCCCAAGCCGGAAATAATTCAAGAAGCCGAAAAGTTTATCCGGAAGCGCCCCATTGTAATTTTCCCGAAGCGCAAGTGGCCAATCTCGGAGCTCTCGGATCACCCGATTCATGAGACGCAGCAAATTTTGCCAGAATTTCGGGCATCGGTCGGGTTTTCACTTTGCAGAGCGTTTGATGATAACCTTGGAGATGAGATTCTTATGCAGCGAAGACGCAGATCTCAGTATTCCGAGGCTGTCGTGGATGCGTTTTGCGAAGCTCTAAAATCTCGAATCCAGCAAGAGGGAATCGTTTGTGTGACGTATGTACCGCCACGCAACCGTAGGCGACATGTTCCGATTCTGGCTTCAGCACTTGCCAGTAATCTTGGACTCCAGTTGATTGATGCGGCGACCAGGGTCAAAACTGGAAGATCACAGGGTGATTTTAAGAACCCTGTTCAGCGCTCTCGCAATATAGCGGATGTCTTTGTAATTGATGCTCCCTGTAAAAGCCCTACATTCCTGATAGATGATATCGTTGTGAGTGGTTGGACGATGGCAACTATGGCTGCACTCTTGCGCTATGACGGGTGCCCCAAGGTGATTCCGGCAGTACTGGTTACACGTAGTTTGTCTGAATGATCATGGTTTGGCCTCTCTCGGATGATACCAATGCAATCATGCTTCTCTATGGATGGTTTGGAGCAGAGCAACAACCTCTTTCCCTCTCAGAGTATAATATGCTTGTGGAATGGCTTCACCGGCACCAATATCGACCTCACCATCTGATTGACGGCGTTTGCAATTCTGCGGAAGTGGCTGATGAAACAGATCTCAGCCATGACCGACTGAAATCACTTTTGGATCGAAGAATCACCTTGGGGTTTTATCTGGAGGAGTGGCAACGCAGAGGTTACTGGATTCTGGGACGGGGAGATGCCATTTATCCGAAACGAATTCGGCAATGTTTGGGATCACAGGCGCCTCCGCTTTTGTTCGGAACCGGAGAAATCAATCTACTGGATCGGGGTGGAGTGGCCGTGATTGGTCCAGATCCGGTAGGGCAGCCACCAAGTGAGTCGACCAGAACAATTGCCAATCTCTGTGCCCAACATGATTATCCAACGATCACTGCCGGGAGTCAGGAGATTGCTACGGTTACAGCAGAAAATGTAGTGAGTGCTGGAGGCAGACTTGTATGGGTGCTTTCCGGCCGGCAGTTGAGTAAGCCTTTAGAGAAGAAAATTCGACATGCAAAGGCATCCAGAAAAATAGCTCTCCTCGCCAGTCGCAGTCCCGCCGATCCCAGGTCCATGCCCCAGGAGCCGGAAATTGGACGCCTTCTAATAGCTCTTTGCAATTCAGCAGTGTATGTCGATGGTACAGAGTTCAGTGTGGATCCTTATGATTTTCGGCCGGCCATGGAGACATATCAATCTCGGCGCACCTTCTTTGTATGGTCGGATGAATATGCCACTAGGGCGGTTGATCAATTGCTAAAAGCGGGGGGACATATTTGGAAAAATGAACAAGATTCGATTGCTGCCGGACTTTTTGAGGTTAACACGGAGGTCGGCTCGGAGGCTAGGACAGATTGTGGCCCTGAATTAGAGTCGCTGGCTTTATTACAACCAGTTGATGCGAGGGATCGTCCAGAAGATCAGAAGCAATCCAATACAGCATTGGAGAACTCCGATATTGATGAGCAAACTGAGTTGCCTGGTCACAAGGACCCCTCCGAGTATGTTCAGGGAGAATTGTTTGATATCCATCCGGAGATCTCACAAGGTGGAGAAATTTGGAAATTGACTCGTAATGATCCTGGTTACCCTGCATCAATTCGGGCAAGTATGGGAGATGATGCTCCGAGATTGATTCTGGGAGTCGGGGAGAAAAATATGACGGGTAGGAATAGATTGGCAATTATTGGACCGGATTCTATCCCATCCGCAAGAATTAAAAAAGTCTGTGAGATAGCGACGAAGTTGAATCGACCAGTCATTGTTGTAGGGTATTTAAGAATGGCGAGAGAGATTGTCCACGTGGTACATAAATGCTCCGGTTCTGTGATCTGGATTCTGGATGACGAAGAACTGAAATTGCGCTTGAAGAGTCCTTATCAGCAGGCGCTCCGAGAGCACCACCTAATCATGCTTGCGGTAAAAAAATCCGATATGTCCAAGAACTCCGGCCTCATTGGATCCCTTGCCGTCGGATTAGCCGATGAGGTCCTGTATGTGGATGGATCCAACTTTGGGGAAAGTAGCAAGCGGGAGGATCGATTTGGTGCCCGAGTTGCGGCCTTGGGACGGTTGGAGATCTGCAGATTATTGTATGGACGTAAATTATCCCCGGAAGGGCAACAGGTCAAGGAGAGAGGAGCCAAATCATGGGTAGATGAGGGTGCGGAAATTCACAATTCAGTTGAGGAAAACCCTGGTAAGTACGATGATTCATGGGGTCAGGTGCAACTGTTTTGAGGCGATGAGCACTTTATTGAATGATGACACCCATGCAATTCTTTTACTCTGTGCATTTCAGGGAGGAGAGATGGATCATTTACCTTTGAAGCTTGTGGAGTACAATCGCGTTGCAACGGTTTTGTATCGGTCAAACCGTCGCCCTGGCGATTTACTGCAGGCAGGATCCTTGTCCGAGTTAGCAAAGAATGCACGGGTGAGTTTAGACCGGATTCAGTGGTTGCTGGAGCGTCGTATCAATCTCGGTTTCAGTCTGGAGGAATGGCAGCGAAAGGGGATTTGGGTCATGGCACGCAGTGATCCTGACTACCCAGTGGCGATTCGGAAGAATATGCGCAACGCTGCTCCGCCATTACTGTTTGGAGCAGGAAACCAAGATTTACTGAATTCAGGTGGGCTAGCAGTTATGGGGCCGGATTTCATTCCAGAGGGTAGATTGAAGAAGGCCTGTGATTTAACCGGAAAGCATGAAGCTATCGTGATTGTGGCTGGTCACTTGAGGGTGTCAAAGAAAATCGTTCAGGCAGTTGAGGAGCGCCAGGGCTATATCCTTTGGGTTTTACATGACGGGGTACTTAAACAGCGTCTGAAAAAATCTCATCGTCGTACGATCCACAACAACCGGATGGTTATGATTACGACACAAAGCCCCTGTAGCTTCGATCAATCCGATAAACAGGCCGTTGTTGGCGAACTGGCTGTTGCGTTTGCAGATGAGGTCCTGTATGTGGATGGATCCAATTTTAGGGAAAGCAGCAAGCGGAAGGATCGATTTGGGACTAAATCTGCAGCATTGAAGCGATCCGAGATCTGTCAATTATTACATGGACGCAAGATTTCTCCGGAGGGCCAGGAACTTAGACAGCGCGGTGTCCAATCCAGGGTTGATAAATAGGCTGGAATACTGCACTTATGTCAAATAAGTAATTTTTCATATGTGCATTATCTTAGGTTAGTGTGCATGGAACATTTTGTCAGGTTTCCCGTGGAAGAAAATAAGAATGTGAGATGC
>JAPOTE010000056.1 GCA_026709335.1 Bacteroidota bacterium | reverse complement strand
GGCCATATCAAGATCCCATTCCACTTCGGATACCAGCCAAGGGGTTTGCTCGCGAGTCAATCCACCTGCTGCTGCACGATCCAGATATATGGCACTCTTCGGGTGTTCTCGTAGATAGGATGCCGTCACCTCCTCATTGATCGGTTCTTCCACAGCACGACGAATGATCCCTGCCTTGCCCTCACCCGCTGCCATCAGAACAATTTCGCGCGAATCCAGAATTGTGCCCACACCAACTGTCAATCCCTGTCGGGGTACAGCCTGATCATCCCCGAAAAAATGACCTGCGGCATCCTTGCGGGTGATCGAATCCAGAATCACTTTTCTGGTTCGATCATTGCGCGAACTCCCTGGCTCATTAAATGCAATATGCCCACTGCGTCCAATCCTGAGCAAGACTAGGTCTAGCCCACCAGCATCTCGAATCCGATCTTCATAAGAGCGACACCAACTGTCGACTTCATCCGGCAATAAATTTCCTGGTAACCCATGCGCCTGATGCTCCGGGACATTAATGTGATTCAGAAGATTATCCCGAAGAAAACGATAATAACTCTGTAAGCGATCGGGATCAATCGGATAATATTCTGCCAGGTCAAAGGTAATTACCCTGGAAAAATCGAGTGCTTCCTCTCGATGCATCCGAATCAACTCCTTATAAACATCCAAGGGGGTCGTTCCGGTAGGAAGCCCTAGAACTGTATTCAATCCCTTGGCGGTACGCGCCTCGATCAGCGAACCAATATGACGCGCGACCTCATTTGCCATAGAGATTGCATCTTCAAAAATGTGGACCGGTAAGTGCTCACGAAACGATTCAGTAGACGTAGACATAAAGGACGAATTGAGAATTAATGATTTTACCACGATATCGGTACCTCTTTAACCAACACTAACAAACACTGCTCCATCAACTTGACATTCAGCGGCAGGCATCCGAATATTCCTCATACATTACATAACTATCCTATGCTTTTGAAGTTACGCCATTTTTCAGTATATTATATGGTGATTTGTGGGCTTCAAAATTGCTCTGGAGTATACAGATCTGCGTGATTTTCGATATTGAAAATCGGTGTGCACACTTGAACGTGAGCACAGAATTACAGAGATAAATCTGCATGATTTTTTATGGACCAACTGACCAATGTATTGTTCGTCACAGGTGAAATTGATCCATTTGCCAATGAAAGCGACATCGGAACACTAATCCGATATTTACCCGAGGGACTCCACGAAGACGGTACCTATGAAACCAGAATCATGATGCCCCGCTATGGAACGATCAGTGAACGGAAGAATCGACTACACCAAGTCATTCGCCTCTGCGGGACAAAGGTGCCTATGGGTAATCAAACTGAAACACTTGCCGTCAAAGTTACAGCCATTCCGGGAACCCGGTGCCAAGTATACTTCATGGACAGCAAACGGTTTTTCAAGAGAAAAGGTTTACACCGGGACAGAGAAGGAATTGTTTTTGACGATAATCCGGCACGTGCTCTCTTCTTTGCACGCTCCACACTAGAAACCGTACGTAAATTACAATGGAAGCCTGATATTGTCCATGCATTCGGATGGATCAGTGGCTTTTTGCCCCTGCTACTGGCAACTGAGTACAAGGATTTTCCAGTATTCGATTCCGTAAAGACCGTGATCTTCACTCCGGACCTGATTCAAGCCAATGCAATTGTCTCCAATGATCTCGTCAAAAAGATGAAGCTCTCACTGAATGGGGATATTTCCGGGATGAGGATGTCGGATTTGGGATCCAAGTACTCGGATATTGTTGCATACCCTCCTTCGTTCACCCCTGAGTCGGATCATTCTATACATTTCAGCAATGACCCTGTGGAAATGATTGAACAGGCCACGAATCTCTACGAGATGGCGTCAAGCCCTAATCTGGCTTGACACAGGAACATCTGTTCTGTATTAGGGTTTTCACTGTCTGCTCGATCTGCAAGGATACCAATCAAGAGATTCGTCTCGTTCTTGAGCGTATTCTTCTGCCCTATTGTCATTTGATGCGTTCATTTCTTTTTTTGTTTCTGCTGCCGGTGCTCTTAATTTTAGCATCCTGTACAGACTCCATCTCTAATGTTGGGCTGGACTTGCTGGGCGACGAGGCAAACCCACAAGTAGAAACCATTCACTCTACGTCTTTTTCCACGTCTGATCTCGTTGACATTACAGGCGCATCGCCGCGTATACTTGTCGGATCTGTGAATGACCCCTTGACCGGACAGATCTCCACAAATGGGTTTCTTGATTTTGCAGGAACCTTTGCCGGCACTCCATCCGAAAGCATTACTTCTGCACAGTTAAAACTTTCCCGGAATTATAACTACGGAGACACTACCAAAACTGTTGAGTTCAGCCTTCATCAGATCCTTCAGGAATGGAATCATATTGACCTACGATCGGATACTGATTTAACAATCGGTCCTCAAATTCTCACCGTTACCACCCTAGACACATTAACTACGATTGATCTCCCCGCCTCGTGGATCAGTGAAAATGAAAATGATCTTCGAAGTGCTGAATTTAATTCAAAATTTCACGGATTTGCCCTGATTCAAATCAATAGCGGTCAAGTCATTGGATTCAATGCTGCTTTATCCGAATTTGAATTAACCTCAGCAAGTGGTGTCACTGAGTATTCAGTGATCAGTACCTATACGCAAATCAAGCGTATGAGCCCCTCCACGCCCCCTGATGGATTGCTTCTGTTTCAAGACGGTGCAGGTCCTGCAATTGAGCTGAACTTTGACCTTAACAAGTATAAAAATTCTCCTATCAACAACATAACTCTAAGTTTCAGTGCAGATCAACTTGCGAGCCAGGATACCCCCGAGAATTTTTTGCGCCCCTTTCCACAAATACTGCAACTGGTTGCCGTACCTGCGGACGCTACCATGCCGGCATCTTTGGTTGGACAGGCTGCAATGGATAAAGATGGAGAGTATCACTTCTCGGACATTGAAGCGACCATTTTCTTTCAACGTGTCCTGTTCGGATCACAACAGTATGACCGACTGGAACTACGCTCTCCAGTCGAAAACAATTCCTTGAACGCTGTTTTATTTCATGGCATGGACGCCAGAGATCTTTCCCCCCGAGCCACCATCATTCTATCTCCATGAAAAGGAGCAAGTTGATATGTATTGTCTTCACGACCTTGATCGTGGCAAATGCTGCATATGGCCAGGGTCGTGATGATGGTTCTCTCTATTCCCGGTATGGGGTCGGCGAATTAACTTCTTTTGCATCAAGCCAGGCACAGGCACTTGGTGGTGCAAGTACCGCCTTGTTCTCCTACAACTATCTTAATTTCAGCAATCCTGCAACATGGAGCCGTCAGACACTCGTGCGAGTTGCTGTCGGAGTCCAATTTGATCAACTTCGTGCACAGGACGCCGTTGGTCGAAGTGAAGAATTCACGCGGGGCAACTTCAATGCATTACAAATTGGACTCCCGCTTCTGAGCGGAAAATTGGGTCTCGGACTTTCTTATGAGCCGTTCAGCCGTATCCATTATGATGTATCTACCTCTGGAACTCTATCAACTCCACTCGAATCGGACCTTTCTTACCAAATCAATCATCAAGGATCAGGAGGCCTCCAGCAGGCACGTATCGGATTTGGCCTGAGACTCAACTCTTGGGCATCGATTGGAGCTTCTTCTGACTTCCTGTTTGGAATAATTGAAGAAGGACGCCGCTCCACGTTTAGTGATGCAACTATATTGCCCACAAATCAAGTCAGTAGTACGCGCCTTTTTGGGGTTACCCCTTCTTTTGGTGTTGCTTTATCATTTGATGGGCAAGAATACGAACTTGTTGTAGCTGCCAGTGGCGCCTTTGCTACTACTCTTGATGGCACTCAAACCGTCACTGTCGGTGAAAGTCTTGATCTTGATACACTGGGGACATCCATTGAAGGGGATCTTAAGATTCCCGCCCGATTTCGGGGTGGTTTGTCTTTGGGGTACCAAAATCGCTGGTTGTTGAGTACGGAGATTCGACATGAATCTTGGTCATCAGCATCCACTTCTCTGCCTTTCGCTACTTTTCAGTCCGAGAACCTGCAAAATCGGACTCGTTACTCCTTGGGGGTTGAATTTATTCCGGCAGGTGCTTCTGTGCAAGCCGGTTATCTCAGTCGAACAGCATACCGCTTGGGTTTTTACAGAGATCAACTTTATATAAGCCCAGTCGCAGGAAGAAACGTCACGGTGACCGCAGTCACAGGTGGATTTGGGCTACCTACCCTATTTTTAGGTACCCGGCTTGACATATCCTTTGAAATTGGAACCCGTGGAACTACGAATTACAATTTGATTAGAGATCGATTCATCGGAGTTTCTGCTACGTTGAACATTGGTGAACGCTGGTTTGTCAAGCGTAGACTTGGATAGAACATGACTGTTTCCATTTCCAATTTCTTGCTTAAATTTAGCAGGCCTTGAATCCTTGAATCCTATGCGCTGTACTCTTGCCTCTCTTTTGATCTCGTTGACCCTGCCAGCAACCTTGGCACCTGATATCCATGCCCAATCTCCTGTAGGGGATCAGGAAACACGAATACACTACAGTCTCTATTGGGAGAATTTCAAGAATGAGAACTACCGGGATGCGTTACCAGACCTCATCTGGATACTCTACAACGCACCCGCGTTTAACCGTAACACGGATACGAATTTCAAGCGCGCCATTGAAATGTTTCAGGCTCTCGCTGATGAGGAAGAGGATGCTGCTGCAAAACGTGTGTGGCTGGATTCTGCACTCGTTCAATATGATCGGGTTATTCCCGTTCTTACTGAACTTGAAGCAGATTTTGACCCTTTTATCTGGATTCGCAACAAAGGTCGGTTCATTCAGACGAATCTCAATGAACTATCAGATCTAAGTTCAACCATGATTCTTTCCTATCGAGCCGCATACGAGCTTGATCCGGTAAGAATTGATCCATACTATCTTGATGTCATTATCTCGGATCTGTACCAGTCAGGAGATATCGGAGGAGCGTTGGACTTCCTCCGCGAACTCAAGGATAAGCGCGGAGAGGAAGAAAGTATTGATGCTTTAATTCGTAAATATTTTGTTGTAATTCCTCCCGATGAGCAGATTGCTTTCCTTGAAGAACAGTATGAAGCAGATCCCGATAACGCTGAAGTGATCACTCAACTTTTCGAGTTATACGAGCAGGAACAGTATCGCGAAAAAATGCTCAGCCTTGCGGACAAGATTCTCACGCTGGAACCGACTCCCGCGACAATGCGCATATTAATTCGCATGTACGTTGAAGATGGGGATAATGAGAAGGCACTAGAAACATTCAGCCAGATGCAAGCAATGGAGGGGATAGAAATTCGCGCACAGGACTACTTTAATCTAGGACTTGCACACCAAGACATGGAAAGTTTTCGCGATGCAAGAGATGCTTTCAGAGCAGCACAAGATGCGGATCCAGATTTCACTCCTGCCCAGATTGCGATTCCAAACCTCTATTCAATTGCTGTATCTAGTTGTGGCGTGGCCGATCGAGAACAGGCAGCCGTCTTTTGGCTGATTGCTGACCAGTATGCCAGGATTGGAGACCAAGATGGTGTAAATCGAATGGCCACAGCTTTTCCAACTGCTGAAGATATATTCTACGTCACTCGCTGGAATACCGGTGAATCTACACAAGTGAGCTACACATGTCGCGGGATGACAATAAATGGCACGACAACCGTTCGACAACGTAGATAGCTGGCGATGGTGCAAAATGACATATGCATCTCTACCAGAGTATTCAACCTTGGACGGGAACTCTCTTTGAAACATAATTTTCCGTTTACGCCGATTATCCGCCGCTTGAATTCTATCGTCATTCAAAGACTGACATCCCGTATATAAACGATTGAACACTCCAGGATCTTATGCCTAAAGATACATTGACGATAGAGTCCATTCGGGGACGGGAAATTCTTGACAGCCGTGGGAACCCTACCATGGAGGTTGACATCACAACCCGTGGTGGAGACTTCGGCCGGGCAGCTGTTCCCAGCGGGGCATCTACAGGCGAACATGAAGCTGTTGAGCTTCGTGATGGGGATGCATCTCGCTATCTGGGAAAGGGAATCTCCAATGCCGTTGCACATGTGAACGGGGAGATTTCCCGGACACTGAAGGGATACGATGTGAGTGATCAGATCGGGTTGGATAGAACGCTGATTGAATTGGATGGAACTGCAAACAAAAATCGGCTGGGAGCAAATGCTATCTTGGGAGTTTCTCTTGCAGCAGCAAAAGCCGCTGCGTCCGCAGTTGGCCTGCCGCTCTATCGCTACATTGGCGGAACCAATGCTTGCACGCTTCCTGTCCCAATGATGAATATCATCAACGGAGGACGTCACGCAGATAACCGCGTTGATATGCAGGAATTCATGATTATGCCTGCAGGTGCGAGTTCTTTTTCTGATGCCCTTCGTACGGGAACAGAAGTTTTTCATCACCTCAAGAAAGTGTTGGCCTCAAAAGGATATAGTACTGCGGTCGGTGATGAGGGGGGATTTGCCCCAAACCTTAAGTCTAATGAGGAAGCAGTTGAAGTGATTTTGGAAGCTACCACCCAAGCCGGATATTCACCCGGAGAGGATGTATTCATCGCACTGGATCCGGCTGTGAGTGAAATGTTTGACGATGGAGCTTACGTTTTCTGGAAAAGTGACCCAGGGACGAGGCGTTCCAGCCAAGACATGGTACGACTGTGGGAGGATTGGGTCCGTCAGTATCCAATCATATCTATTGAGGATGGATTGGACGAAAATGACTGGCATGGATGGAGTCTTCTCACCGAAGCGATTGGAGATCACGTTCAGCTTGTAGGAGATGATCTGTTTGTCACCAACACCACCCGTCTGGAACGTGGAATTCAAGAGAGGGCTGCGAACTCCATTCTTATTAAACTCAATCAGATCGGGACGCTCACCGAGACACTGAACGCAATTGAGATGGCCCATAAGTCTCACTTCTCGGCGGTGATCAGCCATCGTTCCGGTGAAACTGAAGATACGACTATTGCGGACCTTGCTGTGGCAACCAATAGTGGTCAAATCAAGACAGGATCTGCGAGTCGAAGCGACCGGCTGGCGAAATATAATCAACTGCTCCGCATTGAACAGGATCTTGGCGACTCTGCTCTATACCTTGGTAAAAAAGGCATACGGTGTTAATGAGTAATTACAAATTGCGACTAAGATGACAACCCAACCCGAATCTCGAAATTCTTCCCGTCTGTTACTCGTAGGTGGATTGATTGCCACATGGCTACTATTACAATTTATCTGGTTTGACAGCTACAGCTGGGTTCGCTATCAGGTGTGGCAACAAGAATATGAAGACTTGGTCGAGGAGAATCAACTGTTAGAAACTGAAATTGAAGAACTCCAAGTATTGCTGCAGACCGCGCCAAATGATGAACTTATTGAACAAATTGCACGTGAGCAGTACGGAATGCGTCGTGATGGAGAAACCATTTACCGCATAGAAGAATAACAAATATGCAAGCGATTGGAATTGATCTTGGTGGCACGTATATCAAAGCCGCATTGGTTCATAAGGCTTTCGGCCTCGTACAGACCAATTCGGTAGAAACGGGTGCCGATCAGGGAAAGGATCATGTATTAAAACAAATTGAACAGGCCGTTAAACCGTTGATGAAGCGCAGGCAACGCATCAACGGTATTGGTATTGGAGCCCCTGGCTCCATTGGCCTTGATCGGAAAACCCTTGCGAATCCCGCCAATATGCCGGGCTGGGGCGTTGTGAACCTGCAACAAGCCTTAAAAAACCGCTTGGGGAAACGCCTCAAAATTATTGTTGAGAATGATGCCAACGCGGCTGCTCTGGGATCTGGACGCTACGGGGCAGCACGAGGACATGATCATTATATCATGATAACACTTGGCACTGGTGTCGGGGGCGCCATTGTATTCAACAAGCGAATCTTTCGTGGAGAAACCGGGGCAGCTGGTGAGGTAGGCCATATTTCCATTAATTACGATGGCCCGCAAGCCATGACCGGAATCCAGGGAGCTATTGAAGCATATCTTGGTCAGCGATTCCTGACTGCACATGCGCGAGAGCGCCTCTCCGAATATCCCGAAAGCATGCTCCATGTGGCTCCTGGCTTGGAAAACCTTACGCCAGCGACCATTACGAATGCAGCAATGAACGGAGATAAAGGAGCTACCGCGGTTCTTCAATGGGCAGGCAGAAAACTCGGATGCGCACTCGGTAGCATTATCAACCTACTGGATATACGCACAATTGTCATCGGTGGTGGCGTTTCCAAAGCTGGCGACCTCCTCTTGAAGCCGACTCGAGATGGGGCTTTGCCTTACATTATCCCCAGCATCCAAAAAGACGTCACTATTGTTCAGGAAACGCTCGGAAACGAAGCTGGCATGCTCGGTGCTGCCTGCCTTGTATTCGACCAGTTAGATGACGAGAAACAAAAATGATGACTTCTCCTCAGCCTGGCTGACCCAGACTGTCGCTGTTTGCCTGCTTATACTGTTGCCCCAAATTACACGGGCACAAGAAGGCGAATCGCTTAATTCACCTGTAAAATTCAGTGCACAGGATTCTCTGGTCCTGCGCTTTAACTCTGAGTCTGGCGACCGCGGTACGCTGATCGGCAATGCCAATGTTTCTTACGAAGGCATTACCCTCCGTGCTCACTTTGTTGATTTACTTCTTGGACAAGATGAGCTTGTGGCATACGGGCTTCCAACAGACTCTGGCCTTGTAGGCTCTCCCATATTCTCCGAAGGTAACGAGACACTGACAGGATCGCGGCTCGCCTACAATATAGCAACTGGCCAAGGACGCGTCACCGCTGCCAGAACCCAATTTGAAGAGGGTTTTATTCAGGCAGGGATTGCAAAAGTCCGGGAGGACAGCGTCATTTTTATTCAGGACGGACTCTATACCACTTGTAACTGTGGCCCCGACGAAACTCCGTCTTATTCGCTTCGAGCCCGCAGAATGAAAATTGTTGATCAGAAATGGGTCTATACTGGCCCCATTCAACTGTACATCTTTAATATCCCTATGCCGATCTGGCTTCCTTTTGGATTTCTGCCTTATCAGGAAGGGCGAAGAAGTGGACTTCTTGCACCACAGTATGGAGAGGACGAACGAGGATTCTTCTTGCGCAATTGGGGGTGGTATTTTGCCATAAATGATAACATGGATGCTCAGGTTCGGCTTGGGCTATGGACGAAGGGAAGTTGGCAGGTAAATCCATCGTTTCGTTATAATCGACGAAACAACTTTAGTGGGAATTTGAATATTGATTATCTGCAAGAACGAAGTGGTGAGCGTCAGGACCCCGATGTAGTAAAGCGCAGAAACCTTAGTATCCGCTGGGGCCACAACCAAACATTCTCTCCAAAATCACGATTCAGCGCAAACGTGAACCTGACTACAAGCACGTACCTGCGAACTGTTTCAGATCAGTATGAGGATAATATCCGCCAGTCCATAGGCTCTTCAATCCAGTATAATCACACTCTTCGCGGTGGCCGCTCCATTTCTCTGAGCATGCGGCAACAACAAGTACTGTCTACGGGAAGTGTTGACCTAACTTTCCCTCAGATTTCTTTTTCCCAAAGCACTAAAACTCCATTTAAGCGGGAAGGCGGCGGAAGAGATCAACGCTGGTATGAGAGACTTCAATACAGTATTACTTCACGTACAAACAATCAATATCAGTTTCGACCCATCTCTGATGAAGAACTGATCGCGAACGGCGATACATTGGCCGATGGCCGACCAGTCGATTACGCTTGGTATGAGGCTTTATTTGATGAGGATAAGTATCGCGCTTCGACCGGCAGATCCGACGGGAGAATTCGTTTTACCGCCACTCATCGCATCCCTATCTCGGCTCCATTTGCTGTGCAGCAGATTCCACTGTTGGGATCGGTACGCCTCAACCTTGCTCCAAATATCAATTACACCGAGGACTGGTTCATCTCCTCCGAGCGCCGGCAATTGAATTCGGATGGAACGTTAGAAACCAGAACTGAGCAGGGGTTTATTTCCTTGCGACAATTTAATGCCGGTGTCTCTGCAAATACGACGATCTACGGACTTTTTCCGGTAAAACTTGGATCGTATGAGGGGTTAAGGCATACTGTGAGACCCCGGCTCGGCTTTTCCTATCGGCCGGACTTCGGTAGCGATACCTGGGGATATACTCGCCCTCTACTTGATCAGGATGGAACGGTTGTTGTAGATACGCTTGCGTCAGGGCTGGTTTCTCGGCGATATCCCATAGTACGCGGGGTTCAGAGTGGACTCCAGAATACATTGAGTTTCGGCGTGGACAATACATTCGAAACCAAGCGTGTCAGCACTGACTCTACCGGATCCAATCAATCCCGGGCGCTCAAGCTGTTTACTGTGAACATATCAAGTAGCTATAACTTTGCAGCCGATTCACTCGGCATGTCTCCGATGAGAATCAGTGCACGGACCAACATCCTGGGGAAATTTAATATTAACTTCAGTTCTACCTTCTCTCCTTATAAACTAAGCCCGGATGGCCGCCGAATAATCAATGATTATATATTTTCACTCCGCGATTTTGCATTTGCCCGACTGACGCAGTTGAGCGTACGGGGGAGCATGCAACTTCGCGGGAGCATACGTTCCAGTGAATCCATTGCTCCGCCGAATACACAGACAATGCCACAATTTGGAGCTGCATCTTTTTCCGAGGGTGTACCCAATCAATTTTCACAAGGCAATATGGTTGGGGGGACGCAGGACTGGTCCATGAACCTGAGCTTTGTCTATCAAATTTCTCGCCCCCAACTAATACTTCGTCGCTCTGCAACCATCAACACGGGGTTCAATTTCGGTTTGACACCAACCTGGAGGGTGCAAGGACAAACGGGATATGATTTTGAGCGAAAACAGCTAGTCACCACTACTCTCAATCTGTCCAAGGAGTTTGAGTGCTGGAATATGGGATTCCGATGGATTCCATTCGGCGCCTTTCAATCATGGGGGTTTGACCTGCATGTAAAGAGTGGAAGACTTGCAGAGTTCCTTCGCTTCCAGCAACCACGCGCAGAACGAAATCGGGGGTTCGGAGGGAGTAGGAGGCCAAGAATATGATCTTCTATCGGGGAGTGATGACCCAAAAATTTTCGGCCATATGCAACCCCTCACGCCTTTGAAAACGTCCTAATTGGCTCCGGAGCACCAATTCAGTTCCTTCACAACAGTCCTGAACATGTTTCATTAGACGCTTTCCAATTCCCAATCCCTGAACATCCGGCTCAACGGCCAAATCGCACAGATAGCTGTATAAGACACCATCGGTCAAGACGCGTGCGATGCCTACCAAGCGAGGCCCTTTCCATGCAGTAACAACTAGGACGCATTTTCAAACATCGCCCATAAACGCTGAGGATCTGAAACTGGTCGGTGCAATGGGGCCCGTCGATATAACGTCCGAATCAACTGTGGTGAAAGCCCTTCCAGGCCCTCTTTGATTTCAATGGCGTCAACGGCTGATGCTTCACTCATTCTAAATCAATTTTCCTCAGGCAGCCAGTACCATGCCTACTTTTTCAGCCGCCTGTTCAAACAGTACAGCTGATTCGAGGGCAATCCCGCTTTCTTCTAGAACAGCCTTTCCCTGCTCGGCATTTGTTCCCTGCAATCGTACGATGAGCGGCACCTTGATTTCAACATTTTTTGCTGCCTGCACCACTCCCCGTGCAACCCGATCACATCGTACAATTCCTCCAAATATATTTACAAGTACGGCTTTGACATTCGGATCTTTAAGGATGATTCGGAAACCTGCTTCGACCGTCTCTGCGCTTGCAGTTCCTCCCACATCTAAAAAATTGGCAGGGTTTCCGCCGGCAAGTTTGATAATATCCATTGTAGCCATAGCGAGACCTGCTCCATTGACCATACATCCTACATTTCCATCAAGCTTCACATAATTCAAATTGGATGCATGAGCTTCAACCTCTAATGGATCTTCCTCGTGTAAGTCTCTGAGTGCCTCCAGGTCCGGGTGGCGATACAAAGCATTGTCATCCAGATTGATTTTTGCATCAATTGCAACCACATCTCCTTCTTTGGTAAGAACGAGTGGGTTAATTTCAGCCAGCGACGCATCAGCACCTAGGTATGCCTGAAAGAGTGCTAGGATAAAACTGGTTATCTTGCGCGCAGTCTTTCCTTCAAATCCGAGTCCATAGGCGAGCTCGCGTGCCTGAAATGCCTGGAGTCCATATGCCTGATCTGCCCATACTTTCAGAATCTTATCTGGGGTTTCCGCAGCAACTTTTTCAATCTCAACTCCACCTTCAGTGGAAGCCATTACCACATGCTGACGACGAGCGCGATCGAGTGTGACACCGATATAGTACTCTTTTTCAATATTTACGGCGGGGGCAATGAGAATCTTACGAACCAATTGCCCTTCCGAACCTGTCTGATGAGTAATCAGGTTCATCCCTAAGATTTTTTCGGAAACACCTTTCACTTCATCCAGACCACGAGCTAATTTTACCCCACCCCCTTTTCCCCGCCCCCCGGCATGAATCTGAGCTTTGATGACAAATAGATCTCTATGAACCGGGATCATGGCCTTGGCAACGTTGACCGCTTCGGGAACTGTAGAAGCAACTTCACCCGGCTGCATAGCTACCCCGTATTTCTCGAGGATTCTCTTTCCTTGATATTCGTGAACCTTCATAAAATTCAGAACGATTGTGATTGAATAGGGTACACCACTTTAGTTTAATTGTACGCTTGGTCCATAAATTATATCCAAAAGAAGGAATCCTTATGTTCACTTCATATGTCAGTGAATTTGTCAGCACGAATATTTCTATTTGTACTGACCCCCATCCCCGGCACCGATAACAACCACTCATAGACGAGGTACTATTTTTAGCAAACGAGTAAGCGGTGAATCAGATCTATCACTCCCAACTAAAGGTGTGAACCCATGATTTTGACTACCATGGACCGCCATATCATTATGCGAACCCTCTTCGCATATGTTTTCCTGATCATGGTACTCATCATCTTCTTTGTGCTAATTCATTATTTAGAGCACATAGATGATTTCCTGGACCATAATGCTTCACTCCGGAAAATTTATCTGATCTACTACCCTAGTTATATCCCCAGCATTATTGAGCAGGTCTCACCTCTGGCACTTTTTCTGGCAGCAATATTTACGACAAGCCGACTTGCTCAATCATTACAAATGACTGCACTACAGACTGGTGGAGTTTCTCTTCAGCGGCTCAGCTTCCCCTATTTATTGCTGGGTATTTTTGTCAGTACGCTCATGTTTATCGTTGGAGGATGGATTTCTCCACATACAAATCAAACTGTTCTCTCCTATGATGACCTTTATATCAAGGGTAGAAACCAGCAAATATATGTGAGCGAGATCCACCGACGTAATGATCCGAGCAGCGTGGTGACCGTAGGATATTTTGATCGGCGTACGAAAACGGCCCATCGCGTTCAATTGCAACAATTTGGCCCGGATGGTTCACTCATTGAACGTGTGGATGGGCAGCAGATGGTTTGGCGCGATTCGCTCTGGCACTTCTCCTATGCCACTGTAAGATCTTTTAAGTCTGGTCATGAGGAACGTCAAATTATTACTCCTCTGGATACGGTCTTACTTGTTTTCCCAAGAGATCTCGCACGCTCTGTACGAGACATTGAATCCATGACCATACCTATTGCAACTGATTACATCGCTGCATTGCAACGAAGCGGGCTGGCCGACACCGGCCGTGACATGGTTGGATATTTCTCCATGTTTGCATACCCCTTCACAAACCTGATTGCCATGCTGATTGCCCTTCCACTTACATACAGGCGGCGACGTGGGGGGCAGGCTGTACAGATAGGACTTGGATTACTGATTGCTTTCGTCTATTTGACAGCACAAAAGCTGACAGAACCTTTTGGCTATACAGGGGAACTGCCACCGCTGCTTGCGGTGGTTCTGCCACACAGCGCGTTTTTGTTCGGCTCCTTGATTGCGCTGGTGATTGCACGCAAATAACTAAGCTTCGCCGATATGTCCACTACCAAACTGGACAAGGTCAGGCCGTTCGCTATCAGAAATCTCACCGTTCGCATCCTCAAACCGCTCAATATTTTCTGCCAAGGCGTGCAAAAATCGTTTGGCATGTCGTGGGGTAATTATGATTCGGCTTTTGACCCGAGCCGCTGGAACACCAGGCATCACGCGAATAAAATCCAAAATAAATTCCTCTCTGGAGTGTCCAATCATCACTAGGTTGGAATATTCTCCTTCTGCGACATTCTCATTTAACTCAACATTGAGTTTGGAATCTTCCTCTTCCAGTTGTTCAGTTTCTTGTTCCATCGTATCGTTTTTTTGAATTAAAATAAATCTTTTTCCTTCAACCAGTCGTCGTTAAACGTTTTGCTGATGTATTTCATCCCAGAATCCGGTAACAATACGACTACTAAAGAATCCTGGCTGATTTCCTGCCCGCGTTGCTCAAGCCATTCCAGAGCTCCTGCCAGTGCCAATCCACTTGATTGTCCGGCAAAAACACCCTCCTCTTTTGCCAGTCGCCGAGCCATTCGCATAGCTTCCCGATCGCTTGTACGTGTGTAATCATTCAATAACTCCATGTGCATATTTCCAGCGAGATATTCTTTGCCTGCTCCCTCGATTTGATGAGAATAAACCTCATCGGAATCAATAACGCCTTCGTGGAAATATTTATGGTAGGATGAACCACACGGGTCAACCCCAATCACCTGAATATTTTTATTCTTCTCCTTTAGATACCTGGCACTACCCGATATTGTCCCACCCGTACTAGCGGTCGCAAAAAAATGTGTGATTCGTCCCTCGGTTTGTTGCCAGATTTCGGGACCTGTACTTGAATAATGTGCCTGCACATTAGCCTCATTGTAATACTGATTGAGATATATAGCGCCTGGAGTTTCCATAGCAATTTTCTGTGCGACACTGTAGTATGAACGGGGGTCTTCAGGGGGCACATCCAGTGGGCACAACACCAATTCTGCTCCAAAGGCAGTGAGTAAATCCTGTTTCTCCCGGCTTACTTTTTCCGTCACGGTAAATATACACCGATATCCCTTAATTCTTGCGGCTTGCACAATCCCCGTCCCCGTATTCCCACTTGTGGCCTCGACCAAAATCCCCCCAGGCTTTAACTGGCCTGATTCTTCTGCTGCCTGAATCATTGCATGACCAATTCTGTCCTTCACTGAACCACCTGGATTGAAAGACTCTAATTTAATCAGAACGGGAGCGGGTACATTCTTTGCCAGCTTATTCAATTGTACGAGCGGTGTATGACCGATTGTTTCTACAATATTTCGGTGCCACATTAATTTTGGGGTTGGACCGGTTGAACAACGAACTAAACCAAATGATTGTAACCGATCTCAGTAAATCAAGCTCATTCCTATTGATTTCATGCCAAACCTATCGCCATTACTAGAGACTTTGGATTGAATCGATGAATAGGTCACATGATGTTAACTTTTGAATCCTGCATCCTGCAATTTCTCCATGCATGGACTCGAGTACTTGGAGGTTGATTTTTCCAGCTTTCCTGCGATGATCTGCGTTCTGCAAATCCACACCAATTGCTTTCTCCAGAAAATTATTTTCATCTCGAAGATCCTAGGAGGCTGACTCCACCGAAAGCTCATTTTTTTTTCTTCATTCACCTGGTAACTTCATTGCAAGGTGGGACTGCTATTGTTGGAAACAATTGGATGTCATCGATGAATAAGAGAGTCTCTATTTCCACACTCTCTCACTTGATTTGATGTATCACAATCAATCTTTCTCAATTAGCGTCAAACCCCGATTAAGTCCTTGAGAAATTCCCCATTCATCTGATGATTCCTCCAGCCTTATTTGATTTTTTTCGTGATCTCAGTGCCAATAATAACCGTGACTGGTTCAATGAAAATCGATCTCGCTATGAACAGGATGTAAAAGCCCCCCTACTAGATTTTATCGCAGAATTTGCGGCCCCACTATATAGCATCAGCCCTCATTTTCTGGCAATTCCGAAAGTGGGAGGATCCCTGTTTCGGATTTACCGTGATGTCCGTTTTTCAAAGGACAAAAGGCCATACAAAGAAGCAGCCGGAATCCATTTTCGACACGAGGTAGGAAAGGATGCACACGCGCCCGGATTTTATCTTCACTTGGAGCCCGGCGAGGTATTTGCAGCGCTCGGGATCTGGGCGCCGGGTAGTAGAGAATTGTTTACAATTCGAAAACGGATTGTCGATGAACCAGATGAATGGCTCAGAATTACCCGAGATCAAAGCTTCTTGAAGGTGTTCTCCGCAGGCTATGAGCATCAGAAGTTAAAACGAGCCCCCAAGGGATTTGACCCGAATCACCCCCTGATCGAGGATCTGAAATGTAAACATTTCGTCGCCTCTTCTCCTCTGACCGAAGAATTTGTATCTACACCGGCCTTTTCAGACAAGCTGTGTCAAATCTACGGCCATGGCACGGAGTATATGAAATATCTTACTCAAACACTCGGGCATCCCTGGTAACCAAAGAGTGGGATTTGAAAACCAGATTATGGCACGGATACGACCGAAGCACTAAACCAGAGGACATCAATGCAGCCACTGATACCTGTGTATTAAACCTCCATGGGCAGTAACATGTGACAGGGCTGCAAAAAAACTAGGGATGACGATGAGTCAAGTTTCGGTTCCCTGTCCGAATGGAGAATAAGATCGTGTAGAAATCTGATACATGCCTGGAGATTTAAGAATTCCGCTTTTGTTCACATGTCCGATGTAGCGCCCCAGAATTTTCACCTCTTCAAAGATATCAGGTGAAACACTAATCTCGTTATATTCTGGGTTCGCTGGTTCCAGGCGAAGTCCCCGATGATCCATAAATACTCTCTTGAGGGATGTTTCACCATTATATAGTATGGCCCCAATGCCTCCGTCAGGAATATCATCATCGGTCAAGAGCACATAATCTCCATCATGGATCTCTGCTCCTACCATAGATTCCCCCCGAACTCGTACAGCAAAAATACGGTCAAGATTGGGAAAAATAGTTTCCAGTGTGATTTGTCCAAGATTGGCTTCCACTGCTTCCTGCAGCATTCCCGCAGAAATCTCACCCAAAACAGGAATCCCAGCTGGCACAGTTGGTTCATTCGGTTTTAACTGATAACCACCGTCTGCATGAATCAGATGCCCCTTCTTTACGAGAGCTTTCAGATTCTGAGTGATACTATTGGAGGATTTATAACCAAATTCCTGTGAGAAATCCTCATAAGTAGGCCATCCTCGATCCTCTCGATCATATTTTATGATGAAATCTAACACCGCTTTCTGTTTAGCAGTCAATTGTCTTGGCATGTTATTATGTGCATGTTTTGTATATGTTTATATATTATAAACATAATATAGTTCCGTGTTTCACTATAAAATAATTTCCAGATGATTGTCACTCAGGGGAGGCATCCGGATGAGGAAAAAACTGATCTACCAAAATTATATTTCCATCTGGATCGCGGAGCATGAGACTTGCAGGGCCCTGTCGATTTTCTTTATCAACTCCGGAAATAAGCTTCATGCCCCGGTTTTTTAGATGCTTTTGAATGACTCGAATATCGGTGAACTCCTCTACGCGCCAAGATTCCATCAAAGCACCTTCCGAATTGGATTTTGCGGATAAACCTGGATTGAAGGTGAGGATATTCCCTTCAAACATTCCGTGAAAAAGTCCAATGACAGTTGTACCATTCACCAAGATCTGGTACTGTTCGCACGAATGTGTAACTTCAAATCCCAGTTTTTGATAGAATTCGCTGGATTTATCCAGATCCTGTACAGATAGGCTGATGGAAAATGCTCCCAGTTCCAGTTTGCTCATTTTTGAATGTCTGATTTTTTGCCGAAGTATTTCGTTGCGGACTAAAAGCCATTGAAGTCATCGGGCTCAAATAGATTGAGTTGATTACTAGGATGTCGAATAAACAAATCTGTGCGTAAATGCTTCCTTGTCAAATTGAGTTTATGTCTTTTGCATGTGACTTGAAACAGACTAGACAAGGTCTGCGCCCATACTCCTTCGCCCCGCATACGATGGCCAAATCGGGGATCATTGAGTTGTCCGGAGCGCACATCTTTGATTCGGGTAATAATTTTATCTTTTCGCTCAGGCATGACCCGATCCAGCCAATCCTCAAAAAGTGGGGCAACTGGCCCGGGCAACCGAAGCAGGATATACCCTGCCCGAAAAGCTCCACGATCAGCAGCAGCCTCGAGAATAGCCGGGAGCTCCTCATCGGTTAATCCCGGAACCACGGGAGCTACCATTACACCGGTGGGGATACCTTCTTCCGAGAGCTTTTCAATTGCATCCAGACGGCGTACTGGCATACTGGTACGCGGCTCCATAACACTGGCAATATTATTGCGTAGTGTTGTTACAGATATCATCACCTGTATCAAGCCACGTTTTGCCATTGGAGCTAGGATATCGAGATCACGTGTAACGAGATGGTTCTTTGTAATGATTACGACAGGATTACGATGCTCTGACAGGATTTTCAGACAACCACGGGTTAATTCAAGGCGTCGCTCTGCAGGCTGATATGGGTCTGTATTCCCTGAGAGTGAAACCACAGCTGGCTTCCAGGAGCGCTTTCTCAATTCCTTGCTCAAGAGCTCTGGGGCATTTCGCTTGATCAAAATTTTTGTTTCAAAATCAAGCCCTGCACTCCATCCAAGATATTCATGACTAGGTCGCGCATAACAGTATATGCAACCATGCTCACAGCCACGATATGGGTTGATACCCCAACTAAACCCAACATCCGGGGAGTCGTTGCTTACAAGAATTGATCTCGAAGTATCTTCATAGAATTGAGTACAACTTTGTCTTAATTCGCCCGGATCGAGGGCATCCAGATCTAACTCCAACTTGACAGGATCAAACCGGGTCGGTGGATTCGTAGCCGTGGCACGGCCTTTTGGAGCAGGAATAAGTCCCTGTTGTTCGGTCATTCTGTCAAGATATTTTCTCTGGCCTAAATGTTACGCCCGAAGTCCGGAACGATCCAATACGGAAAAATATTGACTACAAAAACTTTGTTAACATAACATGAATAGATCGGAGCCAACTCCAGTAGCAATCTAGGTCTTCTACTCATATGAATTTTCCCAATGAAAACTCTCGGGAAAAAACCTTGACATCTCTCATTCTAGTAAAAGAATACCATAAAAATATTGAACCTGAGTGATATTCATGATTCTGTTTTGCTACGTTTTGAACATCAAGAGTGAGAGTTTGCATGTAAGTAACGGGCCCTCCTAAAAAGATCCTATTTCCTAAATCAAACAATTCTAACCGTAATTCACCCATTGATGCTGAGTGACAAACGGCATTTTCTCTGGCCTATTCAATCCGATTGAAACATCTCTTTCCACTTCCTACCGACATATGGTTACGAGGATTACATACTAATGCCCGTCTCCCCAAAGACGCTCGCAGTAATTCCATTAGAGGTTGGGTCACGGCTAAATGCAGCACCAAGAGGGAATACACGCGGGACCCGAAGAGCACAAAAGCAACTCGTAACTGATTCAATCAAACCGTTTTTCTCGCGGCATAACTGCCGAATAGATTTACATCTACAACGATATGGATTCTCTTATTAAAATATGGAGCATATCATAAAGCAAGCATTAATCTTGGTTCTTCCGATTTGCTTGGAACTCTCCCAGTGATCATCAGATAGTGCTCTCAATAT
Source organism: Bacteroidota bacterium (assembly GCA_026709335.1). GTDB lineage: Bacteria > Bacteroidota > Rhodothermia > Rhodothermales > Bin80 > Bin80. Next base: position 4,091 of record JAPOTE010000056.1, on the reverse strand, counting down.
CGGAAAGATCTCTTGCTAACTCTAACCTTGATCCTAATTCTTCAAAATGGCTCTGCCCACATCTGTACTTGGATAGCTCTTTCGGTCTTAAATCTTTTGGTAATATGCTACCTTTGGACTCAACGACAAAGTAGATTTTTTCTTCATCATTTTGCTTCCAAGCTATGACCCAATCAGGATTATAGGTTCCTAGTGGAGTATTAATCTTAAACCAGCTTGGTAGCTTAGCGTAAACAGAGATATTCTGACTCTTCTCGAATTGTCTTGACAAATTTGATTCAACCTTAGAGTCACACACAACATACTCATGGGGTGATTTTTTGCTTTTGGCTAAATTATTCTCGAGGTATCCAAATAATTCTTCATTCTCAAACAACTCCTGACTAAAATATTCATTTTCTCCAATTTTTTGATATTTAATTCCATCAACGATATGGTGTCTCATTTCCATGTTGATGATATCAATACATCCTTCTATAAACTTTTGAGGGTTTATTTTGAAATAATCAAGTTTGGACGTACCTGTTAATATTTTGACAATTGATTTTCTGGTTAGTTGAGTCGCATTCTGAATAGATCCTACGATATCTGGCAACTTCTCTACTTCATAATTCAAGTTATAAGATTGCGTTTGGGTTTCAGAATCATCATTAGTTATGCCCCTTAGATCTATTCGAAGACTATCTTTCACATAATGAACTTTGCCTCGGTGAATTTGCAAATTTTCGTCCAATGCCTCAATGCATTTCTTTATTAAAGACCGAGAATCAAATTTGACAGAAAAGGTCGTCTTATATTTTACTCGCTCCCACAGTTCTTTGAATTCTGGACTCAGTAGAACTTGTCTGTTAGGATTGACTCTGGTCTTCTTGTCTTTATTTCTGACTTCAAGTTTTCCAACAATGCTTTTCAACCTATTTAAGATTTGATCCGTAACGTACTCATGGTATCCCTCATGGTATTCAATGAATCGCTCGGGGCGTACCTTTCCTTCCTTGAGAGCTATCCTCAAAATGTCCTGTACTTTACCTTCATGATCAAAGTATCCCTCTCTCATAAAATGTAAGAGCAATTCGCTAGATTTCTCATGTCCAAGAAAATGAGGAATATCATCGATTATTTGGATTACGATATCAGAAAAAAGATCCTTATTTGCATATCCGAATTGGATTCCAGACTCAGCTTCTATTTCTTTTTGTAATTCTTGGGCAAATTTTCCCCAAGATTCATTTGCTATGACGGACAGAGTGTTTACTTGATGGCCATATACTCTATTTCCCTTTTGATCAACACAAAGCCTGAGTCCTCTCCCAATCTGTTGTCTAGGGGTAATGCTTGATGCACCTCTTTCTTTGAGTGTACAAATCTGGAAGACATTGGGGTTATCCCACCCCTCCCTAAGTGCTGAGTGCGAAAAAATGAATCGAATTTTTGAATCAAAGCTGAGTAGCTTCTCTTTATCACGCATAATGAGACTGTAGGTGTTTTCATCATCCTTCGAGTTCCCTTTGGTATCCTTGATTTTTTTACCTTTCCCATCGATAGAAAAATAGCCTTCATGAACTTCTGAGGCATCGCTATAATTTGATTTCTTGGACAACTCTTGATATTTTGATCGTTTTATCAACTTAGAGTATTCATTCTCAAAAATTTTAGCATATTCGCCATTTAATTGATTTTCTTCATGATCATACTTTCTATAGTTGGAAACTTTATCAATAAAAAACAAGCTGAGAACCTTAATCCCTTTTTTGTTAAGTACAATTTCTTTTTCCAGATGCTCTTCAATAGTTTTTGAAATCATGAGGGTTTTGACTTGAAGATCATCAACATCGCCTATCGCCTCTCCTAATCTGACACACTCTTCTCGACCAGTAAAGTCAATTTGTTCATTTCCCTCACCTGCATAGATATCCTTGATAGTATACCCTTCATACTCGGTCCTATTCGCTAACTGTTCCAAATCAGTGTTCTTCTTAACCATCAGTTTCTTCCTTTTTATTGACTGCTTCTCCAAGACATCAATTTCCACTTTTGCTTTCGGTAATCCGTCACCACGTATAACCTCCAGCAATTTGATATAAGCCTGATTATGCAATCCCTCTGCCTGAACAGAGCCTACCTCAATTTGCTTTACTAGTTTTTTGGTATAAGCATCCACCGCATCCAGTTTATACATCAGATTTATTTTTTCCCGATGAGTTGCTGAGTAGCGAAGAATCATCATGGGATTGAGGCTGCTTACTGCAGATTTCCGTAGAGGCGTGCTCATGGTAGTTTGCGGCTCATCAACAATCACGACTGGATTAGTATTCCTGATTAAATCCAGGGGGATGCCTCCCAGGGTGTCATTGTATCTGTGAATAATGTTCGCCTTATTTGAACTCAATGGATCCTTAAAACTTTTGCTGAAAGCATCAATGTTGATCACCATTATTTTTAATCCATTATCCGTTGAAAAACTTCTGACATCATTTAAGCTGCCACTGTTATAAACGAAATAATCATAAATGATATTATCGTAAATCTCTTTGAGGTGATCTTTTGTGATTTGAAGTGATTTATAAACTCCCTCTTTGATAGATATGGAGGGAACGACCACGACATATTTTGAGAAGCCAAATTTTGCGTATAGCTCCATAATAGTCCTGAGATATACGTAAGTCTTCCCAGTGCCGGTTTCCATTTCAATTGTAAAATCCAGCCGATTTTCATCAATCTCCGTAGGTGTGGAAATCTTCAGTGCATTGCTCAACTGAATTTGCTGAACATTCCTCAATATTTCTTCCTTTGACAGCCTTAGTTGATTGGCATATCCTAATTCATTGCTTTTTATGGCTGTCTGATTATTAATATGTTCGGGGGAGTACACTGTGAAGGTAGATTCATGTTTTTCTTGACCATAGAAAACGTCCACCACTGAAGCTATAGCATCTAACTGAAACTGAAGATTTCTGTCGAATTGTATCTTCATATTAAATACTCCTTATTTCGTTTATCCCATACTTTTTGAGAATCTGCAGGGAGTTGACTTTTTCGACATCCACAAGCCCACTGTCTTTGAATATAACTCTGCAAAACCCGAAACTACACTCTTCTTTCCACTGACCGATTGCGTTGGCCACTGCACTGGTGATGTCGTTTCCTAAGCAGACGAAAAGGGATCCATTACCAACATTGAACACCTTTTGCTCTCCAATTATACGCTCTTCAACAGGTAGAGCTAAGTCCAAACCATACTTGATTAATACTTCATAAAGTACATCTTCCTGTGATCTGTCCTCTTTGATATTCTCAATAGAATCATATAGTGACTGCCGTAGGTCTTCAGGGTTTCCATCCCAGCTCTTGATATTTGAACTATCCAACTTGAACACCTTGAAGCCGAGATCCATGGTGCGGGCTTTGTCAGGATCTTCTTGTCTGATTTTTTTGGCCACTCTGCGAATACGCTCCTTACCTATTTCAGCGATATTCTTGAATCCGAGACTGTATGCGTCACTCTTTTCATTAGTGGGCTCAGGGAGCTGGACTTGAATAAAACTTCTTGTTCCATCATCCTCTTTATTCAGTTCTAAAACGGCATGGGCAGTCGTGGATGAACCTGAGAAAAAATCAACTACCTTAATTGATTTGTCGCCCATAATCTTGATAAGAAGCTTAACCAATTCTGTTGGCTTAGGATGATCAAAAAGGTTCAAATCTAATTTCTTTAGATCTTCTGTTCCGTGAGCGGTGCTAAAATTCGTAATCAAATCTTTTAAACTCGTTGTGGAAAAATCTCTTCGTTTTGTAAAAACTTTCCAGCCACTCTCTGACTCAACAAATTCTAAGTCACCCTTATCCCTAACGACTTTTTCCCTCTCCCACCTCCATGCATGAAATTTGTTTTTTCCCTTTGAAGCCCTGTGTGGAGATATCCTAACAAACCCATCTGGTAATTTATCACCTAAATTTCCAGTAATAACCTGATTGATCAAGGGATTGAAAAAAATATCATACACTAGATTCGGCCTAGTATTTTCGTTAAACTTTGAATTAGTATTGTGGAGTTCATTCGTAGTTATATACTCCCCTTTGCTGTCCTCTTT